>DASYIN010000189.1:0-14919 GCA_035997505.1 Steroidobacteraceae bacterium | reverse complement strand
ACCCAGACGTCGTAGCCCAGAATTAACAGTGTTCTCTGACATTGGTCGATTGACGCGTTGTACGCCGGGAAATAGGAATTGGCGGTGTCCCGTCAGCGGGTGCAACTGATGCAGCACATTCATGGCTTGTCTCGAGAGCGGCACAATCAAGTCCTTTCCCATTTTCATCCGCTCGCCGGGAATATGCCATTCGGCACCGATAAGATCGACATGCGCCCACTCCGCCTTTCGGAGCTCTCCAGGACGCACGAAGGTAAGCGGCGCAAGTCGCAGTGCGCAGCGAGTCACCAAAGAACCTTGATAGCCATCGATCGCTCTGAGAAGACCGCCAACGCCACTCGGATTGGTAATGCTCGCGAAATGAGTGCTCTTGACCGGCGCCAGCGCGCCGCGAAGGTCTGCGGCAGTGTTGTACTTCGCCCTGCCTGTCGCAATGGCATAGCGATAAATCTGCCCGCAATATCCGAGGCATCGACGAGCGGTCTCTCGCGCGCCGCGGTCTTCGGTGCGACGAATTGACGCCAACAGTTCAACGGCCTCGATTGAGGCGATCGGACGAGAACCCAGCCACGGAAAGAGTTCGTTCTCGAGCCTCAATAACACCTTGCTGCTATGGCTCTCCGCCCAAACGGACGAGAACCGCAAGAACCACTCCCGGGCGATCGCCTCGAAGGTATTAGCGCTGGCCAATGTCCCTCAGACCGGGTCGCTGTCAATCGCCTTTCCGGACGTCTCCGGACGATCAGATTGCTTGTAACTGATTATTTTTATTGATTTTATATCGAACTTGTGGACATCCGTGGACCTGGACGGAAGTGGCTGGAAAAGAGGGGTTGGTGGGACGGCTGGGACTCGAACCCAGGACCAAAGCCTTAAAAGGGCCTTGCTCTACCAACTGAGCTACCGTCCCATTTGCAGGCGCGCATCATAGCCGAACTTCGCCGGCAGATCACCGCCAACCGCACTAGCGGTAGCGGGTTAAATCCGCGGTATTGGCGGCAGTAAATCCGGCCGCCCGCAGCCGGCACGAGTCGCACTTGCCGCATGCCAGGCCGCTGGGGTCCGCTTGGTAGCAGGATACGGTCATGCCGAAATCGACGCCCAGACGCATACCCTCGCGGATGATGTCTGCCTTGCTCATTTCCATCAGCGGCGCATGAATGTGGAACTGCGCTCCCTCGACGCCGGCCTTGGTGGCCACTGCCGCGAGACGCTCAAAAGCCTCAATAAAGGCCGGCCGGCAATCGGGATATCCCGAGTAGTCGACCGCGTTGACTCCCACGAATAGATCCCTTGCGCCGATTACTTCGGCCCAGCCAAGGGCCAGCGCCAGGAACAGAGTGTTGCGGGCGGGAACATAGGTCACGGGGATCCCCGGCTGCAGACTCTCGGGGACGGCGACCCGCCTGTCGGTGAGCGCGGAGCCGCCGATGTCCGCCAAATCCACGCGCATGACCCGGTGCTCCTGCGCGCCAAGCGCGGCCGCCACGCATTTTGCCGCATCCAGCTCCGCTCGATGACGCTGGCCGTATTCCACGCTCAACGCGTAGCACTCGTAGCCCATCGATCGAGCGGTGGCTAACACGGTGGCCGAATCGAGGCCGCCGGACAACAAAACGATCGCGCGCTTAAGGGAACTCATGCATCACTTGCCGGGCACATCGCCCCACAAGATCTTATGCAGCTGAATCTGGAATCGTACGGGCAACCGGTCCGCCAGAATCCAATCGGCCAACTCGGTTGGGGACTGCTGTTTATAGCTGGGCGAGAACAGCACGCCGCATCGACCCGTAAGCTCGTGTTCCTGCAGGAACGCCTTGCTCCAGTCGTAATCCTCGCGTGAACAAATCACAAACTTGAGCTGATCGTGGGCGGACAAATGCGGTAGATTTTGGATGCGATTGCGCGACACTTCATTCGAGCCCGGTGTCTTGACGTCGATGACCCGCGAAACGCGAGAGTCGACCGCAGCAACATCGAACGCTCCGCTGGTTTCCAGCGACACCGCAAACCCTGCATCGCACAGACGTTCAAGGAGCCTCAAGCAATTGGGCTGGGCGAGGGGCTCGCCGCCCGTAACACATACATGTGCCGCGCCGAAACCACGGACTTTCTCGACGATGGCGTCGAGATCGAACCATTCGCCCGAGTGAAAAGCGTACTCAGTATCGCAGTACTGACAGCGCAGCGGACATCCCGTCAGCCGAACGAACACCGTCGGAAAACCGACGCAGTCAGCCTCCCCTTGCAACGAATGAAAGATCTCATTGATGCGTAATCTATCCGCTTTGACCGCTTGCTCAATCAATGTTTCTCGGCCGACATCTTGTCGAGCCGCTGCTGCGCGAGCCGCGCCGCCGGTGTATCGGTAAATCGCGCCACCACCTGGCCCAGCACTTCCCTGGCCGACTCCCATTGCTTCATTTCGTAGCGGCAGTAACCAATCTTGAGCAGTGCGTCGCCGAGCTTGCGGGATTGCGGATACTTATCCACCACTCGCTGGAAGGCAGCCTGGGCTTCCGGATAGGCTTTGTTCACATAGTAAGCCTCGCCCAGCCAGTACTGCGCATTGTCCGCCAACCCACTGTCCGGGTAGACCACGAGAAACTTCTGAAATGCCACGATGGCCCGGTCGTATTGGCCATCCTTCAGCAAATTGAAAGCCGTTTGGTAGCCGGTCTTGTCTTCTCCTGTGCCGGCATCCGCGGCATTCGAGGTTGCCGCGGCGGCGCTGCCCGATGCGGCACCGGCGGCGGCAGCCCCCGCAGCGGCGGCGCCCCGCGAGTCGAGATTTTTCACCCGCTGATCGAGGTCGGCATACAGGTCCCGCTGTTGCTTACGGCCGGCATCAATCGCGTTGTTCAACTGGTCCACATCGTTGTGCATGGCGCGCACATCGCTGCGCAGCGCTTCCAATTGATTTGCAACGTCCAGGAGGCTCTGGTTCGCCATGACTTTCTCGATGCGCGCCAGCCGCGTGTCCAAATCCTTCAACTTGATCTGCACGGGGTCTTCGTCCGGGGGCGTGGAAGCACATCCGCCCAGCGCAAGCATCCCCATGCAAGCCGCCGTCAGCCCGAATGAAGCACGCGCGTTCACGGCAGAAAGACCACTTCCACGCGGCGGTTCTTGGCCCACGCGGCTTCGTCGTCTCCCTCCGCTGCAGGTCGTTCAGCGCCGAAGCTCACCGTCGAGACCTGCGACTCGGCGACTCCTTGCAGCATCAATGCGCGGCGCACTGCTTGCGCGCGCCGCTCTCCCAGACCAATGTTGTACTCACGGGTTCCCCGTTCATCGGTATTGCCCTCGAGTTTGAGCTTGATCCTCGAGTTAGCCGAGAGCGTGTGCGCCGCGGTGGTGACGATGTCCGCAAATTCCGGCTTGATCTCCGACTTGTCGAAATCGAAATAGATGATCTTGCGGGCCAGAGGCCCCGTGCCTTCGCCGTTCAGGCCGCGGGAGTTGCTGTTGGCATCGCCTCCCAGAGGGCTCGTGGACGTCGAAGCGCCTTCCGCGCTGTTGCCCGAGGAATCCGGAACTTGGGTACCGGCCACGGGTGCGTCGTTCACATTGTGCTTCTTTGGGCAACCCGCCAGCAGCGCCGCTCCTGTCAGAGCCAAGGCGATCAATAAGATGCGTTTCATTTAATTCTCCATCCGAAGTGCGAGTGGTATTCCAAGTGGGTGTAAGGGTACCGACGATGAGTGTATTTGTGTATGCATTTGTTAGGTCAAAACGGAGCCCATGCCGGCTCCTGCAGTTCGCCTTCGCTCGAAACCAAGCGCTGTTGGACTCGGCCATCGGCGCTGACCAGCGCCAGTACGCCTCGCCCCTTGTCGCGGCTTGCGTATATCAGAACCGCTCCGTTGGGGGCATAGCTTGGCGAAACATCAAAATGGCCCTTGGTCAGCACTTGGACATCGCCGCGGCCACGCAGATCCAGGGTCGCTATGCGATAGGCGCCATCCTCTTGGATCACAAACGCCAGCTGCGATTCATCCGGAGAGAGACGCGGCCGCGCACTATAGCTGCCTTGAAATGTGAGCCGGCGCGGCTTGTCGCCGGGCCTGATTCCAACCTTGTAAATCTGGGGGCCGCCCGCGCGGTCTGAAGTGAAATAAATGCTTTGACCATCCTTGGACCACACCGGCTCGGTGTCGATTCCAGGATCATCGGTGATTCGGCTCAGCTGCTGGGTGGTCAAATCCTTGGCATAGATGTCCAGGTTTCCTTCCCGGGTCGAGAGAACCAATGCCAGTTTTTTGCCGTCCGGCGACCACGACGGCGCCTGATTCACACCGGCCTGCGCGGATACTCGACTGCGATCGCCGGTCTTGAGGGTCTGCACGTAGACTGAGGGCAACCGATCCTCAAAGGAGACGTAGGCCAGACTGGAACCGTCGGGCGACCACGCCGGCGACATCAACGGCTCGTGGGACTGCATGACGACGCGCGGCTTTTCGCCGTCCGCATCCGCCACGAGGAGCTGAAAGGTCTTGTCAGGGAGGTGCCCGAGCACGGACACATAGGCAATGCGGGTCGAAAATGCACCGCGAATACCTAGGATTTTTTCGAATACCGCATCCGCGATTTGATGGCTCGCGGACCTCAAGCCCGGCCGGTTGGAGCTGATCTGAAAGCCCAGCAGCCGCTGCTTGGTCAGGACGTTGTAAAGCTCGTAAGTGATACTGAAGTGATCCGTGCCATCGGGAGCCATCGTTCCCACGACCATGTAGTCGTTGTTGAGCCGGCGCCAGTCATCAAATCCAATGCTCGCCCCGCTGTGCGGTTTGTCGATCATGTCCTTGCGATCCATCGTCCTGAACCGGCCGCTGCGCGCCAGGTCATCGCTCACCAGTTGCGCGACATCGAAGGATGTGGCCGCCAATTCCGGCGAGGCGAACGGCACGACGGCAATCGGAATGGCTTCCGTCTGGCCCTTGGTGACCTCAACGACGAACTCGGCACGCGCCATGGCACACGCCAATGTCAGGCTGAGAAGGGCCAAACGCGAATACTGCTTATGCATGAGGTGGACTCTATTCGTCAGGATGAAAGTGAATCACAAGATTGCGCTCGAACAATGCCGGATCCGGCGGCGCCGGCAGGGGCGATGCGCGGTATACCGCATTCTCGATCGACTGCCGCGCCGCTGCATCGCCGTTGCACTGGCTGACATGCGCGCTCGTCACCTCGCCGCCTGGAATCTGTGTAATGTTTACAACACAATCGAGCCCGGCACGCGCCGAGGGCGGTTTGATCCAGGCATTCTGGATTCTGGCGGCCAAACGCGCAACATACTGCGCACGCGCCGGACTGGACTCCACCGCACTCCGGTGCTCCTCATCGGCGAGCTGGCGCTGTAATTCAGACTCGCGCTCGGTCTTTGCCTTGAGGTCCGCGGCACGTTTGGCATCGTCGGCTTGCCGCGTGTCCGCTGCGCGCTTGGCGTCATCGGCCCGCTTGGCATCCTCGGCTCGCTTCGCGTCTTCAGCACGTTTCATATCTTCGGCATGCTTTGTGGCCGCCGCCCTTTGCGCCTGCGTCTGCGCCTGCATCACCCGGGCCGACTCGGCCTGCTTCGCGCGCTCAACGTCGGCCGCGGCAGCCTTGGCCTGTTCCGCCGCCTTCTGCTGTTCGGCCGCCATTTGCGCATCCGCTGCGGCCTGGGCCGCAGCGGCATCCGCCGCCGCTTTCTGCTCAGTGGCCGCGCGTACGCGCGCCGCCTCCTGTTCGGCCCGCTCGGTCAGCGCGTGTTGTGCAGCATGGAGCACCTGCGAATCGATCACGACCGCATCGACCGGTATCGGCTCGAGCTTGGGCAACGCGGTATGGATGGACAGCAACGTGGCCGCCACCAGCGCCGCCGCCAAAAGGCCGTGCAGCCCCACGGAGAACACGATTGGCCACGAATGTTCGCGCAGAAATCCGGGCATCTAGCGCGCTCCGCTGGCGGCTCCGCGCGGCGGCGGCACATTGCGCACCGGATCGGTCAGAAAACCCACTTTCGAGGCCCCTGCCTTCTGCAGCAGCACCATGGCGCGCACCACGGTCCCATAGGGGACGGTGGTATCGGCCTTGACGAGCACCGGGGTCTGCGGATCGCGGCGCAGAAGTGCCGCCGTGCGCGAGCTGACGGTGGACTCCGACACCGCTTGATCCTGGTTTTGGCCGAAGTTGATGTACAGGCGTCCGCCCGCATCGATCGTCAGAATGAGCGGCTCGTGCTTCTGCAGGAAATCCGCATCGATCGGTTTGGCGCCGGCATCGGGTAGTTCGACCTTGACGCCTTCCTTGAGCAGCGGGGCTGTAATCATGAATATGATCAACAGCACCAGCATGACGTCGATGTACGGCACCACGTTGATCTCGCCCATCAAGCGTCGACGACGCGGCCGCGCGGGCATCGGCTACACCTGCGTCCGGGTGGAACCGTGGCGCTGCAAGATCGTCGAGAATTCCTCAACGAAGGTATCGAAGCGCAGCTCCAGACGGCTGACTTGATCGGCAAGACGGTTGTAGGCCACGACCGCCGGGATGGCGGCAAACAAGCCCACGGCCGTGGTGACCAGCGCTTCTGCGATTCCGGGAGCCACCGCCGCCAGCGTCGCCTGCTGTACATTTCCCAGGTTGTGAAACGCGCTCATGATGCCCCACACCGTGCCGAACAGGCCCACATAAGGACTGGTCGAGCCGACCGTGGCCAACATCGCCAAGTGCCTCTCCAAGCGATCGAGTTCACGCAATTGCGCAACGCGCATCGCTCGCCGCGCGCCATCCAACAGTTGTTCCGCCGGTATCCCCTGTTGGCGCAGCCGGCTGAACTCGCCGAATCCCGACTCGAAAATGCTCTGCAGTCCCGTGCCCGCGCGTCCCTTGGTTTCAATGTTCCGATACAAGGTGGCCAGGTCCCCGCCGGACCAGAAGGCCGTTTCAAACTTCTCGGCCTGACGGCGCGAGCGTCCGATCACCTGGCTCTTGCGAAAGATGACGGCCCATGAGGCCACTGAAGCCAGCAAGAGAATCGCCACCACCACCTGTACGATGGGACTCGCATCGAGAACCATGCTCCAAACCGACAAGTCATTGGGCATTCCGCCACTCCGTGAAAAGATCCCTAGGGATGGCACGTGGTTTTAACGTGCCGGAATCGAGGCAGGCAACTCTTACAACGGCATCGATCAACTGCTCGTCGCCCCGCATTATCGTTTGCTTGAAATGTATTGTGGCACCGGCGAGACGTTTCAGTTCCGCTGTGACGAGAATTTCATCATGCAGTACAGCAGGACGTAGAAAATCGACGCTGATATTGACCACGACGAACTGCAATTGGCGTTCCGCGCGCAATTGCTGCTGGTCGACGCCCATCGCCCGCAGCCAGTCGGTTCGGGCGCGTTCCAAAAATTTCAAATAGTTTGCGTAGTAGACGACGCCGCCGGCGTCGGTATCTTCCCAATAAACGCTGAATGTCGCGGCAAACTCAAGCGCCGGGGACATCTACTGGCTGTCCCGGAACAGCGGCAAGTTCAAATCCCGCTCGATGGCCGGGGCCGCGAGCCCGAAATGCGCGTAGGCGGCGCGCGTGGCGACGCGGCCGCGCGCGGTGCGCATCAAGAATCCCTGCTGAATGAGAAACGGCTCGATCACATCCTCGATGGTGCCGCGCTCCTCGCTCATGGCGGCCGCCAGGCTGTCGACGCCGACCGGGCCGCCTTCAAACTTCTCGATGACTGTCAGCAGCAATTTGCGATCAAGCATGTCGAACCCCTCCGGATCGACCTCGAGCATGGTGAGGGCCGCCAGGGCAACCTCGCCGCTGATGATGCCCGCCGCCTTGACCTCGGCGAAATCGCGAACCCGGCGCAGCAGCCGGTTCGCAATGCGCGGCGTGCCGCGCGACCTCTCGGCGATGCGATCCGCGCCGTCCGGCTGCAGATTCAGCTGCAGGATCGAGGCGCTGCGAATGACGATCTGGGTCAATTCCTCGGTGCTGTAAAATTCGAGCCGTTGCACGATGCCGAATCGATCGCGCAGAGGCGATGTCAGCAACCCGGCGCGCGTCGTGGCGCCCACCAGCGTAAATGGGGGCAGATCCAGCTTGATCGAGCGTGCTCCGGGGCCCTCGCCGATCATCAGGTCGAGCTGGGAATCCTCCATTGCCGGGTAGAGCACTTCCTCGACGACCGGACTCAAGCGATGAATTTCGTCGACGAAAAGCACGTCCCGCGGCTCGAGATTGGTGAGCAGCGCCGCCAGGTCCCCGGCACGTTCGAGCACCGGTCCCGAGGTCTGGCGCAGATTGACGCCCAGCTCATTGGCGATGATGTGCGCCAGCGTGGTTTTGCCGAGACCGGGGGGCCCGAATATCAAGACATGATCCAGGGCCTCGCCGCGCTTGCGCGCCGCCTGCATGAAAATGTCCATCTGCGTTTTGACATTGGGCTGACCGACATAGTCGGCGAGCGTTTTGGGCCGAACCGCGCGATCGACGATTTCCTCGTCCCGGCGGCCGGTGCTTGCAATGACGCGATCCTGCTCGATGCTCATGCGCGCTTAGGCCTTCACGGCTGATTTGAGGGCGCGCCGGATGATTTCCGTGGTCGACAACCCCGGTTCATCGGCCGATTTGAGCAGCCGGGTGACTTCGGGCGGCTTGTATCCCAAGGCGATCAGCGCACTGAACGCCTCGCTTTGCGGAGATTGTGCGGCGCCGGCGGCCAAGGGGTTGCCGTCGAGCGCAGGCATCGAGAATTTCTGCACGCTATCTCGCATCTCGATGAGAATTCGCTCCGCGGTCTTGCGGCCGATGCCGGGAATTCGCGTCAGCATCGCCACGTCCTCGGATTCGATGATGCGTAGAAAATCCTCGACGCTGGCGCCGGACAGCACGCCAAGCGCGATCTTCGGCCCCACCCCCGACACCTTCAGCAGTCCGCGGAAAAGGCGCCGCTCGCTGTCGGTGCCGAATCCAAACAGGATATGTGCATCCTCGCGCACCACCATGTGAGTAAACAGCGCCACGGCTTCGCCGGTCGAGGGCAAGCCATAGAACGTGGACATCGGTGCTTCCAACTCGTAGCCGACCCCGTTCACATCCAATATCAGGGTTGGCGGCTGCTTCATCGCAAGCCGGCCCTTGAGGAAGCCGATCATCCGCCTAGGCTCGCCCGCAACAGCATCGCGCGCCCGCGCAGCGCGTGGCACACGGCTGCCGCCAGCGCATCGGCTGCATCGGCAGGCACCGGGCCGTCGAGCCGTAGCAGATTTCTCATCATCAGCTGCACCTGGGCCTTTTCGGCATTGCCGGTTCCCACCACCGCCTGCTTGATCTGCCGCGTGGCGTACTCAAACACTTCCGCTTTGGCCTCCACGGTGCCGCATATCGCCGCACCGCGCGCCTGACCCAACTTCAAGGCGCTGTCAGGATTGCGATTCACGAACACTTTCTCGATGGCAATCTCTTGCGGCTGATATTGCGCAACGATGGTTTGCATACAGCGAAATATCTCGCAAAGCCGAGCGGCAAAATCGGCTTGGCTGGTTCGAATCACACCGCTGGCCACATAGGCCAAGCGATTACCCACGGCATCCAATACACCGAACCCCGTGCGCTGCGATCCAGGATCGATGCCGAGCACGCGGACAGTCGTTACCTTAAGGTCGCGCAATTTGATTCGTCGTGGACGCTGGCATGGCCCTAGTATGATACCGGCAATAGCCGCCTAAACCCACCCACGGCCTCGCCAAATGGAAACCACCGCAAGCTCCAGGGATACCAGCAGCAAGGTGCACGCCGCCATCGCGGCCCTGCACGAGATTGCTCTACCGCCTGAGGGAGACCTGGCGCGCACCGCGGCGCTCGACGTGGCGGAAATCGTGCGCATTTTGGACGCGGACGACGACGTGGTCATCGCCGCACTGCTGCAGCCGCTGCTGGCCGGCGGCTATCTGGAACACGACGGCGCGGCGAAGCGCTTCGGCGCCGAGCCGATTCGGCTGGCCCGCGCATTGGAACAACTGGGGCAGTTCGGCTTGCCGGCGGACTGGACCCCGGAGCGCGGGCTGGAGTCGGCGCAGGCCGAGGCGCTGCGCAAAATGCTCCTGGCGGTGATCGGCGATGTGCGGCTGGTTGTCGTGCGCCTCGCCGAGCAATTGCAGAGAATGCGGTCCGCCAAGAACATAGGGGTGGCGCGGCAGCGTGCGCTGGCGGTCGAGACCCGCGAAGTGTACGCGCCCCTCGCCAATCGTTTAGGCGTCTGGCAAGTCAAGTGGGAACTCGAGGACCTGGCGTTTCGCTATCTCGAGCCTCTGCAGTACAAGCATATTGCCGCCGCATTGAAAACGCGCCGCGCCGAGCGGGAAAGTTACATCGATGAACTGAAACGGCTGCTGCAGGACGCCATGCACGCCGCCGGGATCGAAGCCGCCATCGAAGCGCGCCCCAAGCATATCTTCAGCATCTGGCGCAAGATGCAGGTCAAACAGCTGGCCTTCGAACAGCTCATGGACATACGCGCGGCGCGCGTCCTGGTGAACAACGTCGCGGAATGCTACGCGGCCCTGGGAGTGGTGCACTCGCTCTGGCAATTCATTCCCGGCGAATTCGACGACTACATCGCCACGCCCAAAGATAATCTCTACCGTTCCATTCATACCGCGGTGATCGGACCGGGCGGCGAGCCGGTCGAGATTCAAATCCGCACGCATGAAATGCATGCCGACTCTGAGCGAGGCGTCGCGGCGCATTGGCGATACAAGGAAGGCGGACGCGGCAATCAAGCGTACGAACGCAAGATCAATGAACTGCGTTCGCTGCTGGCACCCGCCGCGGGGGCGGATGGCAGCCGCGATTTCCTCGATCGCGTGCGCATCGATTTGTTTCAAGACCGCATCTATGTGATATCGCCGAAGGGCGAGATCGTCGATGTGCCGGTCGGCGGTACACCGCTGGATTTCGCCTACCAGGTTCACACCGACTTAGGGCACAGGACCCGCGGAGCGAAGGTCAATGGCCGCATGGTGCCGCTCGACTATCGGCTGAAGAACAGCGAAACCGTCGAAATCATAACCGCCAAAGCGCCGCAGCCGTCCCGGGATTGGCTTTCTCCGCAGTCCGGCTTCCTGGCAAGCCCGCGCCATCGCAATAAGGTGCGGGCTTGGTTCCGTAAGCAGAACGAGGCACAAAATAAAATCGAAGGCCGCGCCATGCTGGAGCGCGAACTGCAGCGGCTTGGGGTCAAGACCCCGCCGCCCATGGTTGAACTGTTGCGGGAGCTCGAGCTGACGGACGCGGAGTCGCTGCATGAAGCACTGGGATTGGGCGAGATCAGCGGCGCGCAAGTCGCCGGAGCAATCCAGCGTCTGCTGCGTGCGCGCGACGAACATCCGAAGCCCGCTCGCGCGCGGGACGGCGGGGGCCGCACGCCCGAGGTCGAAGTGCAGGGCGTCGGCGATCTATTGTCCACGTACGCGCGATGCTGCAAACCGGTGCCGCCGGAATCCATCGTGGGCTACATCACCGTGGGCCGCGGCGTCAGCATACACAGCCAAAGTTGCGCCAATTTGGCGCGCCTGCGCGCCAAGTCACCGGCACGCGTTCTCGCGGTTGATTGGGGCAAGATGGGCGGCGATGAATTCCCCGTCGATATCGAGGTTCAGGCCTTCGATCGGCGCGGTCTGGTGCGCGACGTGAGTGCGGCGCTGGCGGACGAGAAAATCGGCATTCGAGGCATGACGACGGTCACCGATAAGCGCGACAACGTGGCGCATATGCGCCTCGGGATTGCCATCTCAGGTCTGCCGCAGCTGTCCAAAGTGTTGTCCCGCATCGCGCAGGTGCCGAATGTCATCAGCGCGAGGCGAAAGAAATAACTAGGAGCCTGTCTGCGCAGGGATCCTACGGCGCGGCGCTGTAGGGTATGGACACGGTCCCTGTCTTGGTCGATCCCAAGCTGTTCACGTAGCTGAAACCGAACGCCAGCGTGCCGCTGGCCGCGGCTGTGGGCGCGTAGGTCAGCGACAGTTGACAGCCCGTCCCGACACTCACGGCGGCGCAGGCAAAGCTGCTCGCCGGCGCGCTCCAATCGGGCGGCAGCAGAGAAAGATCAGCGGTCAAGCCGCCGGCGAAATTGCCGTCGTCGGTGACAAAGGTCACTGTCACGATATTGCTCGTGCCGGTCGTTGCCGCTACCGAGACCGGATTGGCGGTTCCGACCACATTGTCGTTCGTGGTCGTTTGATACGGAATCCCCAGCGATCCGGTCTTGGACTCTCCGGCATTGTTCAGGTATGTGTAGCTCAAGTTGAGCGTGCCATTGTCCACGCCGGTCGGTGCATAACTCAGCATGAGCTGACACATGCTGCCGCTGCTCAACACGCTGCACGCAAATGAACTCGCGGTGCTGCTCCAGCCCGCCGGCAACGACGTCAGGCTGCTCGTCAGCTGCAGCGCCGTGCCGAGACGGCCATCGTCCGTGGTAAAGGTGACGGAGATCGGCTGACCGGGCGCACCCAGCATGGCCGTAATCTGGCCCGAAGGTGCGGCGGTGCCGATGACGTTGTCGTTGGTGGTCGCAGCGTAGGGAATGTTCACGACACCGAAATTAGGCGTGCCGCTGGCATCGTTGTATCCGTAACGCAAGCTCAGTGTGCCGGCGGTTAGGGCCGCGGGTGCGTACTGAAGCTGCAGCTGACACCCGTTTCCCGTGCTGACGCTGGCGCAGGAAAACGCAGTCGAAGTGCCGCTCCAGCCCGCCGGTAGCTTGCTCAAATCCGTAATGACGCGGAATCCCGCGGCGCTCCCGCCATTTGTCGTGGTAAAAGTGACTGCCACGGACTGGCTGCCGCCGGCCTGCGTTGCATTGACCTGACCCGTTGGAGAAACACTGGCCACGACGATTCCGTTCATCGTCGTGGCATAGGGAACATTGAGCGAGCCTGAGCGAGTCGCGCCCGAGGCGTCGACATAACCGTAATTCAACGTGAGCGCGCCATTGGCGGCGCCCGTCGGCGCGAACACGAGGGGAACCTGGCAGCCGCTGCCGGTACTCACCACGGCGCACGACAGTCCCGCTGCCGTGCTGCTCCAACCTGTCGCTAGGGCTCCGAGATTGGTCACCGTCAAACCCGTCGCCGCATTGCCATCGTCGGTGGTGAAGGTGACGCTGACCGTTTGTTTTGCCCCGATCGAGACATCGACTTCACCTATCGGAGAAACGGACGCGACAACGCTGTTGGTTGCGGCGGCCGCATAGGCGAGAGTCATGCAAGGACCCGGCGTGCGCGGCAGGCCCGCGTTGTCCACATAGACGCAGTCCAGTGTCAGCGTGCCGCTTTCCACGGCTGTCGGCGCGTAGCTCAAGGTCAGAACGCAGCCGCTGCCGGGGCCCACCACGGCGCACGTCAGGCTGCTGGGAGCGCTCCATCCCGCGGGAAGCGTACCCAGGCTGCCATACACGGAGAAGCCGGAAATCGGCAGACCATCCGTCGAGGTGAAGGTCACGCTGATGGTTTGGCTTGCGCCGACGGCAACAACGAGGGGGCCGCCGACGGATGCGATGGCCGACACCTTGTTATCGCTGCCCCTCACGCCTCCGCCAACAGGACCCGCCTTCGGGGGTGTGATCGGTGCGGTGGGCACGGTGCCGCCGCTCCCGGTCGGGGCGATGGTGCCGCTTTCGCTGCCGTGGGAAGTCGAGCCGCAGCCGCTCAAAATGGGCAGCGACAATATCCCTATAAAAACCCAGCGGTGGCCTACTAACATTTGTCCCCACCTGAGCCCAGTGTCTCGCGAAGCCAACGTCTCGGTCCTGCGACCTGACGCGAAGGGCTAGGAAGGTATGTCGTGAGGTGCCCGGGACGGTGTGAACTGCGTCACGCAGCCGGCTGCGTACCGGTTATGGTCAAATGAGATTTTGCCTACCGGCCGCAGCAGCGCGCCGGCTGCGGCGGGTGCTGGGCTGACGCTACAGGGCGCTAGCGATTCAGCCCGTCGATGGCTTTCTTGTCGACCGCGAGCGCGGCCTCATGAATCGCTTCGGACAACGTGGGATGCGCATGAATGGTGCGCTGAATGTCTTCAGTACTTGCGGAATATTCCATCGCGAGAACCGCTTCGCTGATCAATTCGCCCGCCATCGGTCCGATCACGTGAACGCCAAGCACCTCATCATCGTCCTTGGCCGAGACAATTTTTGCCATGCCCGCCCCCGCTTCCATCGCGCGCGCACGGCCGCTGGCGGCAAACGGGAATGTGCCGGTTTTGTAGGGGCGGCCGCTTGCCTTCACCTGCTCCTCGGTCTGCCCCACCCAGGCAATTTCAGGCTGGGTGTAAATGACCGACGGAATCACCTTGTAATTCACTTCGCCATAATGGCCGGCGATCAGATCGGCGACCATCACGCCCTCCTCCTTGCCTTTGTGCGCGAGCATGGGACCGCGCACCACATCACCCACCGCCCAGACGTTCGGCACGTTCGTCCGGCAATGGTCATCGACCTTGATGAAGCCTCGCTCATCCAGCTGGACGCCCGTACCATCCGCCAGCAAGCCTTCTGTAAACGGCCGGCGCCCCACAGCGACGACCAGCTTGTCCACCTGCAGCGAATGCTCGCCCTGTGAATCGGTGTAGACCACATCCACGGCATTGCCCGACACCGCCGCGCTCGCGACCTTGGCGCCCAGCTTGATATCCAGACCTTGCTTCTTGAAGTGCCGCTGAGCTTCCTTCGCGATGGTCTGATCGACCATCGGCAAAAATTGCTCCAAAGCTTCGAGTACGACAACTTCGCTGCCTAAGCGCCGCCAGACGCTGCCGAGTTCCAGACCGATGACGCCAGCGCCAATGACCCCGAGACGCGCAGGCACCGCATCGAACTCGAGCGCATTCCAGGAGTCGACGATGTACTTGCCGTCGTGCGG
>DASYIN010000188.1:0-18628 GCA_035997505.1 Steroidobacteraceae bacterium | reverse complement strand
TCCGATCAGGGATGTGTCGGGTCCGTCGGCGGAGTGCTGGGCGCGGGCGGTGCGGGGCTCGTGCTCGAAGGTTTGGCAGGCTTGCCGGGCAAAGCAGGCAAAGTAGGCACGGTGCGCTTGTGCTTTTGCGCATCGGGCATGACCAGAGGTCCCTTTTGACCGCAACCGACTGTTCCCCACACGAGAACCACCAGCGCCAAAAGTTGCACAAATTTCATGATTGCAAGTATACGCGCGCCGGCGTTGCCCGTTTAACCGGAACTTCTGTCAACGGCATCCAGTCGAATGCGTTATCGAAAGCGGAGGTCTTCTATGCGGTTATCAAGAACACTTGCGGCGCTACTGGCGATTGCGGCATGCGGTGCCTCAGGCGCGGCCCTTGCGGACAATCCGCTCGGATTTTACGTGGGCGTAGGCGCCGGAACATCCCAGAACCGGAGCGATGACTCCCGCTATGGCTACCCCGGCTACTACAACGACTACCAATTCGCCTGGCAGGGAATAATCGGTATCCGACCGATCAGCTTGATCGGCCTCGAGGCCGAGTACATCGATTTCGGCCAGCCTTACCGGCACAACGGCCGCTATGATTTCAACGTCTCCGGCAGCGATTCTCACCCGACTGCCCCGGCGTTATTCGCGGTGGGCTACCTGCCGATTCCCATACCCTTCCTCGATATTTTCGCCAAGGCCGGTGTCGCGCGTCTGTCGACCAACGTCACTGACTTTGTTCAGCAACCCTGCACATCTGGAGGGCCCTGTCCGTACTTCGTGCCCAACGATCGGCATCAAGTGATCGACACGCGCTTTGCCTACGGCGCGGGGGTGCAATCCAAGTTTCCGTTTGGTTTGATTTTGCGCGGCGAATACGAACGCATCAGCTCTCAGTTCGGCGATCCCGATGCGCTGATGGTCAGCGCGGTGTGGCAGTTCTAGCACCGCGCTTTCGCGCGCCTTAAGTCTTCCGCGCGTTAGGTTCGTTCCGGTTTGAAGCCGGTGCCGTCGCCCCCGGAGGGCGCCGCACCTTATACTGCGCGCATGGCACACCCCACAAGATTGCGCGCGTATCGGTATTTACTTTATTGGCTGTGTGGGGCGGCACTCACCAGCTGCATGCAAAGGGATTTGGCAACCGCGCCCGCAAGCAAGCGCGACTCGTCGATCGCGATCAGCCAGGCGCTGCGCAACCAGGTCGATAACATCGTCGTGATTTACGCCGAAAATCGCGCGTTTGACAATTTGTACGGCAATTTCCAGGGAGCGCGGGGCTTGAATGAAGTCCTCGATCGCGATGGCCGTCCGCTGCCTGCATACCACCCGCAATTGGATCGCGACGGCAGAGTGTTATCCGCGCTGCCGCCCACCTGGGGTGGCGTTACCTCGCCCGGCGTTACACCGGCCGTCACGCAGCAGCAGAGCGTCGGTCTGCCGAACGCGCCGTATTCCATCGAGCACGCGTTTACGCCGCAGTCGCAAGTGACTTTGTCGACCGCTACGGTGACACGCGATCTGTGGCACCGATTCTTCGAACATCAGATGCAGATCGACGGCGGGAAGAATGACGGCTACGCCGCGTGGTCGGACGCGGGCGGTCTTTCGCTGGGACACTACGACTACAGCAACTCATCGCTGTACGCCTTGGCAAGAGAATTCGTGCTCGCCGATAATTTTTTTCAAGGCGCGTTTGGCGGCTCATTCCTCAATCATCAATATCTGATCTGCGCCTGCGCGCCCGAATATCCCCATGCCGACACCGCAACGGCCAAGCCTGCGATCGCGATCCTCGAGCAGGATGCCAACGGCCGCCACTTGCCGCGACTGAAAACGGCGACCACGCCGCCGGCCTCGGCGCTCGACGAGCCGCCCACGTTCGCGAAGAGCGGCGACATAACGCCGCTAAACTACTTTGGCGACGGCAAGTTCTATGCTGTGAATACCATGCAGCCGCCTTACCAGCCAAGCCGCAACAAGCCGGCGGCCGCCGATGCCAGCTTCGCCTATGCGGATCCCAACAATCCGACCACGCTGCCGCCGCAAACCGGTCTGACCATCGGCGATGAGCTGGACGCGAAGCGCATCGATTGGGTCTGGTACGCCGGTTCATGGAGTGCCGCGGTCAAGGACGGTATGCGACCGCCGTCGAAAATGCGTGAGGTGATCTATGCGCCCGAGACCGCCCGCGGCAATCCCGATTTCCAGGCGCATCATCAGCCGTTCAATTATTACGCGCAATTCGATCCCGCGGCCCATCCCGAACATCGCGCGGCGCACTTGAAGGACTACGATGATTTGCTCGCGGACATCGCGGCGGGCCACTTGCCGCCGGTGGCGTTCTACAAGCCGCAAGGCAATTTGAACCAGCACGCCGGCTACGCCTCCGTCGCGGACGGCGATGCGCACATTGCGCAGTTGGTCGCGAAACTGCGCGCCAGTCCACAGTGGCAGCACATGGTGATCGTGATCACCTACGATGAGTTCGGCGGCGCATGGGACCACGTCGCTCCGCCGCAGGGCGATTTATTGGGGCCCGGCGCACGCATTCCGGCGCTGATCATTTCGCCCTTGGCCAAGCGGGGTACCGTCGATCACACGCAGTACGACACGGAATCCATTCTGCGGCTCATCTCGCGCCGCTTTGACCTTCAAATGCTGCCCGGCATGGTTCAACGCGACACGGGCCTGGCCGCCCACGGAGCGCCTCCGATGGGCGATCTGACCAACGCGCTCGATCTGCGCTAGCGCGCCGCGCGGTACTTATTTGTTCTTGACCGGAGGCGACTGCGGTGTACCGGGCGGCGCCTTCGGCGGCGCGTTGGCGGCCTCGGAGCTCTCCAGGTTCACCTCGAAGATCAGCAATGAGTTGGGCGGAATTTTCGGCTGCGATCTCGGGCCATAGGCCAACTCGGGCGGTACGAAGAGTTGCCATTTGGCGCCCGGCTTCATCAGCACCAGCGCTTCCTGCCAGCCTTTGATGACGCCGTTCACGGGAAAGGTCGCCGGCGTCCCGCGCGAATACGAGCTGTCGAATTCAGTGCCGTTGAGCAGCTTGCCGCGATAATCCACCGTGACGTTGTCGCTAGGACCAATCGGGGGCGCCTTTTTATCACCGGCGGCGAGCATCTTGTATTGCAGGCCCGAGTTGGTGGTGACAACGCCTTTCTCCTTGCCGTTGCGGGCCAGGAATTCCTTCGCGGCGGTTGCGTTGCGGGCGGCCACGGCATCGAACATCGAGCGCGCGTAGGCCTGTGCCATCTGCTGATCAGCCGGTGTAGGCGATTTGCCCTGCAAGCCATCCTTGACGCCGCGAACAAGGGACTCGGATACCAGGCTTTCGACGGTGATCCCCGTATTATGCATTTGCGCACCGTAGATCAAACCGAACACATAGCTCAATTGTTCAGGCGTGGGTCCCGGTCCCGGATCCGCGCCCGGCGCCGTGGTCGGCGGCGGCTTCACGGCCGGAGGAGGTGTTTGTGCCCCGCCAAGCGCACTGAGCGCAACCAACATCACGAGGCAGAATGCCTGGCTTCCTAATCTCACGGTGGAATTTCTCATGGCGCAAAAGATACGCCTCTTGCGGTGACAAATGCCAGCGCCAATTTACGGAGTGAGCGCGCCGCGCTTGATGACCGCCATGGTAATGCGCGAAATGCACACGAGTTTTTGCGCGTCATTGACGATGTCGATCGACCAAACATGCGTTCGTCCGCCCAGGTGCACGGCACGCGCCGTTCCCGTGACGAGCCCGCTGCGTGCAGCGCGGACATGATTGGCATTGATCTCCTGGCCCACGACTTGATACTCGTCCGCATCCACGCACATGGATGCGCCCATGCTCCCTAATGTTTCGGCGAGGGCCACCGACGCTCCGCCATGTAGCAGGCCGTAGGGTTGCACCGTGCGTACATCCACCGGCATGGTGCCGCGCACGAAGTCCGCGCCGATTTCCGTGAACAGAATGCCGAGAGTGCCGATCAGCGTTCCTTGCCGGTTGCCGTTCAATTCCTCGATCGTTCGCACGCTGCGCCAGATGCTCATTCTTTGTCCTTGAGTTTAGCGGCGACCTGACGGTAGGCCTCGCGGAAGGGGATGCCCTCTTTGGCCACCAGCGCGTTCGCGGCCGCTGCGGCGTGAATGCTGGGATCGAGCCGGATATTTTCCGCCCGAAATCGCACGCCCTCGAGCGCGCCCGGCAGAATCTCCAAAGTCTGCAAGCAGGAGTCGATGGCGCGAAACAGCGGTGCTTTGATGAGCTGCAAATCGCGGTGGTATCCGGAGGTCAATTTTTGCGTAATGCCGAGGACCTCATTGAGCGCGGCCTGTGCCACGGCGCTGCGGCCGCGCACCAGCTCAAAGACATCGGGATTGCGCTTTTGCGGCATGATGGACGAACCGGTCGTAAAAGCTTCCGGCAAGCTGACGTAGCTGAATTCCTGTGAATAAAACAGCATGAGATCCGCTGCAAGCCTGCCCAAATCCTGCGTAAGCAGCGTGGCTTCGAACAGCAGCTGCGCCTCGGCTTTGCCGCGAGACAACTGCACCGCGGTGACCGGCTCCTGCGTGACGGCAAAATCAAGACGGCGGCGCGTGGCCTCCCTGCTGATATTGAGATTTGGAGTGCCGAAGCCCGCGGCGGATCCCAAGGGATTCTTGCTGATGCGCCGCTGCGTGTGCTCAAGCCCCTCCGCATCGTCGCGCAATTCCGCGGCAAACCCCAACGCCCAGAGCGCGACGCTGCTCGGCATGGCCTGCTGCATATGAGTGTAGCCGGGAAGTTCCTGATCGGGGTGACGCTTGCCTAAGTTCTGAAGCGCATCGGCGACGGCGATCGCGCCAAGGCGGAGCGCCTGCGCAGCGTCGCGCAGGTACAGCCGCAATGCCGCGAGCACCTGATCGTTTCTAGAACGGCCGGCGTGCAGACGCCCGCCGGCAGGGCCGATGCGTGCGGTGAGTAAATTTTCGATGGCGGTTTGACAGTCTTCCTGATCGAGCGAGATGTGCCACCGGCCTTGTGCGTGCTCCGAACCGATGGCCGTCAAGGCATCGCGTATGGCCGCGACATCTGCAGGCGACAACAGTTTTTGCTCGCCGAGCATTTCCGCATGCGCGATCGACGCGCGGATGTCGTAGGCGACCAGGCGGTTGTCCAGAGTATGGTCCTCGCCAGCCGTGTAGCTCAACACTTTAGCATCGAGCGAGCTTCCCTTGTCCCAGAGCCGGGTCATGATGCGCGCGTCATGACTGCTGCAGCTGTTCCGCCGGGCTCAAGGCCTTCAGGTCCGCGACCACCAGCGTTCCGGTGCCCTCGTTGGTGAACACCTCCGCGAGCAGGCTGTCGGGGGATTTATAGCTGATCACGTGCACGCGCCGTACACCGCTGCGAATCGCGGTTTCAATGGCCGTGGCCTTGGGCAACATGCCGTCCTTCAAACTGCCTTGATCGCGCAGGCGCTTCAATCCCAGGATGTCGGTGTAGGAAATCACCGAGCCGGGCTCTTCGACGCGCTCCAGAATGCCGGGCGCGCCCGTGCACAGCACAAGTTTTTCCGCCGACAGTGCGCCGCCGATGGCCGCCGCGACCGTGTCGGCATTGATATTCAGCAGAGTGCCGTTGGAGTCCGCCGACAGCGGGCTGACCACCGGCATCAGTCCGTTTTCCAGCAGTTTCTCGAGCACGGCCGAATTGACCGAGTCGATGTCGCCGACGAATCCGTAGTCGATGACGTCGGTCGAGCCCGCCAGCGCGACGGGCGGGCGCTTATGCGCGCGGATCAATCCCGCATCGACGCCGCTCAAGCCGATCGCCTCGATGTCGAGGGCGCGGCAGATCGCCAGAATGCGCGTGTTGATCAATCCGTTGAGCGCCATCGCGGTCACGTCGATGGATTTCTGATCGGTGACCCGACGGCCGTTCACCATGCGCGTTTCCAACCCCAAGCTCGCCTGCAAATTGTCGAGCTGCGGACCGCCGCCGTGCACCAGCACGGTCTTGATGCCGACCTGGTGCAGGATCGCGACCTGTTCTATCAACCCGCGGGTGGAGGCCTCGTCGCTGAAGACCGCGCCGCCTGCCTTGATCACGAATATCTTGTTCTTGTACATGCGGATGTACGGTGCCGCGCTCTTCAGAGCTCGCACGGCGATGGACGGATCGGGTCGGCTCATGATCATTAGAAACTCTCCGCTTCGGCAAACGCTCGAATCGACACGGTGGTGGACACTTTAGGCCAACATGCGATGCAGTACAGCCATCTGCACCGGCAAGCGGTTGAAGGCCTCGCGCTTGACCACCGAACGCGGACCGTCGAGAACTTCGTCGGCGACCGCCACATTGCGCCGCACGGGCAGACAGTGCATGAGCTTCGCATCCGGCAGCGCGCGCTCGAACCAGCGTTCGCGGACGCACCAGTCTGACAGGTCCGCGCGCAGGCGCGAATCAGCCTCGACATCGCCGTAGTACGTCGTGGTTCCCCATTCCTTGGCATAGAGCACGCTCGCGCCGGACAGCGCGGCCGCGCGGTCGGACGTTTCGGTCAGCGAACCGCCGGCCTCGCGCGCCGCCATACGCGCCTTTTCCATGACTTGCTGAGGCAGTGCGAATCCGTCCGGGCGCAGCACCACGACTTCCATACCGCGCATCGCTGCCATGTGCACCGTTGCGGCCGGCACGGCCAGCGGCAGCGCCTTCGGATGATACGCCCAGCTCAACACGAACTTCGCGCGGGTCGGAATCTTGAGTTCATCCAGGGTTCGCCAATCCGCCAGCGCCTGGCACGGATGATTCATCGCAGATTCCATATTGATGAGCGGCTTGTCGCAGAGCTTGTCGATCATGCCGAACAGCGTTTCATTCAAATCGCTCTCCAGACTCTTGCCGTCGGCAAAGGCGCGCACGCCCAGCACATCGCAGTACGACGCCAGCGCCGGAATGCCTTCGCGGATATGTTCCGCGGCCGCACCCTTCATGATTGCGTTGGGCTTGGTTTCCAGCTGCCACGTGCCGAGACCCGGATTGATCACAAAGGCGCTCCCGCCGAGGCGCGCCATGCCGGCCTGAAAAGAGGCCAGGGTGCGCAAGGACGGATTGAAGAACACCAGCCCCAGTACTTTGGCGGCGAGTGCGCGCGGCTCCGGCTTCTCCTGCAGCGCCTGCGCCAGGGCCAGCAAGTCCAGGATCTGCTCGCGGCTGAAGCTCGCTAAATCAATGAATCGCTTCATGCGGATATTTGCGCAAGCGCGTCGCTCAAGGTATCTACATGGCCCTCGTTCAAAATGTATGCCGGCAGCAGGCGCAAGATGCGCGGATCGCCGCTCGTACCTGTGAGGATATTTTTAGCCATGAGCGCCGCCTGAACTTCCTTGGCGGGGCGCGACGTCTTCAGGCCGAGCAAAAAGCCTGCACCTTGCACCCCGGTCACGGGGCCGATGATGCAGCTCGATCGAATGTAGGCGGAAACCTGGCGGACATTGGCCAGCAGCCCCTCGGACTCGATGGTGTCGATCACGGCTTCGGCCACGGCACAGGCCATCGGGCCGCCGCCGAAAGTCGTGCCCAAGTCGTCGTACTTCAGCTGGCCGGCGATTCGGCGCGACAACAGTAGGGCGGAGACCGGGAACCCGTTGCCCAAGGCTTTGGCGGCGGTGATGATGTCGGGCGCCACGCCGTAATAATTGGCGGCAAAAGGCGCGCCGGTGCGGCCGACGCCGCACTGCACTTCATCGAATATCAGGATCGCACCGACTTCGTCGCAACGCCGGCGCAGGGCTTCGAGCATCGGCTTGCCGACATCGTAAGCGCCGCCGACACCTTGAATGGGTTCGACGATGACCGCTGCGGTTTCACGGTCGATGTGCTGGGCTGGGTCCTCGCTGTTGTCGCGCGGCATGAAGCGTACGTCGAAGGGCGTGCGCGGAAAACCATACCATTTCTCGAGCGCGCCCCACGTCACGGCGCCCGCCGCGGCGGTTCTGCCGTGAAAACCCTGTTCCAGCGCCACGACTTTGCTGCGGCCGGTGATCTTGAACGCCAGCTTCAAGGCGTTCTCGTTGGCTTCGGCGCCGCTGTTGATCCAGAACACTGTGTCCAGTCCCAATCCCACGAACTTCGTCAAGCGTGCTGCGGCACGCTCGCGAATTACCATGGGCAGCGCGTTGGTTTGAAATGCCATCTGACGGGCCTGGCGCTCGAGTGCCGCGAGCCAGCGCGGATGTCCGTAACCAAGTCCCGCCACCGCGTGGCCGCCGTAAAAATCCAATATCTTGCGGCCGTCGCGTGCATACAGCCAGACGCCTTCGCCGTGCGCGACCTCGATCGGGTACTGCGCAAAAACCTGTGCCAAATGGGTCGTGTGCGCCGCTGTCATGGGATTAGTTGCTGCCATATCTCAAGTCCATCCGGGTGCGGGCGTGGTGAGGCCGGTGGTTTCGGCGAAACCCAGCAACCGGTTCATCCACTGTATGGCGCCGCCGGCGGCGCCTTTGTTCAGATTGTCGAGCACCGACATGACCGCGATGGAATGCCCGTTGGTCACGGCGCTCAAGTTGGCGTAGTTGCTGCTGGCCACATCCTTGACGCGCGGCGCCGCCGCGGCGACCCGCACAAAGGGGCAGGCTTGGTAATACGACTGCAGCGCCTCGAGCGCCTGCGCGGTCGAGATCGCATTCTTCAAGCTGGCCTGCACTGTGACATGAATGCCGCGCGCGAAGGGCCCGGAATGCGGTACGAAATTAAACTCCGCCTCGACGCCGGTCGCCAGCTTCGCGCACGCCGCGATCTCGGGGACATGGCGATGACTAAGTGCACCGTAGCTGTACAGATCGCTGTGCCGATGCGGATGATGCGTGCCGTCGGTGGGTTTGCGTCCCGAACCCGTGCTGCCGGTGATGCCGGTGACGAACAGGCGCGTGTCAGTCAGACCCAGCGCCAGCAGCGGCACGCTGGCCAGCAGCGTAGCGGTCGCGAAGCAGCCCGGATGCGCGACATGCGGCGTGGGCGATTTCGAAAGATGTTCGGGGATGGCGCAGGTGAACTCGCGGATTCTGGCCGGCGCGCCGTGCGCGTGCTTGTATACGGCTTCATAGGCCGCCTGATTGGCGTAGCGAAAGTCCGCGGAAATATCCACGCAATGCACGCGCGTGCCGGCCGCTGCCGCGCCGGTCAACAGTCGATCGACGATGGCGGCGGACACGCCGTGCGGCGCGGCGGAAAACAAAGCCGACACGGGCGCGCGGCGCATGACGGCCTCGAGCTCGTCGGCCGCCGCGAATTTCAGATCCGGATAGGCGCTGCGCAAATGCGGGAAGGCATCGCCGACCGGCGCGCCGGGCTGGCTGTCGGACAGCACTGCGGCGACTTCCAATTGCGGATGTCCGGCGATGAGACGCAGCAGCTCCCCGGCCACATAGCCGGTGCCGCCGAGCACAATCGCCGGTGTGGGAATCGTCATTCGCCCACGACCTTGGATTCGCGCACATTGCGCAGACCCAGCGAGGCGATGATGTGATCGCCCAAGTCCGCGGGGTTGCTGATGGCGTTGAAGGCTTCGACGTTCATTTGCTCGCGGATGATCTCGATGCCCACCTGATTATCGGTCGATGGGCCCGTCACCGCGCAGGGTTCGATGCCGAAGCGCTCGCGCAGCAGCTTGACGCCGCCCCACGCCGCGACCGGGTCGTTCGCCGACAGAACCACCGCGGTGAGCGCGGATTTGATGTCGGGCTGGCGCAGAATTGATTCCACCCCGTAGGTCCCCAACAAGCCATCGCCCAATTCGAACACGATGGCGTCAGGCGAACCCGATGCCATTTCCGTCAGCATGGTTCGCGTGAGCGCAGGCCCGCACTTTGGCGTGGTGGTGACGATCCCGAGGTCGGTGAAAATCATCGTGCGGCGCGCGCCCGAGTCCTCGAAGGCCATGATGTCGCGCCGCAGGGAAACGCCAGTGGCCTTGAAGGCGTCCACGACCAACCCGCGATGACGCATGCGCGCAATGATGGCGGCCGCGGCGGCCGTCTTGCCGGCCTCCATGCAAGTGCCCGCGAGCGCCACCACCGGCACGCCGCGCGCGTCGAGCACCGCGTCGTAATCCAGGGCCTTGTAGCCGACCTTGGCCGGAACGCCGATACGCTCACCGAGATACGGAAACGTCAGCACCGTGCCCAGCACCTTGCAGTCGAAAGGCTTGCCCTTGTCCTGCGTCGCCGAATCGCATATGCCCAGCACGCCGCCGATGTTCAGCATCTGAATGATGTCGCCGGGCTTGAGCGCTGCGGGAATATGGCCGGAATAGCCGAACAATGCCTTGCGGTGGCCCAAGGCGCCGACCACGATGTCGCCGCGAACCACTTTCGCCATGCGGCCGCTGGTCAGCTCCAGCGTATTGTAGTTCGCCTTGTTGTTCATGATCTCGACTACCAGCACCAGCCCTTCCTCGCAGGGAATTTCCGGTGCAATGCGCAACTCGTGCGACAGGCCGCAGGCCTGGGTCACGGAGGCGATTTTATCGACGACCATCGAGCGCATGCTGTTCATGATTTAGTCGCTCCCGCGCCGGCGCGCTGGTAGAACACGCCGGTCAGCGCCAGCATTTTTGAGTATCCCAACGCATCAGCCGGTGTCCATTCGCCCGCCGACTCGCCGTAGACGCCCTTGGATGCCGACATAAGGGAGTAGGGTGAGTTCACGCCTTCCACAAATACCGCTCCCGGCCGCAACAGCACGGATACTTCGCCGCTGACCCGAGTCTGCGAGGACTTGAGCAGCGCTTCAATATCCCGGCAAACCGGATCCAAGTGCTGACCCTCATGCACCAGATCGCCGTAGGGCTGCGCAACCGCCTCCTTGATGCGCGACTGCTTGCCGGTGAGCACCAGTTTCTCGAGTTCGCGATGCGCCGTCAGCAGCACTTCGGCGGCGGGCGCTTCGAAAGCCACCCGGCCCTTGGTGCCGATGACGGTATCGCCGAGATGGATGCCGCGGCCGATACCGAAAGGTCCAGCGAGCGTTTCCAGGGCTTCGATGACCGCGACCGGCGATAAGCGCTGACCGTCTAGACTGCTGGGTACTCCCTGCGTAAATCCGATGCGGTGCCGTTCCGCCGCTCGTGGACGGCTAAAGGCATCCCTCGAGAGCACCCAGGCCTCGTCGGGGATGCTGCCCTGGGAGGTGAGCGTTTCCTTGCCGCCGATGGTGACGCCCCACAAGCCGCGGTTCACTGAATACGCAGCACCGAAGGGCGGCACGGGCAGCCCGTGTTCCTCGAGGTACTTGAGCTGCTCGGGCCGCCTGAAGGCGCGATCGCGTACGGGTGCGATGATCTCGAGGTCTGGGGCCAGCGTGCGCAACGCGACCTCGAAACGAACCTGATCGTTGCCCGCGGCCGTGCAGCCGTGCGCCACCATCTTGGTGCCCAGCGACAACGCCATTTGCGCGATCGTCTGCGCTTGCAGCACCCGCTCTGCGCCGACGCACAATGGGTACAAGTTGCCGCGGCGGACATTGCCCATGATCAAAAATTTGAGCACCTGCTCAAAGTACGCAGTCTTTGCGTCAATTAAGTGATGTTCGATCGCGCCCAGCTGCACCGAGCGCTCGGCCAGCGACTTCGCTGCCGCCGCGTCGATGCCGCCGGTGTCGACCGTCACGGTGATGACCGGCCGCTGATACGTATCTTTCAGCCACGGGACGCAGAACGAGGTGTCCAGGCCACCGGAAAAGGCCAAGAGAATGGGCTCGGCGCCCGCGCCGTAAGTGGATGTCATGGGGATTCAGCGTCCGAAGAGGGTTAACAGGCGATCGCCCAGCTTGCGCTGCGCGGATGCGCCTGCGGTGGCAATGAAAATCGTGTCATCGCCGGAAATTGTGCCAATCACCTCGGGCCATCGAGCGGTATCGATGGCGACGGCGACGCTTTGCGCCGAGCCGACCGTGGTTTTGAGCACCGTGAGATTGCTGCCCGCCGTCAGTCGGGCGCTCACGAATTGCTTCAACGCCGAGAAGTCGTTCTTTGGCGGCATTGCGGTCTCTGGCAGCACATAGCGATCGCCCATTTTGGCCACGCCCAGCTCGCGCAGGTCCCGGCTCACGCTGGATTGGGTGGCGATGTGGCCCAATTTGCGCAGCAGATCCACGAGCTCGGTCTGCCGCCCAACGCTCTGCTCGCGAATGATTTTCGCGAGCATGGTGCGGCGAGCGGGCGCGCTACTGTGGTCGGATTCGGATCTCAGCATTTCGGTGTCTGCATAAAGTTGCACGTATCGTGCATAAAAATGCATATCCTGTCAATAGAATCCCGCCTGCCCGGCAGCCCTTGAAGTGAAATGGCCGTCGATTAATGCGCGGGCGATGCCGCCCATCCGGCTTGGCGCGCCGCGACCTCGCCGGCGTGATCCAAGGGCTCGCCCACGATCGATCCTTCGATCGCCGCGCGAATTGCGGGAGGCAGTTCCGATCCCGCGGTCCGAAACTGGGTGGGACTGCCGTCGGACGGAGATTGCGCCAGCACCTTTATCGTCCAGCCATTGGCCTCATGACATGCCAATCCCGAGTTCGGGTCGGCGCCGGTCAATGCAAACGTGCGGCAATAGTCCCCGGTCTTGGCGCGAAAGCTCAATCCGGCAGTCGCCACACGCGCCGGCGAGCGATCTTCGGAGAGCTGAGTGGACAAGGCGTCGGCGAGCGCCGCACCCGCCACGAGCCCACCGCTGGAATTGGCCTGTATCAAGGCGGCCGATCCGTGCCAGCCTAGGTAACCGAGTGCCAAGCCCACCAGCAGACTCGCCGCCATGGCGGCCGGCTGCCAGCCGCGCGGGAGTCCGCGTGCTTTACGAATCGCGGCCTCTCGAGCCCGGGACAGATCGACGACCGCGCCCGACG
This sequence comes from Steroidobacteraceae bacterium, assembly GCA_035997505.1. Classification (GTDB taxonomy): domain Bacteria; phylum Pseudomonadota; class Gammaproteobacteria; order Steroidobacterales; family Steroidobacteraceae; genus Bog-1198. The sequence goes on along the minus strand of DASYIN010000188.1, from coordinate 5,754 downwards.
CCGGCGTACGGCCGCGCGCCGCGGCGATGAGACGCTCAGGCACAGGTTCATCGAGCACCGACGCGCCGGCACCCCGCATAACCTCGCGCAGCGCCCGGTGACGAGCGACGCGCCTGCCGACCTCGGGATCCTCCTGCATGGCCGCTTCAACTTGCGCGCGCGTCGCCGCGTCGGCTTCGCCGTCCGCATAGGCCATCAGCGTTTCGTCCGAAATCATCAACGCTCTCCTTCCGGCAGCCGCAGCATGCCTTGCAGCGCCTCGCGTCCGCGCGCAAGGCGGCTCGTCAAAGTTCCGATCGGCACCTCGAGCACGTCGGCCGCGTCCTTGTAGGACAAGCCCTCCACCAGCACCAGCCCGACGGCAAGGCGCTGATCCGCCGGCAGCCGCGCCAACGCCGCTTCTGTCGAGAGGCGGTCTATTTCCTGCTCCATCAGCGCCGCTCCGACCTGCTCGCCGGCTTCCTCGGGCAGGAATATTTTCGCCCTCCGTCCACGCGCTCTGACCTCGTCGATCCAGGCGTTGCGCACAATCTTGAACAGCCAACTGTCCAAACGCGCATCGCTGCGCCATTGATCCAAGCGCTTAAGCGCCCGCTCCACCGCGATCTGCACCACGTCATCGGCGTCGTGCGGATCGCGCGCCAGATTGCGTGCAAAGCGCCTCAAGCGGGGCAGCAGAGCGACAATCTGGTCCTGGACGTTTTCCACGCTCTCGTTCGTATTCATTAGGTAGACGTTTGACGGTTGACGTTTAATCCTTAAGGATTCAAGTTTGATGCGCGCCCTGATCTGTTTATTGATCGCGAGTGTAGCGGCGAACTCGGCGCAAGCGCAGCTGCGTTTGCCGGTGGCGCCGCTACCGCCGTTGCCCGTTCAGAAATTGACTCAAACCCTGGGTCAGACCGGTGCGGCTGCGCTCGATCAATTGAGTGAGGTACGCCATCTGCAGATCGCGCGCCTGATTCGGGCCAATCCGCGCGCCCTCGAGACAGATCCGCGCGGCAATCCGGTTGTGCGCGATGAGTTGTTGGCCGTTTCGCCCACGGCGCAAGCCATCGACGCGGCGCAGGCACGAGGCTTTAGGATCGTGCGCGAACAAACCATCGGCGATCTCGACTTTCATTTGGTTGTCCTACAGCCTCCGGCTCGCATGAGCACCGCCAAGGCACTGCGTAATTTGCGCGAGGCCGATCCCGCCGGCACTTATGACTTCAACCATATCTATATTGGCGTCGGGGCGGTTGCCGTAGGCGTTGCCGAGTCGCCGAGATCCGAGAGCACCGAGGTGGGCGGCGCCGCACAATCCGCGGCGCGCGTCGGCCTCGTCGATTCCGGCGTCGACGTGTCGCATCCGGTATTTCACGGCGCAGTCATTCATGCGTGGGGATGCGGCGAGCACCTGTTTCCCAGCACGCACGGCACGGCGGTCGCCTCCCTGCTCGTGGGCCAATCGACGGCCTTTCATGGGGTGATGGACCGCGCCGAGCTGTACGCGGCGGACGTGTACTGCAACGCCCCGACCGGCGGCGCGGTCGACGCACTGGCTGCCGCCTTTGCATGGTTGGCGCAACAGCGAGTCGCCGTCATCAACGTGAGCCTCGTGGGTCCGGACAACGCCGCCTTGGCTCAGATCGTGCGGACCTTGACGTCCAGGGGATATTTATTGGTTGCCGCGGTGGGCAATGACGGACCTGCGGCGGCGCCCCTGTATCCGGCCTCCTATCCCCATGTCGTCGGTGTGACCGCCGTGGATTCGCATCGACGCGTTCTCATCGAAGCGGCGCGCGGCAATCAAGTGATGTTTGCGGCGCGAGGCGCGGATATGTCCGCAGCCGACATGGGAGGAAAATATTCGGCGGTTCGCGGCACTTCGTTCGCCGCGCCCATCGTGGCGGCGCTGCTTGCCGAATCCCTATCTGTGCCCGACTCGAGCGCAAGCAACGCGGCGCTCGAATCGATGGCGAAGAGCGCCATCGACCTAGGACCTCCGGGGCGCGATTTGACATATGGCTTTGGGCTCGTGGGGGCCGACTACCGCACTGATTTGGCCCAGCCGGGCCGCTGAATCGCCCGTAAAAAAATTGAATCTAGCCGGAAGAAACAGCGGGGCGCGCTCGTATCAATAGTGAAGGCCGCGCGATGGGTGCGGTCAACTTTGGAGTCGACAATGAACACGAAATACATTCTTGCTGCAGTCAGCGTAGCGACCGCGTTGGCCGTCATCACGCCCGCACACGCGGGTCCCTTGGGCGGCCGCTTGGGTGGCGCCGGTGGACTCGGGGGCGGCATTTCCGGGATGTCCGGGATGAACCGCGGATTATCTGGTCAAGGGACCCTTCAGGGCCAGGGAGCTCTCGGTGGGTCGCTCAATAAACCGAACCTGCATCCGGCGACGAGTGCCGTAAAGCAGGGCAGTTCGGTCACGGGCGATGCGGCTGCTCAGGCGGCCGGCAGCGTAAAGCCTGCGACTGCGACCGCGGCCACTAGCGCGACGAGCGCAGCCACTGGCGCGACCAACGCCGCAAGCGCGATCAATCCGGCGAGTGCGACTGGTACTGCGACCAACGCCGCGAGCGTGTCTGGTACCGCGATCCAGGCGCCGGCCTCTAAGCCGAGCGTCAGCTCCGGCACCTCTCCGAAACCCGCTGCTACGGTACAAAAGCCGACCCCCGCGGCGAACCTCACCGGAGCGGGCGGCGTGAATGCCATGACCAGCAAGGGCTTCGTGGGGGCGAACGGCGCAGGTGCGGTAGATGCGGAGCATTCGACCAGCGGAACGTCGGTCGATGTGGCGGGCACCGCTTCGGCAGCAGCGTCGCGCAATCCGCAATAGTCTAGAAATCCGCGTGACTCGCAACGCCCTCGCATCCGCGGGGGCGTTTGCGTTACGCAACCATCCGCTGCAGCGCATCCGCAAAATTGATCCACGGCGTCCAGGGTACGACCATCGCCTGCGCGACCTGATCCAGAACGATCAACACGAACGCGATCAGGTACGCCGGATGGATTCTACGGCGGGTCAGCAAGTCGTAGGCAAAGCACGGCAGGAAAAATGCGTCCACCAGCAGCGTCGAAACAATCGAGACCTTGGCCATATCGCTTCCGCCGATGAGGTGGATGGCGAAACGAAACATCGGCGCCCCCAGCAATACGATGGTCGCCGACAGCATGAATCGCCTGTGCCAGTCCGGGCGGTTTCTAAAATAGATCGCGGTGCCGACCAAACCCGCAAAAACCACGATGTCGAAGGCGCTGAGTGCCAGAGCCAGCGGCGGTGGCGGAAACCCGTGTACGCGACGCAGCTGCTCGATCACCGCGGCAATCACGAGGATGACCATCGTCGCGGCAATGCCGGCCGCGACCCAGCCCACACGCTGATGCAATCGGCGCGAACCACGGGCAATTAGCATTGACTGGACCAGGAAAACGCTGACCCAGGCACTGAACACGATCCCGTGGACGTGCAGCAGCACCGACATGGGACGAGTCTGGGTGAAGGATCCGCGCAAATAGAAAGTCGGCGCGAAACCCGCGAACACGGCGAGGATCACGGCGGAGGCCATGACCACAAAGAAAAATCGCAGCCTTGGGGGAGGCCTTGCCAATCCGATGGCGTTCATGATTTCACGTCACCTTGTCGATCCTGCTCCTGGACAGGGTCATGGGCTTTTCGCCTGAGCGTTCCTAAGTTCTCCGATCTCCTTGATAACCAAATTCAGTGCGCAGTCCCGCCACTTCAGGAGATTTCGAGGAACTCGCGCACTCGGCCCAGCTCCCGGTCGAGTGCGGCGCGAAACCTTGAATCGCGCGGCGCCTTGCCCTTCGTGTACCCGAAGGCTGCGGTCAATCGCCCTTCGGTGACGGTTAAGTTGCCCCAGCCTATGACCCTTTCATGCCACAACAGCGGCAGGGCGTAGTAACCGAGCTTGCGTTTTGGCTCAGGGGTGTACGCTTCGAACCGATAAGCCCAGTCCCAGAAGATTTCGAAGCGACGCCGGTCCCAGACGATGGGGTCGAACGGCGTCAACAGGCGTACCTCGTCGTCCGGCGCCCAGCGCTTCGACTCCGGCCTTTCCTCCGCCGGCCAGTACCATTCGATACCCTGAACGCGCGTACTCTTTAGCCGTTGTTTGGCGCGGGCGAGTGCGGAGGCGCGTTCTTTGATCCACTGCGGTGCGCCGTGCTGCAGGCGATTCACCAAATTGCCCAGGCTGTTGGCCGGCAGCGGGGCGTATTTGCGCACGATCACATCCACCAAGGCATCCATCTTGGAGGCGCTGCTCGCTGTCGCGGCCGCGCTCACCGCCGACTCGACCGCGATGATCTCGCGCGCAACATAGACGCGCGTGCCGCCGTCGCGCCTCGCGACCCGCAACAGCCCGCGATAGTGCATGTGATCGAGCAGCTGCGTGCTGGCATTCGACGATCCGCCAAACCAATTAGTGATGCGACCGTGCGAGAAGTACGCGTCCACCTCGCGCGGATGCACCGCGCCGCGCTCGCGCACGAAAGCGAGGATGGCCTCCGCCTGCTTGGTGCGGGTGGGCGAGGATTTGCTTTTCAGCGTGCGCGGATGCATCAGGGCGTGATGGATGCGCGGCAAAAAGCCATAGTTGACGAAAAAATCCTCTTCAAGCGCCAGACTCGGATAGCGGCGCTCCAGGTCGCCGGCACGATAGCCTTTTACGCGGTGGCGCAGCGTCAGATCCTGCGCCCGCGCCGGCGCGCGGATGGGATCAGCCTGGACGAAACCCAGTTTTTCGATTGCGCGCTTGAGCGTGGTCGGCTTGAACAGCGAGCGCGCAATCGCATAACGGCGCAGATCTTTGAGGGAAATGGGCATGCTGCGAATATACCGAATCCGCCGCCGCCGGTTTCCAGGAGTGTAGGCGGGTCGAGTTGCCCCAGGTTTCCGGGTACATTAGGAAAAATGTTGGAAACCATCGAAGTAGAAACAGCGCCGCAGCCGAATGCCGCGATCATTTGGCTGCACGGATTGGGCGCCGACGGTCATGATTTCGAGCCCATCGTGCCCGAGCTGGTGCAACGGGGATCGCGCGCGTGGCGCTTTGTTTTTCCGAACGCCCCTATGCGTCCCGTGACCATCAATGGCGGCATGCGCATGCGCGCCTGGTACGACATCGCGGGATTGGATCGAAAGGCTGCTGAAGACTCCGCGGGGTACAAGGATTCCGACGCGAAAGTGCGCGAGCTGATTGCCCGCGAAGTCGGGCGCGGCATCCCAACGCACCGTATCGTTCTGGCGGGGTTCTCCCAAGGCGGCGTCATTTCTTTGTACACCGCGCCGCGCCTGGAAGAAAAGCTGGCCGGTGTCATGGCGCTATCCTGCTACATGCCGCGGGAAAGCACTTTCGAGGCGGAGCGCGCGCCGGCCAACGACGGTACGCCGATATTCATGGCCCACGGACAATTCGACGGTACGTTGCCCATGATGTTGGGGGTAAAATCCCGGGACTACCTCCAGGCTCATGGCTACGCGATCGAATGGCATGAGTATCCGATGGCACATGCCGTTAGCGCCGAGGAAGTGGTCGATATTCGTCAATTCTTGTTGCGGGTGCTGCCGTAATGACTGCCAAGCCGTCTCTGAAATTACTCAAGACCGCCTCTGCGAAGGCGGCCGCGCGCGCCGCAGCGGCCAAGGGTCAGGTTCGCCTGGCCAAGGCGCAGCTCAAGCAAGCGCGTAAGGCATTCAAGGCCGCAAAGAAGGCTGCCAAGCAGGCACGGCGCCAG
>DASYIN010000187.1:0-1548 GCA_035997505.1 Steroidobacteraceae bacterium | reverse complement strand
ACACCGGCGATAATCGTCAAGGCGCCCTAGAAATTGGCCAACCCGGACGAGTAACATGAAAAGCATCTACTTCATCGTCGCCCTCACGCTGATGTCGAGCGCGGCACAAGCGTGGGAAGTCCGCACCTCATGCGCCCATAGTCGGTACTACGGATCAACGGCGTGCAGAACCGTTGGTATCGAAGATCAGCCGCAAACGCGTGACACCGCCCAGGAAGCGGAAGATCTCAAGGTGAAGCAGGAGGGCATCAAGAAATGGGAAGCCTTCTGCAAACCGACCCGCACGCGTGACGAGTTGGGCATGGTCAGGCTCGTTTATGCCCGCAGTGGCTGTGAGTTCGGCAGAACCGACTAATGAGCGTGCCCGGGCGGCTTTTCAGCCGTTTCCGCGCAATGCGGGAATTGCCGCTGCCAGCCGACACGAGAGTTTGCGCGAGACAAATTGGCAAACCCCTTGATTTTGTGCGATATCGCTACGGGAGCGCGAACGCTTCATGGCCTGATTCCATTGGCCGAAAAAGGGGTTGAAATGAGACTCTTGGCCGTACTCGTCGCGATTTGCGCGCTGTCCCAAACCGCCATCGCCCAGACCTCGGAATGCAAATCGATCACGGATTCCGGCACTCGACTGGCCTGCTACGACAGGATTGCAGCAACGGCTGCATCATCCGCAGCCGCAAAGCCGGCGCTGGCACCCCCTCCGCAAGCCGATACCGCGGCCCGTGTGGATTCGATCAGCGCCGAGGATGCGCTGATGAATGCGCGGCTGAAGAATATCTGCCGCGGCTGCTGAATGGCCGCCGCGTTGGCGCGCGTTCAAGAAAACCTGTTGTCCGCGGCTTGCGGTCGCGCGGCCGGCTTTCAAAGCGCCGACAAACCGGAAAAAAGATGGCATATTTGCCATCCTGATGAATCTTCTTGAATCCCTACCCACGGTCATCGGTACCGCGGCAGTGGCACCCGCCCTGCTGATATTGTGGCTCGTGATCGCCGCTGGCGAGCGCCCCGGTCCGCCCCTCAAGGTCTGGACCGCGTTTCTGCTCGGCGCTGCCAGCATTTCGCTGCTCGGCGTTGCGCGTGCGCCGTTTGCCAAGATACTGGCGGCTCCCGAGAACCCCTGGGTTGCGCAGGCGCTGCATTCGATATTTGGGGTCGCCGCGCCCGAGGAAATCGTCAAGATCCTCGTCATTGTCGCGGTCTCGACGACACGGCAACGGGCGTTCGCGGCCCCGATGGACACCGTGGTTTATGGTGCGGCGGCGGGGCTCGGCTTTGCCGCCTATGAAAACCTGGCCTATCTCGTGCAGCATCCGGAGATGTGGCGATCGCTAGCAGCGTTGCGCAGCGTGCTGACCGTGCCGTTCCACGGCGCGCTCGGCATCATCGCCGGCGCCTACCTTGCATTGGGGCGATCCGGCACCGCACTTGGCGCACACCGGCATAACCGCGACTGGGCCCGTATCTCAAACCGAATCCTGATGCTGTTCGCCCCGGTGGCACTTCATGCAGGTTTCGATTTTCCACTGCTGACGCTGCAGCAAAATCCGG
>DASYIN010000186.1:0-37432 GCA_035997505.1 Steroidobacteraceae bacterium | reverse complement strand
TATTGGGGCAGCGGCAGTCCCTTCTCGTGGCGGGTACTCTTGGCGCTGGAGCACAAGGGGCTTAAATACGAGTCCCAACTCCTGCACTTCGACAAGCAGGAGCATCAATCGCCGCAGATGTTGAAGATGAATCCCCGCGGTCGCGTTCCGGTGCTGAAGGATGGCGACTACGTGGTGTTCGAATCGGTTGCCATCCTCTACTACCTGGACCTCAAATACCCGCAGCCGCCGATTTTCGGGCTCACCCCGGAAGAGGCCGGCGTCATCATGCGCGTCATTTGCGAGTTCCAATCCTACGCAGAACCTTCGGTTCAGAAGATCGTCAGTGCCATTTTTGCGGATCAAGTGGCCGCCGATATCGACAATCTCACCGACGCCATGCACCTGGTCGGCCGAGAGGCGCGTACCATCGAAGGGCGCTTGAGCAAGGAAGAATGGATCGTCGGGACGAATTACTCCGCGCTCGACATGGTGATCTTCCCCTGGATACAGATTCTGCGGCGGGCGCTCGATCGCAGCGCCGCCGCCGAGCTCGGCGCCCGCTTCTTGCCGATGGAGCGCAACTATCCGGCGCTGGCGCGCTGGATCCACCGCATTGAATCGCTTCCAGGGTACGAACGCACCTATCCGCCGCATTGGCGCGACGCTTGAATCAACAGGAAAAACAACATGGCAGAAACGTTATGAGCAAGCATGAAGTGCATGTGAAATTCGCGGGCAGGATCGTCATGGTCGGTTTCGGCAGCATCGGACAAGGTGTCTTGCCTTTGATCTTGCGTCACATCGGCACTTCGGCGGATCGCATCACCATCGTCACGGCGGAGGACAAGGGCAACAAGGAAGCCCAGGAATTCGGGGTGAAATTCGTCAAGAACGCGCTCACGCCCGAGAACTACCGCAAGGTGTTGGAGCCTATTTTAAGCGCGGGCGATTTCCTGTTGAATTTGTCGGTCGATGTCTCGAGCGTGGCCCTCGTCCAGCTGGCGCGCGAACGGGGTGCCTTGTATTTGGATACCTGCATCGAGCCGTGGACCGGCGGCTATACGGATCCGAACATGCCGGTCGAAGCGCGCAGCAACTACGCGATGCGCTTGGATGCCCTCAAGCTGCGCAAAGGGCATGAGAAGTCGCCCACCGCGGTGCTCACCCACGGCGCCAATCCCGGCCTGGTCTCGCACCTCGTGAAGCAGGCGCTTTTGAATATCGCCAATGACACGGGCGTCAAGACGGGCATTCCCGAGAGCCGTGCGGGGTGGGCGTCGCTGGCGCAGACGCTCGGCATCAAGGTCATTCACGTTGCGGAACGCGACACGCAAGTCGCCAATGTACCAAAGCAGCCCAACGAGTTCGTCAATACCTGGTCGGTCGACGGCTTCGTCAGCGAGGGCGCGCAGCCGGCGGAACTGGGCTGGGGCACGCACGAGAGGCATTTTCCGGTTGATGGCGGGCGCCACAAAGCCGGCTCGCGCTGTGCCATTTACTTGAATCGGCCGGGCGCCAGCACACGGGTCCGCACCTGGACGCCGGCAGCCGGCTACTTCCACGGGTTTTTGATCACGCACTCGGAAGCGATTTCTCTCGCGGACTACTACACCGTGATGGACGGAGAGCGCCTGGTCTACCGGCCCACCAGCCACTATGCCTACCATCCCAGCGACAACGCCGTCTTGTCGGTGCACGAACTGGCCGGCCGCAATTGGCATCTGCAGGACAGCAAACGCATCATGATGGGCGAAATCACGGAAGGCATTGACGAACTCGGTGTGCTGCTGGCCGGACACGCGAAAAATGCCTACTGGTACGGCTCGCAATTGTCCATCGGCGAGGCGCGCGCCTTGGCGCCGTACAACAGTGCAACCAGCCTGCAGGTCACTGCGGCCGCGCTTGCCGGCATGATCTGGGCCATGGAGAACCCGAACCGCGGCGTGGTGGAACCGGACGACATGGACTATCAGCGGCCGCTCGAGATTTGCCGGCCGTACTTAGGACCCGTGGTGGGCCAGTACACCGAATGGACTCCGCTGCACCAGCGCGGCGAATTGTTCGCCGAAGATCTCGATCAAACGGACCCCTGGCAGTTCAAGAACATTCGGGTGGTTTGAGCGTATAGCTGACCGCGGCGACCGTAATGGTCGCCGCTCCTCCCGGCAGCTCGACGGTAACCTCATCGTCGAGGCGTTTGCCCAGCAAGCTGCGTCCGAGCGGCGAGTCCATGCTCACGTAGCCGCCGTCCATGTCGAATTCGTCCGGGCCGACGATCCGATGCCAGCGCAAGTCGCCGGCCGCGGTTTCAATCTGCACCCATGCGCCAAAGAAAATGCGCTTGGGATCGCGGCGGCCCGCATCGGCCAGCGGATCGACGATCACCATGCCTTCGAGCCGCTTGCGTAAGAAGCGCACGCGCCGGTCGATTTCGTGCAGGCGCTTCTTGCCGTAGGTGTACTCGGCATTCTCCGAGCGATCGCCCTGCGCCGCAGCCTCGGAAACCGCCTGCGTCACGCGCGGGCGCTCCTCATACCACAGCTGATCGAGCTCGTCTTGCAGCCGCTTGGCGCCCTCCGGCGTGACGTACTTTGAGCCAGGCGGCGTGGGCGGGCGATATCTTGACACGGTGCAATATTCTTTGGGCGAAACTCAAGGACGTGAATTGGTTCTTGCCGGACTACAGCCGACTGAGCAGTTGTTCACAGATTGCAAAAGCCTCGAATCATAAGCTCTGCACCCATGAGCGCTAAATACTACACCCACTTTATCGCGCAATCGGAAGACGCCATCGAGTACAACGAATACCGCGGCGTCGTCGAATTGCTCGGTCAAGCGGCCAGTGTGGAAGGCGATCGCGATATTGCGCGCATGCTGGCGCGCAGTTTCGACCTCGATGAGACCGATATCCAAGTCCTACAGTGGCACCAGCTGCACTGAGGCAATCGATCCCCTAGCGGGCTTTACTTCCCTTCATTGAAGTCCGCCTCTCATGCCCCGAGCTAACACTCGGGGCTTTTTTTTTCCAAGTGGTAGACTCCTCCCCCACGCCCAACCAAAAAGGGCAGGAGGGGAAGATGGGTAAATTTGCTTTCGCGTTGGTGGCGGCCGCCGGGCTGCTCCTGTCGGGTTGCGGCTACAACAAGATTCAATCGACCGACGAACAGACCAAGGCGGCTTGGTCGGAAGTTCTCAACCAATACCAACGGCGCGCCGACCTCATCCCCAATTTGGTGAAGACGGTGCAAGGGTATGCCGCGCAGGAGCAGACAGTGCTGCTCGGCGTCACCGAAGCGCGCGCCAAGGTCGGCTCCATCCAGGCGACGCCCGAGTTGGTGAACGACGCGGCGGCCATGGCGAAATTTCAAGCGGCGCAGTCGCAACTGACCAGCGCTTTGTCGAGACTCTTGGTGGTGACGGAGAATTACCCGCAATTGAAGTCCGACCAAAATTTCCGCGATCTGCAGGCGCAGCTCGAGGGCACCGAGAATCGCATTACCGTGGCGCGCAATCGCTACATTCAGTCCGTACAAACCTACAATCTGGCGATCCGCTCGTTCCCGTCGAATCTCACCGCGATGATGTTCGGCTACAAAACCAAGGCGAATTTTTCCGTGGAAAACGAGGCCGCGATTTCCAAACCGCCGTCGGTCGACTTCGCCCCGCCGCCGGCGCAGGCGCCGGCAACTCAGCCGCCACCGGCTGCGCCCGCGCACTAAACCGTGCGCATTGCCCGCCTGGGGGCAGGTCTGGTCCTGCTGTTCAGCGTTACGCTCGCCGGCGCCGAAGTGGCAGTGCCGCAGCTCGCCGCGCAGGTCACGGACCTCACCGGCACCCTCTCAGGCGGAGCCGTGGCGCGCATCGAGGCCAAGCTCGCGGACCTCGAAGCTAAGAAGGGCAGCCAGCTGGCGGTGCTCATTGTCCCCACGACGCAGCCGGAAGAGATCGAACAGTTCGGCATTCGCGTGGCGGACGCGTGGAAGCTTGGGCGTAAAGGCGTCGACGATGGTGCGATCTTGATCGTCGCGAAGGATGATCGGCACGTGCGCATAGAAGTCGGCCAGGGATTGGAGGGCGCGCTGCCGGATGCCATTGCGAATCGCATCATCACCGAGACTATTACGCCGCATTTCAAAGTAGGCGACTTCGACGGCGGCGTGGAAAAAGGCGTCGATAAGATGATTTCCGTGGTCAACGGCGAACCGTTGCCCCAGCCCGACAAGAAATGGGAACGGCGCGGTGGCTTGGGCAATATGCTGCCCTTGCTGTTGGTGGTGGTGTTCGTGGTCAGCGGCGTGCTGCGCGCCATATTCGGCAGGTTGTTCGGCTCGGTGGCCACCGGCGGCTTGACTGGCGGCATCGTGTGGCTCTTGAGCCACGTCATCCCCATCGGCATCGGCGCCGGCCTATTCGCCTTCTTATTCGCACTGCTGACGGGCGGTGCGCGCAGCGGATGGTCGACCGGCCGCGGTTGGGGCGGCGGCTTTGGGGGCGGATTCGGTGGTGGCGGGGGCTTTGGCGGCGGCGGTGGTGGCGGGTTCAGCGGCGGCGGCGGCGGATTTAGCGGCGGCGGCGCCTCGGGAAGCTGGTGATGCGGATCGCACGCCTCATACGGCATGCGACGGCGACACATTGGCGCACCCGAATGTTATTCCCGACGGCAACCCTCGATGCCGTCGAGCAGGCTATCAAGCGCGCGGAACTGACACACGCCGGGGAAATTCGCTTCGCCATCGAAACCGCACTCACGCCGCGACACATCCTGAACGAGGTCACGCCGCGGGCTCATGCCTTGGAAGTGTTCTCGCACCTGCGCGTCTGGGATACCGAAGCCAATAACGGCGTGCTGATCTACGTTCAACTAGCGGACCGCAATGTCGAAATCATCGCGGATCGCGGCTTTCAGGGTCGCGTCAGTCCGGCGGAATGGGAGGCCGTGTGCCGACTCATGGAGGAACATTTCCGTGCCGGCCGCTTTCAAGTCGGCTCAATTGCGGGCGTTGAAGCGATCGGCAACCTGCTGGCGCGTCACTTTCCCCAAGGCTCCAACCAGGCGACGCACTCTAATCAATTGCCTGACCGCCCGACTTTGTTGTAGATAGAACCATGTCTGATCCATTCGTCACTGTATTTCGCAGATCTCCCGGTTTGGCCTTGTGCGCCGCGCTAGCGGCAGGCGTGCTCGGCATGGCCGGATGCTCTTTGTTTCATCCTGTCCCGAAGGAAGCGCCTCCGGTGGCCAAGGCATTGCCGCCGCCCAAGCCGGTGCTGCCCAAACCGAAGGCCACGCATTACTTCGATGTGGACCCGGGCAGCGACATCGTCGGCTACGTGCAAAAGACCGTCGTCGGCAAGGACGATACCCTGCCCGATATCGCACGCCGCTTCGATGTGGGCTACGAGGAGATCCTGACGGCCAATCCGGGCGTCGATCCGTGGCTGCCCGGGGTCGGGCGCGAGGTTGTCGTCCCGACGCAATTCGTTCTGCCGGCCGCGCCGCACGAGGGGGTGGTGGTGAACGTTGCGGCAATGCGTATTTTTTATTATCCAAAGCACAAGAAGGGCGAAGCCGAGACCGTCTACACGCATCCGATCGGAATCGGCAAGGTGGGTTGGAAGACCCCGGAGGGCAGTACCAAGATTATCAGCCGGCAAAAGGATCCGGTTTGGGTGGTGCCAAAATCGGTGCGCGATGAACACCAGGAGAGCGGCGAGCAGCTGCCGGCGCAGGTGCCGGCGGGACCGGACAATCCTCTCGGCCAGTACATGTTCCGCTTGGGATGGCCAAGCTACCTGATCCACGGCACCAACAAGCCCTATGGGGTCGGCATGCGGTCCAGCCACGGCTGCATGCGCCTGTATCCGGAGGACATCGCGGTGTTCTTCGACCTCATTCCGATCGGCACGAAGGTCACCGTGGTTAATCAGCCGTATCTGTTCGGTTGGCGCGACGGGACGTTGTATTTGCAGGCCTATGCCGTCATGGAAGACGACTCCCGTAATTGGAACAAGGACCGCAAGGGCTTGCTCGCCAAATTGCTGCACCCGAAGGAACGCGGCAAGATCGCGCAGCATAATGATGAAATCGACTGGCAGCGTGTCGGCGATTTGGCGCATTCGCCGCGGGCCGTGCCAGTGCCGGTCACCGGTGGACGGGATGGCGTCGATGCCGTAGTCGCGCAAGGCGTGTTGGTGGAGAACACGCTGCCGGAAGGTTCCAACTGGGATGGCCAGACCGGGCTCTTGGTGGACGAAAAAACATTCAACGATTTGCTCAACGGACGTGACAAGGCGCCAGTAGGCATTCCATGACGCGCCGGCTCGTGGCGGGCTTGCTCGCCATTGGCGGCGCCCTGCAGTGCGGCGCGGCTTGCGCCGATGCCGGCCCCATCGATCCGGGATTTGACTATCACTCCTACGCCAATGTGGACCAGTTTCGCACCACGCACCTGGACCTGGACCTGCGGGTGGACTTCAAATTCAAAACCGTTGAAGGGTCGGTGACGCTGGAACTGAAGCGGCTGGATCCGCGTGCCACGCAGCTGGTGCTCGACACCCGAAACCTCATGATCCTGGATGTGACCCAAAAGGCCACGGATGTCCTGGGCGCCACGGCCAAGAATCAAACGATCAGGGTCAGCCGGCCGTTTCACATGGAAAAACCGGATCCGATTTTGGGCAGCGCGCTGGTGATCGACCTGCCGCCCTCGAAGAAGGGCGTCGAAACGATCAAGATCGACTACGAAACACTCGAGGCATCCCCAGCGCTGCAATGGCTGAGCGAGAAGCAGACCGGGCGGCACAAGCCCTTCTTCTACACGCAAGCCGAACCCATCGCCGCGCGCGCCTGGATCCCTTTGCAGGATACGCCGCAGGTGCGGGCAAGCTACAAAGCCAAAATTCACACCGATGATCGGTATCGCGCGGTCATGAGCGCCGAAAACGATCCGAAGGCAAAGCGCAACGGCGACTACAGCTTCACCATGCCGCAGGCCGTGCCCTCGTACCTGATTGCTCTTGCCGTGGGCGATATTGAGTTTCAGGAAACCGGATCGCGGACCGGCGTATATGCGGAAAAATCCATGATCAAGGCGGCGGCCAAGGAATTCGCGGATACCGAATCGATGATCCAGGCCAACGAGAAGATGTTCGGGCCGTATCGCTGGTCGCGCTTCGACATTCTGGTGATGCCGCCGAGCTACCCGGAAGGCGGCATGGAAAATCCGCGGCTGACCTTCATCACGCCCACCGTGATAGCGGGGGACAAGAGTTTGGTCTCCGTGATTGCGCACGAATTGGCGCATTCCTGGGCTGGCAATCTGGTGGGCAACGCCACGTGGCGCGATTTTTGGCTCAACGAGGGGCTCACCGACTACATGGAAAGCCGCATCATGACCGCGGTCTACGGTGAGCCGCGTTCTGCGATGGAAGCGGTGCTCGGCCTGACATCCCTGCGCGCGAGCCTGGCCAAGCTCAAGCCCACCGATCAAGTATTGGCCATCGACCTGCGTGATCGCGACCCGGGTGATGGATTCACCGATGTTCCCTATGAGAAGGGCCGGCTGTTCTTCAATTACCTCGATTCCAAATTCGGCAGAGAGCGATTCGATGCCTTTCTGCGCGGCTACTTCGACCAATTTGCGTTCAAGAGCGTCAACAGCGCGGAGTTCATGACGTACCTGCAGGAAAATCTGCTGGATCGCTTCCCCGGCATCGTTACCCGCGCCCAGGTCAACGCCTGGGTCTTGGGGCCCGGCCTGCCGGCAGACGCGGTGTTGCCCGTGACGACGATGTTTCAGCCCGTGGACGAGGCGAGGTCTGCGTGGCTCGGCGGCACGCTGGCGGCGAAAAAAATCGGTGCGGACTGGGTCACGCAGCAATGGCTGCGCTTTCTCGACGAAATGCCGGCGCTGTCCGCGGCGCAACTGGCGGAACTCGACAAGGCTTTTGGCCTCAACAAGACCGCAAATGCCGAAATCGCGCACAGCTGGTTCAAGCTGGTCATCGGCAACGACTATCGGCCCGGTTTCCCGCGCCTCGAGGAATACATGACGACCATCGGCCGGCGCAAGCTCATCGAACCGCTGTACACGGGGCTGATGAAGACTCCGGAGGGGACCGAGGTGGCCAAGCGCGTCCTGACCAAGGCGCGTCCCGGCTACCATCCGGAAACCGTCAAGGCAATCGAAGCCATCGTCGAACCGAAGGAAGCTGCCAGCGAATGAGTGGCGAGAGTGTCAGCGAGTGGATGAGAATCATGCTCGAGGAAATCGCGCGCAAGAAAGCGGAGGAAGAAGAGATGCGCGCCGAGGAGCAGCGGCGGCGCGAGGCACATTGGCAGCACGAGGAGCCGAACGCGCGCTCGATTTAAAGACGGTTGTGTTACAGTTCGCGACAGTGTACTGACGACTAGAATTTGGTGACTCCAAGCAAACTAGGGCTACAGGTCGCCGAAGAAAGCGGCCCCGATCAATCGATCCCGCGTCTGCCTACGGCGCGCACTGCCTTCGTTGGCCGCACGCTGCGCGGTCCGGTCAATCGCCCGCTTTTAATCAAAAGTTTCGCGGAATTTCAACAGGCATTCGGCGGCTTGTGGCAGCCCAGTCTCTTGGGCTACGCCGTTGAGCAGTTCTTCGACAACGGCGGCCGTGAGGCCCTGATTGTTCGGGTGGTCAATGGCGCACGCGCCGTGACGCTGACCTTGAAGGCCGGCAGCCAAGCACTGCAGCTGCAAGCTCTGCGGCCCGGCACGCGCGAATTCTTACGGGCCAGCGTCGACTTCGACAATATCGCGGGCGACGAGGCGGCGGTTTTCAATCTCACCGTGCAGAGGGTGCGCGCACAGGGCACCGGGCAGGTCGAGGATCAGGAGATATTTCATCGGCTCTCCGTCTCGCCTGCGGATGAGCGCTACCTGCCGCGCGCCATTGCGCAATCTGCCTTGATTCGCCTCGTCGGCGACATGCCGGCGCAGAGGCCCGATCGCACCCTGGATCCGGCGAGCGGACTGGCCACCGCCTATGTGAACTCGAATTCGGATGGGGACGACGGCGCGCCGCTCACGGATTACGATCTGATCGGCTCGAGTCAGGATCACACAGGCATCTTCGCTTTGCATCGCGCCGAGGTGATCAATTTTCTGTGTCTTCCGCCCTTGTCGCGGGATCAGGACGTGGGGCCCAGCGCCTTGTTGGTCGCCGCGCGCTACTGTAAGGAGCGCCGAGCGCTGCTCATCGTCGATCCGCCGTCTGCCTGGGAAACGGCCGATGATGCCCTGGTGGGATTGCGGGACTGGAATTTCTTCAATGAAAACGCACTGATGTACTTTCCTCGGGTTTTGGCGCACGACAAGCTGCGGGGACACTTCGAATCTTTTGCGCCCTGCGGTGCGGTCGCCGGCATGCTGGCACGCTACGATGATCTCTCGCCGGTAGAGTTGGGCTCGGACCGTGAGGAGCCGAGCCTGCGGCCGGGGTTTCGGCCAGCCAGCCTCGTGAGCGAGGATCGACGCATGCGGCTTGCGGCCCTCGGCGTCAACACCATGCAAGCGGTGCGATCGACCGGCCGCATCATCGTGCGGCCACGCACGTTGGCCTCGGCCAACACTGCCAATGCCGATTGGCGTTACCTGTCTTCGCGCCGGTTGGCACTGTTCATCTTGGGCAGCATCGAGCACGGCACTCGCTGGATCGCCGCGACAGAGCTGGCTGCGCCCCTGTGCGAAACCCTCATCGCCCAAGTGCGCGGGTTTTTTGAGGGACTGCATGCGGCCGGTACTTTCGGTGTGCGGCGCATGGAAGATGCCTTTTTCGTGATTTGCGATGAGCGCATCAACAATCCGTCCGCGGCAGCCTTAAGCGAGATTCAATTCGTGATCGGATTTGCGGCGAGCCGGGAGCATGAATTTCATTGCTTCCGCATTTCGCATTCGGCCGCAGGCAGCAAGGTTCAGCCCGTGAGCCTCAATCGACTCAATTTCTCGCAGTACAGCCCTGCGGAATTGGAATGGGTCGACAGCATCGCTGACCAGCTTAAGCCCTGAAGCGGCTGCAACCCAAACCCGTCGCTAGCCGGCGGCAATCGTCGCTGCAATGCGCCGTTCCAATTCGGCTGCCGCCGAGTTGGGTCTGACCGCTGCGGCGAGGGGCGAGAGCACGCGCGGCAGCGCCGGAAGCTCATCGAGCGCCATGCGCGCGTAGTCGTAGCCGGCCTGAATCGCGCCGTCGAACGCCTGCCAGTTGAGCAGGTCGATGTTGACGAGCGGCGGCTTCAACAGCACATCGGCCAATTCCCGCTGTGTCCGCTCGCTCGCGGTGCTGTTGACCATGCCGGCGTGCATCAGCACCTGAAAGATATTGACGCGGCGTTCGCCGAAATTGCGATCCGCTCCGACATCGCTGCCGATCACGAATCCCGGCGCGTGGCTTTGCATGACATCGACCGGCAAATTGTTGATGGCGGCGCCATCCACCAGGACTCCGTCGTCGTGAAACACCGGCGGCATCACGCCGGGAATGGCGACCGATGCCCGCAAGGCATACGAGAGGAGGCCGGCACGATGCTCCAACAAGCGGCCTGTGGTGAGATTGGCGCTTACGCAGAAGTAGGGATGCCGCAAATCCTCGATCAGCGCGCTGCCGTATTCCCGCTCCAGCAGACGCGACACCTTCTTGCCTCGGGTCAGCGCCAGGAACGGAAAGGTGTAGTCGTTCACCGGGTTGGTGTCGACGAAGCTTCGGCGGTAACGCAGCCGCATTTCCTCATCGCTCCAACCCATCGCGACGCCGGCGGCGATGATCGCGCCGATGCTGGCACCGCCCACAAAGTCGATGGGCACTTTCGCTTCGCGCAGCGCGCGGATGATGCCCAAGTGCGCAAACCCGCGCGCACCCCCGCCCGACAGCACCAGCCCGACGCCGCGACGCATGAGCAACCGCGCGAGCCTGCTGTAGTCGGAGGGCTCGAGCAAATGGTGGTGCAGCGTTGCGGGCAAGGTCTTGAGCCATACGGCGGCGCAGCCGACTTCGATGCTTCCCTGGTGTAGCAGCGCCAATTCGACCCTCGCGCCGCGCGCTCTCGCGGCATCCGCGATCCCGGCCGGCCAGGGATTGACGCGACCCGCAGCCGGTGCCGCCATGAGAATGACGTCCGCCTGTCGGCAACATTGCCGGGTCCAGCCCGATGCGGCCCAATTTGCGACATACACGACGTAGTCGTTGCTTTCTTCGATGCCGTTGAACCAGCTGGCTGTGTGGGTGGTGGCCCGCGCATCCCAGACCAGTTCGGTTCGACCGCTCCTGCCCAGCTCATCGACCAGGCGCGTGGCCAGATCAACAATGTCTACTTCGATGCTGTTGGGGACAAGGACAAATATATGCGCCCGCTTCGGCCGATATTCCTGGCGATTGCTGTGCCTCAAGCGCCGTGCGCAGAGCCGCGCGAGGGCCAGTGAAAAATGGGTGGATTCCGCGGCAATGCGATCCAGCTCGGAATTGGGGATCAGCAGAAGTTCGCTGTCCCGCAATGCAACAACCGTCGCACTGCGCTGGGTACCTAGCAGCCAACCGGCTTCGCCCACCAGCTCGCCCCGCTCGATCTCGGCGGTCAGCCCGGCCTTCAAGTGGGTTTTGACGCCCAACCGGCCGCTGGCGAGCAGATATACTCCGTCCGGATTGGAGCCGGCCTCGAACAGCAGGTGGCCCGCGGGGAGCGAGAAGTACACCGCTGCGGCCGCCAGGGACTCGAGGCTTACCGGGTCTACGCCTGCCAGATCGGCGCAATCGCGCAGCCAGTCGATTGCGCGTTGCATTTCCGGCGCGGCGCTCACCGGTTCTTCTTCTAATCCCATGCGTCTGTAGCGGCTGAGAAGGGGAGATTCTTGAATCGAGCTATCAATACTGTGGTGTTCTCGCACGGCAAGGAAAGCGGCCCGTGGGGCAGCAAAATCACCGCCATGGCGGCGGTGGTCCGCAATCTGAATCTTTCGGTGGAATCGGTGGATTATCGGGGTCTCGACGATCCCATGCAGCGGGTAGAGAAGCTGCTCGGCCTCGCCCGCGAGCTGCAGGGCCCGCTGCTGCTGGTCGGCTCCAGCATGGGCGGCCATGTCGCCGCCGCGGCGGCCGCTCGCAGCAAAGCGGCCGCGCTATTCCTGCTGGCGCCAGCTTTCTACATGCAGGGCCTGGAACAATACACGCCGCAAGACGTCACGGTGCCGGCCGCCATCGTGCATGGTTGGCACGATGTGGTGGTGCCGGTGGAAAACAGTATCCGCTGGGCGCGCGAGCATGGCGCGACGCTGCATGTGCTCGATTCCGATCATCGATTGGAGGATCAAATCGATGCAATCTGCGTGCTGCTCGGCAACTTCTTGGCCGCGCTGTAAGACCGTCTAAGGATGCGATTTAGGTGCAGGCCGCGGGTCGCGGGCCGGCGGCGGGTCACGGTCGGCGCCTTCGGCCGCAAGTTGCGCCATCGCCAATTCGCGCAGGCTCTCTCCCAGCTGTTCACCGCATCGGCGTCCCATGGCGTAGAAACCGGCGCCCAAGGATGCGAGATACGCTGAAATATATTGCTTGCCCGGCGGAGATTCCAAAAACGCCAGCATGCGCTTCAAGTCGGCGTCGCTCACGTCGCGATAGCCGTACGCCATGTAGTGCCGCATGGGCTCGCGCAAGTTGTCCTCCATGGATTGTCGGCCGGCCTCGCCGGACTTTCGCGTGCGCTGCTCGACCGGTCCGGGATCCATGCCGGAACCGACCGCCGTTCCGGTCGCAACCGCCGTGCCCATGGTCACCAGAATCTGCACGGTGGATTCCGACGAACGCTCGGCGCGCTCCAGTTTCTCGAACAGGACATTGCGTTGCGGCGTGGTGGGCGCGGCGATGTCGCCGTTCATGGCCTTGTCGGCGTCCGCATCGCTGAGCGATGCCAATCCAAGATCGGCGGCCACCATGCGTTTGCCCGCATCCGTCGCCAGAAATGCTTCGGCTTTCTTCACGGTGTCGGCATCGAGATTTGCCGCGAACGCGCTCAACGCCGGGGCTTCGAATACGTCGATGCGAAATGCGCGGACCGCGGCGACGTCCACGGCTTTGAGCTGCGTCTCGGTCAGCGGCGTGGAGGTGTTGCCTTGGAACAGCTTGCGTATATGAGCCGGCATCGAACCCAATGAGGCGCGCACCTGTTCGCGGATCGCGGCTTCCTGATAGAGCTGAGCGGCGGTATCGATATCGACCGGCGGTACGCCGGCTTGCGCGATACCGGCCAATCCTACGAGCAATGCAAAGCGCAACATGACTGTATTGTACACTCAAGCTCCTGGGGGCCGGCATTCTAAGGTGCAACATGGGTTACGTTAAATGTTGGACAGCGGCGCTGTTGGTTTTGTTCATCGCAAGCTGCTCATCGCCGCCGCCGCCGCCCAAGAACAATGTTTTCGATCCGTTGACTCAGCAAATGGACAAAGCGCGCGACGTGCAAAAGACTGTGGATGAAGAAGCGGAAAGAGCCCGCAAGGCGATCGACAATCAAGAACGCGGCGATTCGACCCGGTAGCTGTTAAGCGGCTATGAACCCTTTTGTCGGCTTGGGCCAGGCGTGGCGTTGGAGCGTTCGCAAGATTTTGGGCTTGTGGGTGCGCGTCACCATC
Source organism: Steroidobacteraceae bacterium (assembly GCA_035997505.1). Classification (GTDB taxonomy): domain Bacteria; phylum Pseudomonadota; class Gammaproteobacteria; order Steroidobacterales; family Steroidobacteraceae; genus Bog-1198. The sequence continues at coordinate 23,799 of DASYIN010000186.1, read as the reverse complement.
AAGCCCGATGATGCCGTCGCCGCGATTGCGGCGAGGCCGCGTCCGGTGTGCTACGTGCTCGAGCGCGAGAGCCACACGGATTTCGCCGTGCTCAACAGCGTCTGCGCCTCGCACAATCTACCGCGTCCAGCGCGCCGCTTGATGATGGGCGAGAAGCGCGCGGATCGCGCCTACTTCGAATTGATGCGCCATCCCCGCCTGTTCGGCGGACGCAAAGCGGCCCGCGCGCCGCGCTATCTGGTGCGGTTGATCGATGCGGCGGCGGCTCATCCGCAATTCGATGTGGATCTGGTGCCGGTGGCGATCTTTTGGGGCAGGGCGCCGCACAAGGAAATGAGTTGGTGGCGGCTGCCGTTCACCGAAGATTGGATCCTGGTAGGGCGCTTTCGCAAGTTCTTGAGCGTGCTCTTCAACGGCCGCAATACATTGGTTTACTTCGGCGAGCCGATACGGCTGCGCGAACTCATCGATGAGGGCATGAGCGAGCCGCGCAGTGTGCGGCGGGTGCTGCGCTCGCTGCGCATCGTGCTGCGCGCGCAACGCGCCTCGAGCATAGGTCCGGACCTTTCGCACCGTCGCACCATGGTGCTGCAGGTCCTGAAGACTCAAGCGGTGCGCCAGGCGGTGCGCAACGAAATGCAGGTGCGCCAATTGCAGCGGCGCCCGGCGTTGCTGCTGGCGCGCAAATATGCGATCGAGATTGCGGCCAACTATTCGCAGGCCTTCGTCACTTTCATGGCCATGGCGTTGGGCCGCTTGTGGAATTCGCTCTACGACGGCGTGGAACTCGAGCACCTCGAGAATCTGAGCGCCGTCGGCGATGGGGTTGAAATCATCTATGTCCCCTGTCATCGCAGCCACATGGATTACCTGCTGATGTCCTACATCATTTATCGCAAGGGATTTGCCGTGCCGCATGTCGCCGCCGGCGCAAATCTCAACATGCCGCTGATTGGACGTTTTCTGCGCAAGGGCGGCGCCTTCTTCCTGCGCCGCAGCTTCAAGGGCGACGCCCTATACCCTGTCGTGTTCGCGAAGTACCTGGGGTTCATGATGGCGCGCGGCCATCCGCTCGAATATTTCGTCGAGGGCGGCCGCAGCCGCACGGGACGCCTGCTCTCGCCGCGCACCGGCATGCTGTCGATGACGGTCCGCAGCTACCTGCGCGATCCGAAGCGCCCCGTGGTGTTCATGCCGGTGTACTTCGGATATGAGCGCATCGTGGAGGGAAGGACCTATATCGGCGAGCTGTCGGGACAACCGAAGCAGAAGGAAAATATCTTCGTGCTGCTGAGGTCGATTGTCTCGGTCTTGCGCAGCAAATTCGGCAAGGTGCACGTGAATCTCGGGCAACCGATTGCGCTCGACGAGCTGCTGCAAAAGCACAACCCTCGCTGGCGCACCGAGCCCTCCGAGGAGGGCGACTCGAGGGCGGGGTGGATCGGCCCTGCGATTGCCGATCTTGCGGTGCGCATCAACACGGAAATCAACGCCGCCGCCGCGGTCACGCCGATCAATCTGGTCGCGATGGCGATGCTGGCGACCCCGCGGCAGGCTCTGCCGGAGGCGGATCTGATCCGACAGCTCGAGCTGTATCAACGGCTGTTGCGCGACGCGCCCTATTCGCCGCTGGTAACGGTGACGGCCGATAGCGGTCAACAGATCGTCGCCTACGCCGAGGCGTTCGGAATGCTGGAGCGTCAAAAGCACCCCTTGGGGGACATCATGCGGATGAGCGCGGAAAACGCCGTGCTGGCGACCTACTATCGCAACAACATTTTGCATCTCTTCGCGATGCCCTCGCTCCTGGCCTGCGCCTTCGTGAGCAATGCGCGCATGCGTACGGTGGATATACAACGGCTGGTGTGGCGCGTGTATCCGTACATTTCGGCGGAACTGTTCCTGCGCTGGGATGAGGCGCAGGTCAGCGCGGTAGCGGACTCGCTGCTCGACACTTTCGTGCAGCTGAACCTCTTGCAGGGCAATGCCGATCGCAGCGAGTGGCAGCGCCCGCCGCCGACGTCGCTGGAAGCGATACGCCTGTCGGTTCTGGCGCAGGCGACGATTCAAACGCTCGAGCGCTACTACCTGGCGATCGCGCTCCTGCTGCAGGCCGGCAGCGGAGCCATCACGCCGGAAGCGCTCGAAGAGCGCTGCCACTTGATGGCGCAAAGAATGACCTTGCTTTACGGGCTGAATTCGCCGGAATTCGTCGACAAGAGTCTGTTCCGCAATTTCATCGAGCTATTGCGCCGGCGCAATGTCATTCAAGTCGCCGACGACAAGAAATTGATGTTCGGCGAGCCGCTGCTCGGCGTTGCGACCGACGCGCAGCTGGTGCTGTCGGAGCAAATCCGGCACAGCATTTTGCAGGTGACCCTGGGACAGTAAGGGCTGCCCGCTAATCCCATCCCTGCCGGCCGCGCTGCGATTTGGTCGCACCGCGCCGTTTTTTCGATTCGATGCGCCGTTCCTGCGATCCTTTGGTCGGCCGGGTTTTCTTGCGGATCTTCGGCTCGATGAGGGCGGTGCGAATCAGCGCCGCCAGACGCTCTGCCGCCGCGCGGCGATTCTGTTCCTGGCTGCGTTCGCTGCGCGCGGTGAACAAAATGCTGCCGTCATCCACCATCTTCTGCCCGGCCATGGCGCGCAGGCGGTTTCTGGCGGAAACCGGCAGGCTGCTGTTCAGGGGCAGGAGAAACCGCAGCTGCACGGCACTCGACACCTTATTGACGTTTTGGCCTCCGGGACCGGAAGCGCGAATGAATTTCCATTCGAGCTCTTCGTCGGGAATGGCAATGTGCGGGGTAATCTCGATCGGCACGGGAACTTGCGGTCAGTCTAGTTCGGAGGCGGCGTTGCGCACGATGATTTCGCGCTGTGCCATCGGAATCGTGATGTGGTGTTCCTTGAACAAACGCCATATGGCGCGATTGACCTCGGAGCGCACGTTGTTGACGCCTTCCTGCGGATCGGAGATCCAGAAGCGCAGCTCCAGCTCGATGCCGCTGTCGCTGAAGTGCATCAAGCGCGACACCGGCGCGGGCTCGCGCAGCACACGCGCCTGGCCTTCGCAGGCCTCGAGGAGGATTTTCAATGCCAGCTCGGGATCGTCGCGATAGCTGATGCGGATCGGCAGCTTCAGACGGATGCGCGGGTCCGTGTAGCTCCAATTGATCACTGCGTTGGAAATGAGCTGTTGATTCGGCACCAGCATTTCCACGCCGTCGCGGTCGCGCACCACGACGTAGCGCCCGCGCAGCTCCTGAACCCAGCCGAAGTTCTCCGTGCTGGTGCCGGATTGGCCCGACAGACTGATGACATCGCCGGGCTTGATGGAGCGGTCCATAAGAAGCACGAAGCCGCTCACGAAATTCGCCGCAATGGATTGCAAGCCGAAGCCCAGGCCAAGGCCCACCGCGCCGGTCAGCACCGTCAACGCCGTCAGGTCGACGCCGGCGGCGTTCAAGCCGATGAGAATGCTCAATCCGATCAAGAAGGCGTTGGCAAATTTGGAAATGCCGATGCGCGTCGACATCGCGACGCTGGTGAGCCGTTTCACCCGCCGTTCGACCCAGCGGCTGATCCAGGCGGCGACCAGCATGAACAGCGTCAGGGTGAACAACAGCTTGAGCACCGACCAGACCGTGATGCGGGTCTTGCCGGCGGCGATCCCCAAGCTGTCCAGGGTCGCGATGATTGGGGCGAGCCAGCCCAGGTATTCAGCGGCGATCGCCAGCCAGATCAGCAGCGCGAAGCGCGTTTCCCAATTCTGAATCCAGGATTTGTTGCCGAGGCTCGCGGCAAACACCAGCACTGCGCTGCGCACCACGATGTACGCGAGGATCAGGCGCGCCGCGGCGCCCAGCAGCGTTACGTCGAAATGCGCCGCCTGCAGCGAGCTGTTCGCGATCAGGACCAGAACCAGCACGACGATGATGGGCGTGATGACCACGTTGCCCTGGGTTCCGAAGTAGCGCCATGACAGCGCCATGGGCGCAGGGTTCGGCTGACGCTGATTGCGGCGGCTCAGTTCCAAGGCGACCAGGGCGCCGACGGCCAAGCACACCGCGAGCACGCCGACTTCGATCAGCACGTTGCGGGTGGACAAGATGTCGAAGAATGCCTGGATGCGCAGCCAGATCTCGTTCATGCGTTCAGATCCGGTATGAGCTGACTCTCGAGCCTGGCGATTTGATCCTTGAGCATGAGCTTGCGCCGCTTGAGTCGTTTCATTTGCAACTCGTCCACTTTGAAATCCATGCTGAGACGGGAAATGACGTCGTCGAGATCGCGATGCTCGATGCGCAGCTGGCGCAGGCGCTCGATATTCTTGAACAAATCAGTATTGACGTTGTTCTTTTCGTCACTCACGTTTATAGGCCGAAGCTGCGCCACACCGGCGTGACGCAATCGGGTAGCTTAAGGGAGCGGCCCAGGGGATTCCAGGCAGCCTGCGGGCTGTGAAAATCGGAGCCCACCGATCCGCACAGACCTTGGGTTGCGGCGAGCGCGGCGCAAGCATCGACATCCTGGGCGCTATTGGCGCCGGACACGACCTCGAGCGATCTGCCGCCCGCAGCCGCAAAATCGGCCAGCAAGCGCCGTCGCGCCCCGGCTGAGAGAGCGTAGCGGGTGGGATGGGCGAGGGAGGCTACGCCGCCGGCGGCGCAAATCCAGCCGACCACCGTCTCGAGTGGCGGCCAGCGCGCGGCAATGTGCGCCGCCTTGCCCTTGCTCAAGTATTTGCGGAACGCGGCGTCCGCGGTCTGCACGTGTCCGCCGGCCACCATCGCGGCCGCTAGATGCGCTCGGGTGGGCAAGCCGGGATGGGCTTGCACGGCGGCCAGCAATTCGGCACCGGGCAGGCGCAGCTTTTCCAGGCGCGCGCAAATTTCGCGCATTCGGACCCGGCGCAACTCGCCCTGTGCGTGCAGCATGCCGCGCAGCTCGGTCGAATCCGGATCGATCCACAGTCCGAGTACATGTATGGCCTGCGAGCGCCAGGAAGCGGAGATCTCCACCCCGGGCACCAATCGAAGTCCATGCTGCACGGCGCTGCGCTGCGCTTCATCCAGACCGGCAACGGTATCGTGATCGGTGAGCGCCAGCACCCCGACGCCGGCGCACGCGGCGCGTTCGACGAGTGCCGCAGGGCTCAAGGAGCCGTCTGAGCAATTCGAGTGGGTGTGCAGATCGATGTTGAGCGTGCCGCTCACGAGGGATTGCCCGCAAGACCCACCGCTTCGAGCCGTTTGCCGGCGAGCACGATGAATCCCTGCGCGCGTTCGAAGCCGTCGTTGGTGTAATCGAAGGTGTAAGTGCGCAGCAGGCGGCGTTTACCCCGGGAATCACGGCTCAAGCGGAAGCCGGCGAAAGCCACGGTACCGTCCAGAAACTGCACCACGGCCCGTGAGCAGGTGTCCTTGGCGATGAGATTCGCAGCCTCACGGGCATCCAGGGAGACCTGCCAGACCTTGTAGACACCGGCCAGGATGCCCGCAATGGCAACGGGCATAATTAAGCTATCATCCATCCTTGAATCTTAACCCTTCGGGGATGCGGCTGCCGCCCTTGGTTTTTACGAGTTAAGCCCCAAATTGTGGTCAAGGAGGCTTCAAGCATATGACTCATGATCACCAACCTTCGCTGGCCGTGCGCGTCGACCCCAATGAGATGGTGCGCTATGTGCACGATCTGATGACAAGTGCGTCGGCATCCGGTGATGCGTCAATTGCCATAGCCCAGCGTCAATGGGGCGGCGATACGCCGCAAGCGCGCGCTGCGCAACTGCGGTGGAGCGCGCTGAATCGAGCGTTCGGCGACGCGCGGGTCAGCCCCTGGACGATGCCGCAGCGGCGCGATCAGATACATGTGCCGGCGGCGCTGATCGCGGCGGCGGGCGTGGCCAAATTGACCATGGCCGAGGACGAAGTCGTTTTCGATATCCCCACTTTGTTGGACGCCACCCTGCAGCTGTGCGAGGCCGTCGGACACGCCTAGGCCGCGAAGCAGCGCCTCCTGCTAGGCCGGCAGCATGCCGGCATCGCTGAAGGCGACGAAGTCGCCATTGATCAGGCTCTCACGGCAGTTGTAGCGCAGCCGATGTCCATCCAGGCGGGTGACGTGGCCGCCCGCCGCTTCGAGCACGGCCTGTCCCGCCGCGGTATCCCATTCGGAAGTCGGTCCAAAACGCGGATACAGTTCTGCTTGGCCATCGGCGAGCAAGCAGAATTTCAGCGAACTGCCGACCCCGGTAACGATGTGAGGGCCGATTCGCGCCAGGTAAGCCGCCGTCTGAGCGCTCGCGTGCGAGCGGCTGCCGACCACGCGCAACGGCTGCTGCGGCGGCGCAGTGCTAATGGGGCGCGCCGCGCCGTCGGGGCCGCGCGTGAATGCGCCGACGCCGGCGATGCCCCAAAAGGTCGTGCCTTGAGCAGGTGCGGACACCACGCCCAACACAGGCTCGTGCTCCACAACGAGCGCGATATTGATGGTGAATTCGCCGTTGCGCTTGACGAACTCGCGCGTGCCGTCGAGCGGATCGACGATCCACAATTCGCGCCATGTCCGGCGCTCGGCCCAGGGTGCAGCCGCAGACTCTTCCGACAGAATCGGCACGTCCGGAGTGATTTGCCGGAGGCCATCGATGATGACCCGCTGGGATTCGAGGTCCGCGAGCGTCAGCGGCGAGTTGTCATCCTTGCGCTGTACGGCGAAAGCGCCGTTGTAAACCTGCATGATGGCGGCGCCCGCGCGCTCGACGATGGGCATCAAGGATTCGGCCAGCTTAGCTAGATCACGCATCGAGGTATCATACGCAGATGCACGCTTCCTCCGCAGTCGACTGGGCCTGTGTCGATACCGTGTTGCTCGACATGGACGGCACCTTGCTTGATCTGCGCTTCGACAATTGGTTTTGGTTGAGCTTCGTTCCCAGCCGCTATGCGGCCGCGAATGGCATCAGCGAGACCGAAGCACAGACCGAGTTGGCGCCGCGGTTCAAAAGCGTCGCGCACACCTTGCAGTGGTATTGCATCGAGTACTGGACGCGCGAGCTCAAGCTCGACATTCCCGCGCTCAAGCGCGAGACGATGCCGCGCGTGGGATTTTTGCCGGGGGCGGAAGCGTTTTTAAAAAAATTGCGCACGCGCGGCAAGCGCGTGGTGCTGGTCACCAACTCCCATCCGACGACGCTCGCCATCAAGAATGAGCAAGTGGCGCTGACGCGGTATTTCGATGCCTGCTACTCTTCGCAGCCGTTCGAGGCGCCGAAAGAGGATGCGGCGTTCTGGCCGCGGCTTGCGGCTCGCGAGCCGTTTTCACCGCAGCGCACGCTGTTCATCGACGACAGCATGAAGGTGCTTCTGTGCGCACGCGACTATGGCATTGCGCACCTGCGCGCGGTGCGCCGTCCAGACAGCGGTGCGCCGCCGCAGATGACGGGAGACTTCGCCGCGATCGACGGCGTCGCGGAACTGCTTTAGGAATTTCCTTATGAGCCGGCCGCGCCGGGATTCGGCGCACCGCCGGCGGGACCGCCGCCGCCGCGTCCGCGCCGGCGTCTGCGCCGGCTGGGGTCTTTTGCCGGCGCATCGGCGGCCGCACCTGCCGAATTGCCGGAATTCGAAGCGGGAGCCGCCGGCCGCGGTGCGCTGCCATGCGAGGGACGCGAGGGCGGACCACGTCGCGGCGGACCACCCCCGGAGCGGCTTCCGCCGGAGCGATGGGGGCCGCTTGGGCGTCCGCCACCCGGACGTCCGCCACCCCGAGATTGACCCTGCCGCGGCGCGCGTTCGCGCCACACGGCCGGCGGCGGTGCGGTCACCACGGCCAGATCCACGGTGTCGATGGCGGCACGCGGAATTTGATGTCCGATGTAGCGCTCGATATCGGGCAGCGCAATGGCGTATTCCTCGCAGCCGAAGCTGATCGCATCGCCTTCGGCGCCGGCGCGGGCGGTGCGCCCGATGCGATGCACGTAGTCTTCGGCATCGTTCGGCAGATCGAAGTTGAACACGTGGCTGACGTCGGGGATGTGCAGCCCGCGCGAAGCCACGTCAGTGGCGATCAGGACGGCGATGTCGCCGTTGTGAAAATCGCGCATCATTTTCAAGCGCTTGTTCTGCGGCACATCGCCTGACAAGGCCTGTGCCACGAAACCGTTGGCGGTCAACGTGCGCTCCAGCACCTCCGCCACACGTTTGGTGTTCACGAACACCATGGTGCGGCGCGCATCGATTCGCCTGAGCAGGCCCATCAGCAGCGGGATTTTTTCATCCGTCGATGGGAAATAAAGCACCTGAGTGACCCGATCCACCGTCATCTTGTCCGGCTCGATGCGGATTAATTCCGGATTGTTCATGTGCTCGTAGGCCAGTTCCATGACCCGGTGCGACAAGGTGGCTGAGAACATCATCGTGAGGCGCAGCGTCGGGTGCGGCATGCGCCGCAAGATGAAACGGATGTCCTTGATGAAGCCCAGATCGAACATGCGGTCGGCTTCATCAAGGACCGCCACTTGGATATGCCGCAGATCAAACACATGCTGCTTGAAATAGTCGATGATCCGGCCCGGCGTGCCGATCAGCACATCGACGCCTTCCTCGAGAATGCGCCGCTGCTTTTCGTAGTCGACGCCGCCGAAGACGATCGCGAGTTTCAAGCCCGTGTACTTGCCGATGGCGAGCGCATCGGAGTGGATTTGAACCGCCAGTTCGCGCGTCGGCGCGACGACGATGGCGCGCGGTGCGTTAACCGGCCGCTTGGCGGCGTCGGTGGGGTCGCTCAGCAGGCGGTTGAACAACGCCACGAGAAACGCGGCTGTCTTGCCCGTGCCGGTCTGTGCCTGGCCGGCCACGTCGCGGCCCGCCAGGGCGATCGGCAGCGTTTGCGCCTGAATGGGCGTAGCGCGGGTAAAGCCCAATTCAGCGATGCCGCGCTTCACGGATTCGGGGATGTTTAAGGAATCAAAAGTAAGCTGACTGAGATGGGCGTCTGACATTTTCGCTTTGTGAGTTGCATAAACTTGCAAAATAATGGGGACCGGATAACAATATGGCCAACCAGGAGCTGGTCTATCCGCTCCCCAACCGTATCATCGGTACCCTTTTAAGGTAATCTAGACCGCTAAACCCGCTGTATTGTGCCCGAACGGCCGCGCATCGTCACTTCGCAGTGACTGTTTGGGTTCTGGCTTCCCAAAAACTACCCGTTTCAACTTCAAGTAAATCTCCAAAAGGAGCTGTATCCGCAGTGAGTAACCCAAGTATCGTTCACACCAGCGACGCGACGTTCGACAAGGACGTGCTGAAGTCAGACAAGCCTGTATTGTTGGATTTTTGGGCGGAGTGGTGCGGTCCCTGCAAGATGATCGCCCCAATCCTCGATGAGATCGCCGACACCTACAAAGACAAGATTCGCATCGCCAAGCTGAACATCGACGAAAACCCCCACACCCCCCCCAAATTCAACATCCGCGGCATTCCCACCTTGATCCTGTTCAAGAATGGAACCGTCGAGGCCCAAAAGGTCGGCGCGGTCACCAAATCGCAGCTCGCGGCTTTTCTGGACAGCAACCTGTGAGAGGCTACTTAGGCAATCAATCACGCGGCGGCGGCCAGGGGGGCGGTCAACAAGGCGGCGGCCAGGGGGGTGGCGGCCGCTCCAATCGTAACCGCGGACCGCGCAACGACCGCAACGGCAACAGCAACAGCAACGGCGGCCGGCCGGTGCACGAGGACTACGGCGATCTGCCGGAGGGCGGCGATGATCTAGAAATCATTGCGCCGACCGATCTTGCGCGCAGCCGCAGCTCGATGAACCTGACGGAGCTGAAGAAGCGCCCGATCAGCGATCTCGTCAAGCTGGCCGAGACCATGGGTCTCGAGAACATGGGCCGCTCGCGCAAACAGGACATTATTTTCGGTGTCCTCAAGGCGCATGCCCGCAAGGGCGAAGACATTTACGGCGATGGCGTGCTGGAAATCCTCCAGGACGGCTTCGGTTTCCTGCGTTCCTCCGATTCCAGCTACTTGGCGGGCCCGGACGATATTTACGTATCCCCGAGCCAGATCCGCCGCTTCAACCTGCGCACCGGCGATTCCATCTCCGGCTTGATCCGGCCGCCAAAAGACGGCGAGCGCTATTTCGCGCTGCTCAAGGTCGGCGAGATCAATTACGACTCTCCGGAGAGTTCGCGCGGCAAGGTGCTGTTCGAGAATTTGACGCCGCTGCATCCCACGGAGCGGCTGAAGCTCGAGCGCGGCAACGGCTCGACCGAGGACTTGACGGCGCGCGCAATCGATTTGGTGGCGCCCATCGGCAAGGGTCAGCGCGGACTGATCGTCTCGCCGCCGAAGGCCGGCAAGACCATGTTGCTGCAAAACATCGCCACGGCGATCACCGCCAATCATCCCGAGGTGTACCTCATCGTGCTGCTCATTGACGAGCGGCCTGAGGAAGTGACGGAAATGGCGCGCACGGTGAAGGGCGAAGTCGTCTCCTCGACCTTCGATGAGCCGGCCAGCCGGCACGTGCAGGTGGCCGAGATGGTGATCGAAAAAGCCAAGCGCTTGGTTGAGCACAAGAAAGACGTGGTCATCCTGCTCGATTCCATCACGCGCCTCGCGCGCGCCTATAACACGGTGGTGCCGAGCTCCGGCAAGGTGCTGACGGGCGGCGTCGATGCAAATGCGCTGCAACGGCCGAAGCGCTTTTTCGGCGCGGCGCGCAACATCGAAGAGGGCGGCAGCCTGACCATTCTCGCCACCGCGCTGGTGGATACGGGTTCGAAGATGGACGACGTCATTTTCGAGGAATTCAAAGGCACGGGTAATTCGGAAATCCATCTGGATCGACGCATTTCCGAGAAGCGCGTGTTCCCCTCGATCAACATCAACCGTTCGGGTACGCGCAAGGAAGAACTCATCACCGAGCCTTCGGAGCTGTCCAAGATGTGGATTCTGCGCAAGCTCCTGCATCCCATGGACGAGTTGGCCGCTATCGAGTTCCTGCTCGACAAGATGAAGGACACCAAGACCAACACGGATTTCTTCGACGCGATGAAGCGTTAGAGAGGCTCTAAAGCTTTTAGGAGTGAGTCATGGAGTGGTGGGCGTGGATTGCGGTCGGCGCCATACTGTTGGTTTCTGAGTTGGCTTTCGTTGACGCCCAATTCTATCTGGTGTTCGTCGGCGCCTCCGCTCTCGTCGTGGGATTTCTGGATCTATCGGGATTGCTGCCGGCTGTTTGGATGCAATGGCTGCTGTTCGCCGTCTTGGCGATATTCTCCATGGTTACATTCCGGCGGCGGATCTACGAGCGCATGCGGCGCAAATTGCCCACGATGAAGCAGGGACCCGCCGGCGAAACCGTCGTACTGCCGGCCGAACTTCAGCCCGGTGAAACCTGCCGTCTGGAGTATTGCGGCAGTTCGTGGAACGCGGTCAACGGCGGGAAGACCGCGATCGCAGCCGGCCAGCGCGCACACATTGATAGGGTCAACGGCCTGACCCTCGTTGTCCATGGAGAGCACTAGTGACTATGACCTTAGGGTATGCATTCATCTTTATCGCCTTCTTGGTCGTAGTGGTGATCGCGAAGACCGCGACTGTGGTGCCGCAGCAGAGCGCATACGTGATCGAGCATCTGGGCAAATACAGCCGCACGCTGTCCGCCGGATTTCACATCCTGGTCCCGTTCATGGAGCGCATCGCCTACAAGCACAGCCTCAAAGAAATCGCGATCGACATCGCCGAGCAGATCTGCATCACGCGCGACAACGTGCAGGTGGGCGTCGACGCGGTGCTTTACATGCAGGTGATGGACCCGCATCTGGCGTCCTATGGAATCACCAACTACGGCTTTGCGATCTCGCAGCTCGCGCAAACGACGCTGCGCAGCGAAATCGGCAAGATCGAATTGGACCGTACGTTCGAGGCGCGCGGTCAAATCAACACCAACGTCGTCAGCGAATTGGACAAGGCATCGTCTCCCTGGGGCGTCAAGGTTTTGCGCTACGAAATCAAGAACATCACGCCTCCCAAGGACGTGCTCTCTGCGATGGAGAAGCAAATGCGCGCCGAGCGCGAAAAGCGCGCGGTCATTCTGACCTCCGAGGGTGAGCGGGACGCGAAGATCAATGCCGCGGAAGGCGATAAACAGCGCGTAATCAAGCAGTCCGAGGCCAACAAGCAGCAGCAGATCAACGAGGCCGAGGGCCAGGCTCAGGCCATCCTCGCGGTCGCCACCGCGACGGCGGAGGGCTTGAGGCAGGTCGGTATCGCCTTGTCGGACCGCGGCGGCATCGAAGCCATGCAACTGCGCATCGGCGAAGAGTACGTGAAGCAATTCGGCAAGCTGGCGCAAGCGGGCACGACACTTGTGGTGCCGGCGAATCTGACCGACCTGGCTTCCATTGTCACCATGGCGACCAGCATCGCGCGCAAACCTGCCGCGGGCACACCGCCATCCGCGGGTCCGCCCGTCATCTCAAAGAGTTAAGCGACTTTCATGGCTGAGACGCGCGCCGCCCATTCGATTGGGTTTCTGGAGTTTGTGGTGTTGGCGGCCGCGACCATGTCGACTCAGGCGATCGCCATCGACGCCATGCTGCCGGCGTTTCCCACCATCGTTCGGGTGCTGAACGTCGCGGATCCGAACCATGGCCAATGGATCGTGACCGCCTACATGACCGGCTTGGGGCTGGGGCAATTGTTCTGGGGCATGCTCTCCGATCGCTTCGGGCGCCGTCCGATCTTGCTCGGCGGCCTGACCTTGTATGTCGTGGCGGCGTTGCTATGCAGCTTGAGCGGCAGCTTTCAGGCCCTTCTTGCATGGCGTTTCGTGCATGGCCTCGCTGCCGCCTGCGTCACCGTCACGCGGTCAGTCGTGCGCGATTTGTATTCGGGGCGGCAGATGGCGCGTGTGATGTCCCTGACCTTCGTGGTTTTCCTGACAGTGCCGATTCTCGCGCCGAGCCTGGGCCAGTTGATTTTAGTTATAGCGCCCTGGCGGTTTATTTTCGTGGTGTTCGCGCTATTTGCCGCGTCGGTCGCAACCTGGGGTTACTTGCGGCTGCCGGAAACCCTGCACCCAGAGTACCGGCTGACTCTCACACGCAAGCACCTCCAGAACGCTGCCAAGCTCGTGCTCGGCAACCGCGCCTCGATTTTCTACACTTTTGCGATGATGGTGATGTTCGGGACCATCATGGCCTACGTCGGCATGGTGGCGCAGATTTTCTCTGACGTCTTCCGTCGTCCTAACCTCATGCCCAGCATGTTCGCGCTGTGCGCGATTTTCATGGGCATGGCGGCGTATTTGAACTCGCGCATCGTTGAGCGCTTAGGGATGCGCCTGATCTCACACACGGCGTTGTTGGCGTTCATCGGCGTGACCGGCCTGCACGTCGTCATCGCGGCGCTGGGCGTGGAGCAGCTCTGGACCTTCGTGATGCTGCAGTCGATCACCATGGCGACCTTCAGCTTGTCGGTGTCCAACTTCGGTGCGATGGCGATGGACCCCGTGGGTGCGGTCGCCGGCATCGCGGCATCGCTGCAAGGATTCATCTCGACCTTCGGCGGCGCGCTCGTGGGAGTTTTTATCGGCCAACAATTCAACGGCAGCACCGTGCCGCTCGCCGCGGGACAGATGATTTGCGGGATCACAGCCCTCGGATTCGTGCTGTTGGCGGAACAGGGACGGCTGTTTCGGGCGCATCACCCGAGCAGTGAACCGATGAATACCAAGGGCGCGCATATCGAGGTTGCGAGACCGCAGTAGCCGCACTAGGCTTGACTTATTTGGCGTAAAACGCCAGCTGTGCCGTTTTTAGTCCCGCTGGCGCCGCGCGTTTGACCTGCCATGAGGTCTATGGCATACACGAGCGATCATAGGGAGTTTTCAAGAATGAAATTAGCAGCCTGGATTTTAGTGTTTTCGGGCGGCTTGTGTTCCTGGGTGCAGGCGGACGAGCCAAAGACACAGACACCGGAAGCGCAACCCGCAGCGGCCCAGACACCCGCTCCGAGCAGCGACGGCGAGGCGAAACCCGCGGCCGGCACGGTTGCTGCTGCAGCCAATACGGCTGCTCCCGCGGCCACTGCGGCGCCCGCCAAACTCGACAAGAGCCAGGTGGTCAATGTTGCCGACACAGATGCGTTGATCAAGAAAATGCGCGCGCGCGGCTACAAGCCGGTCAATCGGAAGGGCATTCTGGTATTTTGCCGCCCCGAGGGCGAGCTCGGCACGCATTTTCAGCGCGAACGCTGCAATACGTTGGACGAATTGAAGGATGCCGAGCGCACGGGTCAGGACTACGCCAACCAGCTTCAACAGCAAGGCTCGCCGACGCCGTTCAAAGGCGACATGGCACCGAACCCACATCAGTAATCGCTGGGCGAACTGAACCTGGCTGCCGCGCTGCGCGCGGTAGACTTGCGGGCATGAGCAGCCCAAGAACCGTCACCGCGAGCCGGTACGTGACCCCATTGCGGGAGGGCGGATCGTTGCCGGCCATCATTGAGGCCGACGATGATGGGTTGTATGTTCTGAAATTTCGCGGCGCCGGGCAGGGGCCCAAGGCTTTGATCGCGGAACTGCTCGCCGGCGAGATCGGGCGTCTGGCGGGATTGCCCGTACCGGAAATCGTGTTTGTCGTGCTGCCGCCGGATCTTGCGCGCACCGAGCCGGATGCGGAAATTCAAAGCCTCATCGGCGCAAGCAGCGGGCTGAATCTCGCCCTGGATTATCTGCCCGGATCGGTAAATTTCGATCCCTTGGTGTTTCAGCCCGAGGCGAAGCTGGCCTCAGCCATCGTGTGGTTCGATGCCTTCGTATGCAACGTAGATCGAACGGCGCGCAACGTCAATATGCTGATGTGGCATCGTGGTCTGCGGCTCATCGATCACGGCGCCGCCTTGTATTTTCATCATGCCTGGAAGCAGGGCGACGAGCATGCGCTAACACCGTTCTCCCTGATCAAGGATCACGTATTGTTGAAATACGCCGGCTTGCTGGAGGAGGTCGATGCCGAGATGGCAGCGCGCATTGACATCGAACAGGTTGCGGAACTCGTCAAGCTCATCCCGGATACGTGGCTGGCGGATGATCCGGGCTTCGCCGGCAAATCTGCGCAAAGGGATGCCTATTTGAAATTTTTCAAGACGAGACTGGCCTCATCCAGCATCTTCGTGCAGGAGGCGATTCATGCGCGCGCTGCGCACGTATGACTATGCGGTAATTCGCGTCGTGCCGCGCGTCGAGCGCGGCGAGTTCGTGAATGCCGGCATCATTCTTTCCTGCGATGTGGAGCGAATCTTGCTGGCCAATATCGAACTGGATGAGAAGGTGCTGCTGGCGATCGACCCGCGCGTCGATATGGATCTGGTGAGCAACGCGCTGGCGAGCATTCCCGCGATCTGCGCGGGCGGCGAAGCGGCCGGGGACATTGGGAAAATGTCGGCGCGGGAGCGGTTTCACTGGCTGGTCGCGCCGCGCAGCACCATCGTGCAGACCTCGCCCGTGCACACCGGCCAGTGCGCCGAACCTGCCGCGGCGCTGGAGCATCTCATGCAGACCATGGTCAGGCGCTAGTCGCCGCAGAAGGCTAGTTGCCGCCGGAGCGCAAAGCGGCCGCGGCATCGGCAAGTCCAAAACCATAGCCTGCATCCCACTCGGCGGCACCCAGGGGCACGGCGGTGCTGCGTAGTGCTTTCAGAACCTGCACCCGGTTTAGTCCTGCGCTCTCGAGCAGGGCCGCCGCGCCGGCGATCGCCGGTACCGCCGCCGAAGTCCCGCAAAACTGATTGTTGGTGAGAGTTTTGCCGTTGCTGAAAGGCGTCGTGACGCAGTCAGGCGCCACCAGATCAGGCTTGGCAACTTGCAGCGGCGTTGCGAGCCGCGTGTAATCGAACCCGTCCGGCGATGCAGCGTCCGCGGTGGCCTGAAAATCGACGCGGAAGGGACCGTGATTGGACCACAGCTCGAGCGTGCGCGGCGACATCGCGAATGTCGCGCCCACGACCAATGCATCCGGAATGTCTCCGACGGTGCCGCCGGCGAGCCCGGGGCTTGAGTGCGCGAGCGGCTGGCATTCGATGTTGCAGGTCGCGCTGCCCTCGGTCACTTGCACCTCAAGTCCCTGAGCCGATCCGGAATTGAGTGCGATGACCAGCCGCACCAACTGCGCGACACCGGTCATGTTGGTGTAATCGAGCAGCAGCGTGGGATCCGATTGACCGGTCGTCTGGGTCAAGACCTGCGAGTTGCCATCCAGCAGATAAGCGCCGAGCGCGCGGTTGGCCGGATCGTGCGGCGGATCGTTCCAATTCAATATGAGCCTCAAGCGATCGGTCGCTGGCACTGTGATGGCGTTGAAGGCATCGCTGGCGCCGCCGCTGGCGAGCCCAAAGTCCAGCAGCGTGAGTTGCGCGCCGGCGATCGACCCCGGCGTCGGGACGAATGGCCCCTGCCAGTAGCCGCCATTCTGTTCGTTGCCGGCGAGATGGACGAAGATCAGTCGATCATTGGCCGTCTCCAACTGGGCAACCGTGTCGGCGGTGACATCAGGATAGAACTGTCCGGAAAATAAAATATCGTCGACGATGATGTCGGCGTGGAAGTTGTTGCCCAGATCCCTCACGCAGCCGTTGAAGTCGAGGTCGACTCCGTCGCAGAAACCGAGCACCGCGTCAGGCGCATGCTGGTGCACCAATTCGAGCATCCAGCTGCCCTCATCGAGGGTGCCGGCCGTGTTCTGGCTGATGTAGATGCCCGCAGGCAGCAGGCCCGCGGACTCGTAGGACGCGAGATTGACGACGCCAGTGCTGATCACGCCGACGCGCACGCCGGCACCGCGAAATCCCTGCGCGCGCAGCTGGTCCATGTGCAGGATGGTATCTGCCTCGCTGGTCACCGCGGGTCCCATGGGCGCTGAAGCGACGGGCGCGTTTGCGCCGCTGCTACCGCCGCCGCAGGCGCTGAGCGACAGTGCGCCCGCCATAGTACAAACCACTAAACGAGACTTAAGCATTTCTCCCTCAAATGCAGGGTCCGAACACTATATTGCCGCGCAACATCCGCGAAGCATCGAAATTGAGACGCGGCTCGAAGCCCAAATTCCCCTGCTGAATCATAGTCGTTCTCAAGAAAGAACATGCCAGAAAGGTTTACGGATTAGTCATGGACAGCTCAAGGGTTCGCAGCTTTATGAGCCGGCATCGTAGAAGCATCAAGGATTTGTCGCTGATCCTGATCATCATGTTGGTTGCCACGTTCTACGCCTGGCAGGTCGACATCTTCGCGAACGAAGGCAAGGTCACCGTCACGGAACACATGGCGTGATCCCGGCGGAGCGGTTCATTCCCATCGCCGAAGAAACCGGACTGATCCACGATCTTGCCGCGCGGCTGCTGCGCGATGCCTGCGCCACGGCAGTCCAATGGCCGGCGCATGTCACCTTGGCGGTCGACTTCCATCGGGGCCAGCTCAGGGATCGAGATCTGAAGGCTCAGGTCGCCAAGATCTTGCAGGAAAGCGGCTTGGCGCCGCAGCGCCTCGAAATTGAAATCACCGAAAGCGTTCTGGTCGAGGATCTCGAGGCGGCTCGGCAGGTTCTTGGCGGACTGCGCGACACGGGCGTGAGGATCTCGCTCGACAAGAGCTTCGTCGAGAGCATGAGTTCGACGAGCGAAAGTGCCGCGATCGTCAGCGCCTTGGTCGGACTGGGCGAGGGGTTTGGCCTGACCGTCGCCGCGGAAGGCATCGAAAACGCGGGCCAACAGGCGCAGTTGGTCCGCAGCGGATGCCAGCAGGGACAAGGCCATCTCTACAGCGATCCTTTGTCCTCGGAAGCGACCGCGGCATTCTTTGCGCCGTCCCCCGTGCGGCTGGTTGCGCAGCGGTCAGGATCTTAGCTGCCGCGGAAAGTCGTGTTCAGGGTGTTTCCGGACGCCGCGTCGGCGAACCCATCGAATCTCCCCTGCTCCATGATGAGCTTGGCGGCGCGCATGAATCCGCCCCACGCCGCGCGCGCCAGCGCGCCCCCGACGCTGATGCGGCGCACGCCCAGCGCTTCAATCTGGGCCAGATTGAGTTCGGCGTTGAAGCCGATCAGCAGGTTCACAGGCTTGGGTGCGACGGCGGCTACAACCGCGGAAATATGTTCCACCGTGCGAATTCCGGGCGCATACAAGCAATCGGCGCCCGCGTTCGCGTAGGCCTTGAGCCTGCCGATGGCTTGCTCGATGTCGGGCTGTCCCACGAGAAAGCACTCGGCGCGGCCGATCAGCATGGTGTCGCCGCCGGCTCTATCGATGGCCTTGCGTGCCACGCGAATGCGTTCGATTGCGGCCTCGAGGTCGAACAAGGGTTTGGCGGCATCGCCGGTCGAGTCTTCGATGGACAGACCCGCGACACCGGTTTCTACCGCGAGCCGGACACTGTCGCCGACGCCGGCGGCATCGGGTGCGTAGCCGTGCTCGAAGTCGGCGTTGATCGGCAGGTCGGTGGCTTCGACCATTTCCGTCAGATGCTCCAGCACGCGATCCCGCGACATTCCGCCATCGCGGTGACCATGCGACCAGGCGAAGCCCGAGCTGGTTGTGGCGAGCGCCTTGAATCCCAGACTCTGTAGATAGCGCGCGCTGCCGACATCCCACGGGTTGGGAATGACGAAACAGCCCTCTTGGTGAAGGCGATGAAATGCGCGACGCTTGTCGGCGATGCTGGGACGGACGTGTGGCATGCGAAAACTCCTAGCGCTTGATCGCGCGATAGCCGATGTCAAGCCGGTACTGCACCAGATTCCAGTGAATGGCGTGAACGAGATTGTATGCCTGCAACTGCGCCGCGCTCACCGTATCGCCCAAGCCCACCGCGCAGAGCACCCGGCCGCCCGCCGTGACAGTGTGCGTGCCCTCGATGCGCGTGCCGGCATGGAACACTTTTCCCGGCAGCGCAGCCGCCGCCTCGAGCCCGGTGATTGGATCGCCCTTGCGATACGCATCGGGATAGCCGCCGGCGGCCATGACCACGCCCAATGCCGCGCGCGGATCCCATCGGACCTCGGCTTCCCCTAGAGTTCCGTCGAGCGCCGCTTCGCACAGATCGACAAGGTCGCTCTGCAGCCGCATCAGGATGGGCTGTGTTTCCGGATCACCGAATCGACAATTGAATTCCAACACATTTGGTGTGCCGTCGGCCGCGATCATCAGGCCGGCGTACAGAAAACCCAGGTAGGGATTGCCGTCGGCGCGCAAGCCCTTGAGCGTGGGTTCAATCACCTCACGCATGATGCGTTGGTGAAGCGGCGACGTGACAATCGGCGCCGGAGAATAGGCGCCCATGCCGCCGGTGTTCGGCCCCTTATCGCCGTCGTCGCGCCGCTTGTGATCCTGCGATGTCGCGAGGGCAATGACCTGGCTGTCGCCCGCCACCACGATGAAGCTGACTTCTTCGCCTTGCAGAAACTCTTCGATGACGATGGTGTTGCCGGCGGCGCCGAAGCTTCCGCCCAGCATGGCGCGCGCAGTGCTCAAGGCCGATTCGTGCGTTTCGCAGATGACCACGCCCTTGCCGGCGGCCAGACCGTCAGCTTTGACCACCAACGGCAAGCGCTGCGCGCGCACGTAGCTCTCGTCGAAATTCGCGGCCGTAAACGTGGCGAAGCTCGCGGTCGGAATGCGATGACGATTGAGGAAATCCTTCGTGAAGGCTTTTGAACCCTCGAGGCGCGCGGCCTTTGCGGAAGGGCCGAAGCAGCGCCGATCGGCGGCGCGGAAGCGGTCGACGATGCCGGCGACCAAGGGGCCCTCGGGCCCTATGATGGTAAGGTCGATGTCTTCGTCGATCGCAAACTTAAGCAGACCGTCAATATCATCGGCCGCCACATCGACGTTGAGCACCTTGGGTTCCATCGCCGTGCCGGCATTGCCGGGCGCGACGAACACCTGATGCACGCGGTCCGAAGACGCGCATTTCCACGCCAGCGCGTGCTCGCGCCCGCCGCCGCCAACAATCAGAACTTTCATGCAGGATCTCTAATGACGGAAATGGCGCATGCCGGTGAACACCATCGCAATGCCGTGTTCATCGGCGGCGGCGATCACTTCGGCATCGCGCTTGGAACCGCCGGGCTGAATGATGGCTTTGATGCCGAATTCGGCGAGGGCGTCCAGTCCGTCGCGGAACGGGAAGAAGGCGTCCGAGGCGACCGATGCGCCTTCCAGAGTCAATCCTACTTCCTGAGCCTTCATGGCGGCGATCTTGCTGCTGATCACGCGGCTCATTTGCCCGGCGCCTATCCCCAGGGTGGCGCGGTCCTTGACCGCGACGATGGCGTTCGATTTGACATATTTCGCCACCCGCCACGCGAAGATCAGGTCATCGAGCTCCGCCAGGGTGGGCGGTCGCTGGGTGACGGTGCGCAACTCCTGCGCGCGCACCGCGCCCGTATCGCGCGTCTGCACCAACAGGCCGCCTGCCACGCTCTTGTATTCGAGCAATTGCGTCACCGGCTGCGATAGGTCGCCCGTGACCAGCACGCGTACGTTGTCCTTGGTTTCCAGGATGGCCTTGGCCTCTTCCGTGAAGCGAGGCGCCAGAATGACCTCCACGAATTGCTGATCGAGGATGGACCGTGCCGTAGCCGCATCGAGTTCGCGATTGAACGCAATGATGCCGCCGTAGGCCGAGGTCGGGTCGGTGCGATAGGCCTGCGCGTAGGCTTCGGCCACACTGCTGCATCTTGCCGCCCCGCAGGGGTTGGCGTGCTTGACGATGACGCAGCCGGGGGAATCGAACTGACGCACGCATTCCAGCGCCGTGTCGGCATCGGCGATGTTGTTGAACGACAGTTCACGTCCTTGGATTTGCATGGCCCGCGTAACCGATGCACCGATGGCGCGCGGGTCTGTGTAGAACGCCGCTTGCTGGTGCGGGTTTTCGCCGTAACGCAGATCGAGATGCTTGCGAAAGGAGAGATTCAGGTCCTCCGGGAAGGTGGGTGCCGCTCCGCCGATCGCGCCCGTGAAGTACGCGGACACCATGGCGTCGTACTGTGCGGTATGCGCGAACGCCTTGGCGCTCAGTTTCCTGCGCATGATCAGGTTGGTGCTGCCCTGATTGGCCGCCAGTTCATCGAGCAGCTCGCGGTAGTCCTGAGGATCGACCACCACCGTGACCGAGGCATGATTTTTTGCGGCGGCGCGCACCATCGCGGGACCGCCGATATCGATATTGTCCACGGCATCGTCGTAGCTGCAGTCGGGGCGGCTGACAGTCGCGGCAAACGGATAAAGATTGACCGCCAGCAAATCGATGGGCTCGATGCTGTGCTCGCGCATCACGGCCTCATCGAGCCCGCGCCTTCCCAGCAAGCCGCCATGAATTTTAGGGTGCAAAGTCTTGACGCGGCCGCCCATGATTTCCGGAAAGCCGGTGTATTCGGCGACTTCTTTGACCGAAATACCGTGACTCGTCAACAGTTTGGCGGTGCCGCCGGTCGACAGCAGCTCGATGCCGCGTTCCTTCAATTCGCGCGCAAACTCAACGATGCCGGTCTTATCGGAGACACTGAGCAACGCGCGACGTACGGGCGTGAGCACTTAGACCTTACTCGCTAATGCCGAACTCTTTGAGTTTCTTGCGTAGCGTGCCGC
This sequence comes from Steroidobacteraceae bacterium, assembly GCA_035997505.1. Lineage (GTDB taxonomy): Bacteria > Pseudomonadota > Gammaproteobacteria > Steroidobacterales > Steroidobacteraceae > Bog-1198. The sequence goes on along the minus strand of DASYIN010000186.1, from coordinate 2,137 downwards.
GATTGATTCCAAGAATGGTCGCGGCGCGGCTCTGGTTGCCCTGCACATGGCCCATCACGACTTTGAAAAGCGGTTCTTCCACTTCGCGCATCACGAGATCGTACAAGTGAGCGGGCTTGTGGCCGTTCAGCGTCTCAAAGTAGCACTGCAAGGCCTCTTCGGCCTGGGAACGCAACGGCACTCCCTTGCCGTTGACCTTCAGATCGCGGCCATTGAATGCCGCCGCAATCTCTCTACGTGATTTCGATTTCTTTTTCGCGACCATGGCCTTAAGTTCAAATCCCCGTTGCTCTATATTTATTATCCAATTTACGCTTACGCAGCGCGATCCACACCCGTATCGTAATGCTGCAGCAGCGTGGACAGTTGTTCCTCGGGCGTCTCGATTTGAACAAGACGATTCCGCAAGTCCTCTTGTCCGGGATGCTGCCGGAAATACCAACTCAAGTGTTTGCGTGCCACTCGAACACCGGTCTGATCGCCGTAGAAGGCATACAGGTCTTCGAGGTGGGCGCGCATAATATCACGGACTTTTTCCAGCGCTAGCACTGCGCGATTTTCTCCGGTTGAGAGAAAAAAATTGACTTCGTCGAAAATCCATGGCCGGCCCTGGGCCGCTCTGCCGATCATGATGCCGTCGCAGCCGGTCTCGTCAAGAATTTTTTGCGCCTGTTGCGCAGATGCGATATCGCCGTTTGCAAAGACGGGAATCCTTACCTGCGCTTTGATGGCGCGCACGGTTTCATGTTCAGCATCGCCCTGATATAAGTCGGTACGGGTTCGCCCGTGAATGGCGAGCGCCGCAATGCCGCTGTCTTCCGCGATTCTTGCGATGTGCGCAGCGTTTTTGTGATTCGGATCCCAGCCGGTGCGCGTTTTCAACGTCACCGGTGCGGCGACGGCGCGCACGACCGCGCGCAGAATGCGTCCGACGAGATCCTCGTCCTGAAGCAGCGCGGAGCCGGCCAATCGGTTGCACACTTTCTTCGCCGGGCAACCCATATTGATGTCGATGATCTGCGCACCCGCGTCGACGTTGCGCCGCGCCGCGTCAGCCATCATGTCGGGGTCGAAGCCTGCGATCTGCACGACGCGCGGACTGGGTTCGCCGGTATGATCCATGCGGCGGCGCGACTTCGGCGTGTCCCACAACCGCACGTCGGCGCTCAGCATTTCCGATGCAGCCAGCCCGGCGCCAAAGCGGCGGCACAGTATGCGAAACGGCCGGTCCGTCACGCCGGCCATGGGCGCGAGCAGGACGTTGGACGGCAACGCGTACGGGCCAATCTTGACGCTCATCGCTTGGCTTGCGCCGGGGCCTTGTCATTGGCGCATGCGACGCGCCGATCCGGGGCACGCAAACACACATCGATTTCGAATCCCTCGGCGTTCTTGCCTGGATCCAAAATATCCAAGGTCGCATCGGCGCGTTCGCCAGGCGCGAGCAGCTTGGCGGTCGGCTTGCCCAGATATTCGGACGGTTCGAAGTCGCGCGTGCCGATGCCGGCGCCAAATCGGTTGGCGAGCGTGACGCGCAGCAACGGGTAGGGCTCCAATTGCGCGGCGGTGTTCAAGATGCTGGCACGCACCCGCAAGGTGCCCGCTCCGGCCGGATCGCCCGTAACTCCCCACTGCCTGAGCTGATAGGCCGATAGATTCGCGGGCGGCGTGACCGGTGCCCCCATCTTTGAATACAGCGCGCCCAGCGATCCTCCGAGGGGCGCGTGCGCGGCAAGCCACTCGCGATTATGGTGAACGACCTGCATGGCGAGCAGCGCCGCCGCGGCAATCGCGGCGATGAGCCACGGAGTCGACAGCCGATCGGTTTCCGGCGGCGTTGCATCGAAGGGTGAGTTGCGCCGCCGCACAGGCCGGCCCCGCTGTTCAATCTCGACTATACCTTCGTCCGGCGATTCGACGCCTGAAAGCATTTCGCGCCGAACGTCCTCGGACACCTCGAAACCGCTCGGTACGAGAGCGGGACTGTCGGGCGAGGCGACATCCGCAACGGGCGTTTCCGGCACCGCAGCGTTGAAAACTTCGATTTCCTCGGGTTCCTCGAGATCAACAGGTTCCTCGAGATCAACAATCGGAGCTGGAGCTGGAGCTGGAACTGGAACTGGAACTGGAGCTGGAG
>DASYIN010000185.1:0-7091 GCA_035997505.1 Steroidobacteraceae bacterium | reverse complement strand
TAACGGGTAGTCGGGGGCCGGTACCAACACCTCGTCGCCTGCGTTGAGGAGCGCCCGCAACGTGAGATCGATGAGCTCGCTCACGCCGTTGCCGATGAATACCTCCTCCGCGGTGACGCCGCGCACGCCGCGCTCCTGCTGCTGCATCACCACCGCTTCGCGAGCCGGGAAGATACCCTTTTCGTGCACATAGCCCTCGCTGTTGCGCAAGTTCTCAATCATCGCCAAACGCATGGTTTCGGGGGTGCGGAAGCCGAAGGCGAAGGGATTGCCGATGTTCAAGGAGACGATATCGTAGCCCAGGCGCTCCAGCGCCAACGCCCGCCGCGCGAGCTTGCCGCGAATCTCGTAACGCACATTCGCGAGCCCGTCGCTCGGCCGCACTGACTTTCGTTGCGTCATAAGGGTCTTAGGATAGCGGATAAAGCATCTCGTGCGAACGGTGGCAGGCAACCCAATGCCCCGCCGCGGTCTCCTCAAGCGGCGGCTCGCTGCTGGCGCACAGCGGCAATGCGAACGGACAACGGTCGCGGTAGGCGCAACCCGAGGCGGTCGCGATCTCGGCAGGTTCAATCGGTGCCGGGCTCAATTCGCCGTCGGCTGCCCCGGGCAGCCGCGGCACCGCGGCCAGCAATGCGCGGGTATAAGGATGCAGGGGCGCGGCGAACAGAGCCTCGCCTTCACAGACCTCGACCAGCCTTCCCAAATACATGACCAGCACGCGATGGCTTAGGTGCCGCACCACCGCGAGATTGTGGCTGATGAACAGCATCGCCATGGCAGTTTCGCGCTGCAAATCGAGCAGCAGGTTGACGATCTGGCCCTGAATCGAGACATCGAGCGAGCTGACCGCTTCATCGCAAATCAAAAGTTTGGGGTTCAGCACCATCGCTCGAGCAATGGCGATTCGTTGACACTGGCCGCCGCTGAACTCGTGCGGGTAACGCCCGGCGACACCGCCGCTCAAGCCCACACGCTCCAGCATCGCCGCGACCTTTTCACGCCGCCCGGAAGCGCTCAAGCCCCGCTCGAAAATCTTCAAGGGTTCGGCGATTGCATCACCGACACTCATGCGCGGATTCAAGCTCGCGAGCGGATCTTGGAACACGATCTGCAGGTTGCGCCGTTGTGCACGCAGCTGTGCTGCGGAAGTACCGAGATCTACGCCCATAAACTCCACGCTGCCTCGGGTGGGTTGCAGCAGGCGCAGTATGGCCCGCGCCAGAGTCGACTTGCCGGATCCTGATTCGCCCACGAGGCCCACGGTCTCGCCGCCGAACAGGTCGAAACTGACCTCACGCACGGCGGTCCGCCCATCGAATTCCACAAGCAGATTTCGAACCCGGAGCAATGGGATGCCGGCGTCGATCATGCGGTCAGCGGAAAGTGACAGGCCACCTGGCTTGAGCGTGTCCCCTCGAGCGCCGGCGACTCGACGCGGCAGCGATCCGCCGCGCGCGGACAGCGCGGCGCAAAGGCACAACCTTCGAGTTTTTCGCCAGGCCGCGGCGGCAGTCCCTTAAGCGTCGGCAGCCGCGCGAACCGCGGCCCCGATAGACTAGGGCTGCACTTCAGCAACTCGGCGGTGTACGGATGGCGTGGATTGCGAAACAGGTCCAACGCCGCTGCGTTCTCCACGATTCTTCCCGCATACATGACCAGAATCCGGTCCGCAAGGCCCGCGACCACGGCCAGGTCGTGACTGATGAGCGCCAGTGCCATGCCGAATTCGCCGCGCACGGCGCGCAGCAATTCGATGATCTGTGCCTGGATGGTCACATCCAGCGCCGTCGTCGGCTCATCCGCAATCACCAAGGATGGCTCGCACAACAACGCCATCGCCAGCATCACCCGCTGCCGCATGCCGCCCGACAGCTCGTGCGGATATTGCGTAAGACGCCGCTGCGGTTCCGGAACCCGTACGCGCTCGAGCATGCGGCCGGCCCCGCTGCGCGCCTCGCTCCACGGCAGTCCCATGTGATGCACCAGGACTTCAGCCAGCTGTGTGCCGATGGTCAGGTGCGGCGTCAGAGAAGTCAGCGGGTCCTGAAAAATCATGGTGAGCCTCGAGCCGCGCACGCGATTGCGGGCGGCGGTGTCCACCATTTCGTTGCCCTCGAATCGTATGCGGCCCCTGAGCTCGGCGTTGGCGGCCAACAGGCCCATTACGCCCAAGAACAGCTGGGTCTTGCCGGATCCCGATTCGCCGACAATCCCGACGCACTCAGATGGCGCTATGCGCAGCGACACGCCGTCGACTGCCTCGATGGTCCCGCCCCGATGCGCGAAGCTGATCCGCAGCTCATCGATGCTCAAGGTCGCATCCATCTTCAGGCTTCCTTGACGTCGAGCGCGTCGCGCAGGCCGTCGCCAAAGATGTTCAAACACAGCAGCAGCACCGCCAGAAAGCCGCCGGGTATCAGTAGAATCCACGGCGCCGCTTCCATTTCGCCCACACCCTCGGCAATGAGGGTGCCCAAGCTCGCGCCGGGCTCTTGAATTCCCAACCCCAGAAAGCTGAGGAAACTCTCGAACAAGATGATCTGCGGCACCGTCAGGGTCGCATAGACCACGACCGGACCGATGACATTCGGAATCACGTGTCGGATGATGATCCGGCCCGTGCTCGCGCCGGAAGCAATCGCTGCAGCGATGAATTCCTGCTGACGGATGCTCAGTGTCTGGCCGCGCACGATTCGCGCCATGGTCAGCCACCCGACCGCACCGATCGAAATGAACAGCAAAGATTCGCTGCGCCCGAAAATGACTGTCAGGAATATGATGAAGAAAATCAGCGGCAGGCCGCTCAAGATTTCGATCATCCGCATCATCAAGTGATCCGTACGTCCGCCCACATAGCCGGCGACGGCACCATAGCCCACACCGACGATGAGACTGATGGCGCTTGCCACCAAACCGATGGCGATGCTGACCCGCGTGCCGGCGAGCGTTCTGACGAATAAGTCACGGCCCAATCGATCGGTGCCGAACCAATGTGCGTTTTCACCACTGGGGCGCGCTGCGAGGTGCAGCCAATCGAGTGCCTGCGTGTTGTTGGGATTCAGCCAAGGTCCGAACAGCGTCACGACAATGATGCCGGATATCACGAACATGGCGAGAACGGCCGCTGGATTTGCCCGCAGGCGCCGCACGGCGTCGTCGGCGATCTGCCTCATTTGACAGGTCTCACGCGCGGATCCAGCCACGCATACAGCAAATCGACCACAAGTCCCATGCCGATGAGCAGCGTGGAGTAAATGATCACCATGCCGAGCACCAGCGTGTAGTCGCGGTTGATCGCTCCCTGCACCAGGTATCGCCCGATGCCTGGAAGGCCGGCGATGGACTCCACCACCAACGATCCGGTCATGATGGACGCGACGGCAGGAACCAAGTAGCTCGCCACCGGTGTGAGTGCGGGCCGAAGCGCATGGCGCAAAATGACCGTCCGCAGCGGCAACCCCTTGGCGAACGCCGTGCGGATGTAGTGGCTGCGCAGTATCTCGAGCATGCTGCCGCGCGTGAGCCGCGCTATATAGGCCAGAGGCGGCAGGGCCAGCGCGATGACGGGCAACGCCAGGTGGCGAATCGATCCGGGCTCCCAGCCCGCAACCGGCAACCAATGCAGGTAAACGCCAAACAACAGCCCGAGAAAGGGCAGCACGACAAAAGACGGAATTGCGATGCCCACGACGGCGAGAGCCATGGTCGCGGAATCCGCCGCGGAGTTGTGATGGAGCGCGGCGAACACGCCTAACGGAATGCCAAGAAGCAACGCCAGCGCCATCGCGATTACGCCAAGCTTGAGCGTGATTGGAAACCCCTGCCCGATGAGTTCGGTGACCGAAAAGTCCTTGTATTTGAAAGAAGGCCCGAAGTCGCCGCGCGAAAGGGATTTGAGGTAGCGTCCGTACTGTGTCCAGACGGGTTGATCCAAGCCATAGGCCTTTTGCAAGTTCGCCATGATCTCCGGCGGCAGGGACTGCTCCGTGTCGAAGGGACCACCGGGCGCGGCGCGCATCAAAAAAAAAGTGAGCGTGACAATGACGAACAGTGTGGGGATAGCGCCGGCGAGCCGCGTGAAGAAATAGCGCATCATCTGCCAGCAGTCTATCGGCTGACCGCGAGGTGGACAAGCGAAGTGTGGCTCCTTAAACTAGCCAGCTCACCAACGCTCGAGGCTTCATGGATTCCACCCGCCCTATCCGCGCGCTCATGCGCGGTCTTGATGCCCTCACGATGCTTAATTTGCGCGACGGTGCGACAGTTTCAGAAGTGGCTCACGAAATCCGCCTGCCGCGCACCACTGTCTATCGAATATTGGAAACGCTGTGCAACTCCGGTTTTGCCTATCGCGACAACACCGACGAGCGCTATCGGCTGACCATCATGGTGCGGGGTTTGAGCGGGGGCTTCGATGACGAGGCTTGGGTCAATCAAATTGCCACGCCGCTGATCAATGCGCTCTGCAGCGAGATTGTCTGGCCGGTGAGCATCGCTACCCTGTCCGGCACAAAAATGATGCTGCGCGAGGCAACGGATCACAGCACGCCTTTCGCGATCGAGCGGTATTCCGCCGGATTCCAATTGCCGCTGCTGACGACCTCCACCGGCCGGGTGTATCTTGCGAATTGCGCGCCGGTGCAACGGGACGCCCTCATCGAGATCCTCGCGCGCTCGAACAAAGAAGAAGACAAGCCGGCGCGCGATCGCAACGAGTTGCTGCGCGCTCTCGCGGAGGTCAAATCGCAGGGCTACGCGACCGCAACGCGCACGCGGCGTCTTGTCGATGAATTCACGATCAGCGTGCCGGTGCCCATGAGCGACCGTACGTTGGCCGCGCTGACGATGCGCTTCATTGCTTCCGCCGTGCCCTTGAAGACCGGGCTCGAGCGGTTTTTGCCGAAACTCAAGGCGTGCGCGGCTAAAATCAGCACAGTTTTTCTCGAACAACAGGCCGATGCGCGCGCACCAGCGGCACCTCGTGCCACGGCTTAAGGAGTTTTCGTGCAGAAGATCATAGTTTGTATCAAGCGCGTCGTTGACTACAACGTGCGCATTCGGGTGAAACCGGATGGCAGCGGCGTCATGCTCGACGGGGTCAAAATGAGCGTAAACCCGTTTGACGAGATCGCGCTCGAAGAGGCGCTGCGCATCAAGGAGCGCGGCGCAAATATCGAAGTGCTTGCGGTGAGCATCGGTGTTGCCGATACCCAGCAACAATTGCGCACGGCGCTCGCCATGGGTGCAGATCGTGCCGTCCTCGTGCAGACCGATACCGCCGTGGAACCTTTGACTGCCGCCAAGGTGTTCCTTGCCTTGGCGAAAAAAGAAAACCCGGACTTGATATTTCTCGGTAAGCAGGCGATCGACGATGACGCCAATCAAACCGGACAGATGCTGGCGGCGATTTGGGAACGGCCGCAGGCAACCTTCGCATCGAAGGTGGAGATCGCCGCCAACAAGGCGGCCATTACCCGCGAAGTCGACTCGGGGTTGGAGACCATCGAAGTCGACCTGCCCGCCGTGGTGACTGTGGATTTGCGGCTCAACGAACCGCGCTATGTGAAGCTGCCGGACATCATGAAAGCCAAGAAGAAGCCCCTGGAAGTGACCTCTCTCGATGCGCTCGGCGTCAACGCTCAGAATCTGCTTCGAGTCATCAAAACGGAGCCCCCCGCGCAACGACAAAAGGGCGTGATGGTCAAGGACGTAGCGGAACTGGTCGAAGCGCTGAAGAAAAAGGGTTTGATCTAATGCACAAGATACTCATCGTCGGCGAACACGACGGAAAGTCCTTAAATCCTGCCACAGCCAAATGCGTTACCTGTGCCACGGGGATTCCCGATGCGGAAATCACCATTGCGCTGTTGGGCGCCGACACGACGGGCGTTGCGGCGCAGGCGGCCGCGCTTGCGGGCGTGAAATCCGTGCTGCGCGTCGATCGGCCGGAGAACCAGCATCCGCTCGCGGCCGTGTTCGCACCGCAGCTGGCTGCCCTCGCCGCCGATTACTCGCATATCTTCGGGCCCTCGACCAGTTTTGGTAAGGATTTGATGCCGCGGCTCGCCGCGCTGCTCGGTGTCGGCCAGGTCAGCGATTTGATGGCGGTCGAAAGCGCCTGGCGTTTTCGACGGCCTATTTACGCGGGAAATGCGATTGTTACTGTGGAAGCCGATCCGGCGCGCAAGCTCGTTGCCACAGTACGCGTGGCATCCTTCCAGGCCGCGCCGGCCGGCGGTAGCGCCGCTGTCGAGACGAAGACCCTGGTGGAGGTATCGCTGCCCACGCATACCCGTTATGTGGGCGCCAAGACCGGCTCGACCGATCGACCGGATCTTCAGACCGCCGCGCGGGTGGTATCCGGCGGACGTGCGCTGGGGAGCGCGGAGAATTTCAAACTGCTGTTTGGTTTGGCGGACAAGCTCGGCGCGGCCGTTGGCGCCTCACGGGCAGCCGTTGACGCCGGCTATGCGCCGAATGAGATGCAGGTTGGGCAAACCGGAAAGATCATTTCCCCTGAACTGTACGTCGCCATCGGCATTTCCGGCGCCATACAGCATCTCACCGGAATCAAGGATGCGCGCACCATCGTGGCCATCAACAAGGACGGCGAAGCGCCGATATTCGAAGTGGCCGACGTGGGGCTGGTGGCCGATCTGTTTCAGGCCGTGCCTGAGCTTACCGAGCTGATCGGCAGCTAACGGGGGACGAGCCGCGCGGCGATTGCCGCGCCGCGTCCGCTTACAGCTGCTTCAGGACGTAATCGGCGGCGGAGACCTTGAACTCTCCCGGCGCTTCGACATTCACCTGGGTCGCGACACCGTTTTTCACAATGACCGCGAAGCGCTGACCGCGCGTTCCCATGCCGAATTTGGAGCCGTCCATTTCCAGCCCCAATGCCTTCACGTACGCGCCGTTGCCGTCCGCGAGCATCAGGATCTTATCGCCCACTCCGCCGTGCTTGCCCCAGGCATTCATGACGAACACATCGTTCACCGCGGTGCAGGCAATTGTGTCCACACCCTTGGCCTTGATCTGGTCCGCCAGTTCCACGAAGCCCGGCAGATGTTTGGCATCGCACGTGGGCG
>DASYIN010000184.1:0-65308 GCA_035997505.1 Steroidobacteraceae bacterium | reverse complement strand
CCGGCAGCTACTGCGGGGCACGGCGGCGGTTTTGGCGCCAGCATTTTTCCAAGCAGGAATCCCAAAACGAACATGAGGATCAACCCGAGTACCCACCACAGCCAGCGGCGGTCTTTTTTGGCTTTGGCCGGTGCGGGATTTTCCGTGCCGCACTTGATGCAAAACCGCGTATCCGCTCCGAGTTCGGTTCCGCAGCTCGTGCAAAACGCTTTCATGTCGACTTCTCGCGCGAGGATTCCATGCGCTTAAGAACCGAAGTGCGCGTGCGAACCCGCCATGGCGGGTTCGATCGGCTCATCTGGTTCTCATAGTCATCAAACAGAACAAAGGAGAACATCGTGAACTGTCCCAAATGCAATAAACCCGTGCCGGCAAACGCCCGCTTCTGCGGCAGTTGCGGCCAGCCAATCGAGGCGGCAGCGGCCCTCTCTTCAGCGGCGCCACCGCCACCGACACCGGTAATGGCCGGCGCGACCGTGGCCGCAACTGGTGCGGCTGCCGCTACCTCGAAAGCGTGGGCCGCGGCTGCGGCATCGGCGCCGGGACTCTTGGCCCGCGTCAAGAATATCGTCCTCGCGCCCAGGTCCGAGTGGCCGGTGATCGCACCTGAGCCCACCACGATCTCGCAGCTGTACGCGGGTTACGTCATGCCGCTCGCGGTGCTCGCCGCGCTGCTGGGCTTCGTTCGCATGTCGGTGCTGGGCGTCAACACCGCATTCGGCGGCGGCTTTCGCATGCCGATCGGAAGCGGGCTTACCTACACGGTGATGATTTTCGTTTCCGCGTTGATCGGTGTGTTCATCGTGGGATTCATCATCAACGCGCTGGCCCCGACATTCTCCGGACAACGCGACCAGCGCCAGGCGCTCAAAGTGGCGGCCTACAGCCTCACACCCGCGATGCTGAGTTCCGTGCTCGCTCTATCGCCGATCCTGGCGACGCTGTTGCAGCTGCTTGCCGGCCTGTACGGCATTTATGTGCTGTATCTCGGATTGCCGGTGGTCATGCAGTCTCCCAAGGAAAAAGCCTTCGGCTACACCGTGAGCGTGGTGATTTGCACCATTCTGCTCGGCATCGTGTTCGCCGTGTTGAGCAGCGTTGCGCATATCGGCGGCAGCCGGATGGGGCTTCTCGGCAGCACGCCTGCGGAGCGCGCCGCGCAACAGGCTGCCGCTCGCGATCAGGGCGCCGACGCAGTCGGCAACACCATCGGCAATATCCTGGGCACGGACGCCAAGGGCAAGGCGGGCTTGAGCGCGGCCTTGTCGAATCTCGCGAAAGCCGGCGAAGCCCAAGCCACGGCGCCAAACTCCGCCGCTTCTCCATCAGGGGCGCAATCACCGGCCGCAGAGGCGGCGCAGAATCCGCAAAGCGCCCTGTCTGCGACCGGCGGCTTGCTGAACGCCTTGGGCGGCGCACTGGGCGGACCGAACCGCGTCGCCACCGTGGATTTCAAAACCCTTACCGGGTTGTTGCCGGCCTCGTTGCCGGGCATGACGCGGACCTCGGCCCGAGGCGAGAATCAGGGCGCCATCGGCGTGAAGACTTCCTCCGCAAAAGCCGATTACGCGGGCAAGGATGGCACGGGCATGCACATCGAGATTGCGGATATTTCCGGAGTATCGGGTTTGATGGATCTGGCGGGAGGCCTGATTCAGCAGACGACCTCGGAAAGCGACAGCGGCTACGAGAAGGACGTGGTCATCGGCGGCAGAACGGTCCATGAGAAATACGATGCTCCTAATAAAAAAGGCGAACTCAGCGTCGTTCTGGTGAAGCGTTTCTCCGTGGACATCACGGGCAGCGGCGTGGACATGCATTCGCTGGAACAATCCTTGAGCCAGATCGACCTTGCGCAGCTCGAGTCGATGAAAGATGTCGGGGCGCAGCCAAAATGAATTCATCGGCGCGACTGAGGCTGTTGCTCTTAGCCGCGTGCGCAACCCTTGCGAGTTGCTCAAAGCAACCCGGCGCGGGCCCTGCATCTGCATCCCCCGCAGCACCGGCTTCCGCCTGCCAGACCTTGGTTCTCAAGGCCGCGGATCTCGGCGGGCTGCTGCAGGCACCGATCACGCATGCCACGGATCTGGCCGGAGACGGTCAATCGTGCGCCTTCCTGACCACCGGGTTTTCGGCCATCACGGTCAGTGTACGGCCCGGGCTCGGCAGAGCCTCGCTCGACGCATGGTCCGCGGGCAAGATGTCGTTGGCGGTGACGCCGCTGCCCGGTGTCGGCGACGCGGCGGTTTGGCAGGATGCGCTGCACGAGATCATCGCGCGGAAAAGCGATTTGCTCTGCGACATTCAGCTGCGCGGTGCCAGCGACGACATCGCGGTCGCGGCGGACGCACTGCCGAGCGCGCTGGGAGCGCTTTGCAACCGAATTTTTGCCTCCCGTCAGGTAAACTGACGCTCGCGAACGGCTCTTAAAAATATGCCAAGCAAGCAAGTCACGGCCCCGCTATCGCCCGCGCAACGAGTTCGCGTCGATGAGCTGCTGGACGATCTATTCGACTTGCCCGAAGGCGAACGGCTCGCGAATCTGCGCGCGCGGCGCATCGAGGACTCGGCGGTCGTTGCCGAAGTTGAAAGTCTGCTGCGCTCCGCGAGCGCCTCCGGCGGATTTCTGTCGATGTCCCCGAAACCGGCCGCGGACCCGCTTCCCGATGACACCTTGGGACTGCGCCTCGGCGCCTGGCGCATCACGCGACTCATCGGGCGCGGCGGCATGGGCGAAGTGTATGAAGCCGCCCGCGCCGACGGCAACTTCGAGCAGCGCGTAGCCATCAAGCTTTTGCAGCGCGAGGCGGCGGCGCAAATGGAACGCTTTCAAGCCGAACGCCAGATCCTGGCGCGGTTGGAACATTCCGGCATTGCGCGCCTCTACGACGGCGGCGTGACCGAGGACGGCCGCCCGTACATGGCGATGGAATTCGTCGAAGGCCGGCCGATCACCGAATTCTGCCAGATCAATCGCGCGACCCTCGAGCAGCGTCTCGCACTCTTCATCCAGGTGTGCGACGCGGTTGCCTTCGCCCACCGCAATCTCGTCGTGCACCGCGACTTGAAGCCGTCGAACATTCTCGTGACGCCGACCGGCTCGGTAAAGCTCTTGGACTTCGGCATCGCCAAGCTGCTCGACGCGCAGCGCGCGCGGGTGACGCAGGCGGCACACGCTCCCATGACCCCGATCTGCGCGGCGCCGGAGCAGCTCACCGGTGGCGCCATCACGACGGCGACCGACGTGTATGCACTAGGGCTGCTGCTGTTCGAGCTTCTGACCGGCACGCATCCCTGGATGGGATCCGACACGCCGGTGTTGCAGGCCATGCGTACGGTGCTGCAAAAGCCGGCCCCCAGCGTCAGCCGCACCGCCGAAGCGCAGCCGAACCCGCCCGTGCCGGCGCGGCTGATCCGTGGCGATCTGGATGCCATCGTGGCCAAGGCCTTGCGCAAGGAGCCCGCCGACCGATATGCAACGGTGAATGGCATCAAGCTCGATGTCGAACGTTCGATGCGTGGCGAGCCGGTCGAAGCCCGCGAGGGCGCGCACATGTACGTCATCAGCCGCACACTGCGCCGCTACCGTTGGGCCGCTGCCGGCATCGCGGCAGTCATCTTTTCCCTGGCGGTGGGTCTGGGCGTGGCCGCCTGGCAGGCAGAGAAAGCTGCGCAAGAACGCGATGTGGCGCGGCGCGATGCGGCGCGCGAAGAAGCGGTCCGCTACAACTTGACCGGCCTGTTTCGCGCGGCGATCAGTGATCAAGGCTCCAAGACGACGACTGCGAAAGGCATGATCGACTCGAGCGCGCAGCGCGTGCTCAATGAGTATCGCGATCAACCGCAGCTCAAGGGTCAAATCGTGCTGACCTTGGCCGATCTGTATGCGGCGCTCGAGGATGCGAATGGCGCCGCATCTCTGCTGGATGGATATCTGGCCGAGGCGAATCCCAAAGCGGACCCGCTGGCCGTCGCGGACGCGCGTCAGAAGCTTGCCAGCGTGGAATTGTTGCGCGGGCATGCGGATCGTGCCGCCGAGCTGGTGGCGCTGGCGGAGAGTTTTTGGCGCGCATCGCCTGGGCGATATGCGGAGGAAAGGCTCGAAGGGCTCGCCATTCGAGCGCGCGTACAGCGTGCTCGCGGCGACCTCGACGGCTCGATCGCAACCATTCGCGATGCCATTGCCCAGCGAACTGCCTTGTTCGGGCACGACAGCCGCGAAACCGCCGTCTTGTTCAACTCACTCGCCATCACCCTAGCCACGGTGAACCGTCTTCCGGAAGCGCTCAAGGCGTACTACGAGACCACCGCCATCTACCGGGCGCTGGGCTTGGGCGACGGCATCGACGCACAGATCATCGTCGCCAACACCGGGACCCTTGAAATGCGCGACGGCCACTTGCGGGAGGCGGAACATCTTCTGAAGAGTTCCGTCGAGCGGGAACGAGCGCTCGCCGGCGACTCCGCGGCGGTTGCCGCCGCCATGAGCTACTACGGCCGGATTCTCTCGGTCACGAACCGGAACGAAGCGGCAATCAGCGTATTGCGCGAAGCCATCGACATGGCGGATCGTTACACAGGGCCCGACAGCCCGGTAACCATCCAGGCGCGAATATTCTTAGGCGAAGCGCTGCTGGCGAACGGTGCTCACGCCGATGCCACCAGCATTCTCGCCAAGGCTCACGATGCCTCGGTGGCGCATTACGGGGTCGCTCATCCCTTGACGTTGCGGACCGAAATTGCGGTCGGGCTGCTCGCCATGAGCGACGGCAATGATCAGCTGGCAGGGCAGCAGCTTACCGAAGCAGTCGCGGGCTTGCGCAAGCTCGGTGCGCAGAGCGCCGCCACGCTGGCGATGGCGCTCGAAGACCTGGGCTCTGTCGACTCCGCTGAGGGCCACGCCGCGGATGCCGAGACTTTATTGCGCGAAGCAGTGTCGATTCGCGAAAAGACGCCGGACGACATTTGGGAATTGGCTCAGGCGCAGGAGCGGCTGGGCGAAGCGCTCCTTAAGAACGGCAACACCGGAGCCGCGGCCATGTTGAAAAAGGCCAGCAGCGACTTGGAGTCCCAGCTTGGCGCCAACCATCCGCAAACTTTGCGGGCAAAGCTCGCCTTGGCTCGCGTTGGCGCTTGATTTTAAGATCCGGGTTGATCTGTTGCCGAAGAATTGACAGCGACACCAGCCGTGCGCAATTTGCGCTGTCGCCACTGCTTAAAACGCTCAAATGCTCTGTTCGGTCCGATCCAAATCCTTCAGTTCGACATCGACGGACCGAGCCAGCCGCGCCAACACACCGAGAGCGGCAAATATGCCCAGTGTGACGACCGCAGTAGGTAGCGGAAAGCGCCAGAAAAGCCAGAGCATTATGGCGGCGGACAACGTGAGGATGGCGAGAAACGCCAAGACGCTCATCCGCGCAGACGAAGATTCCGTCATCCCAACTCCCCCGAGCAACGCAGGTCTTGCGTTGTAAATAGTATACATACGCTCTATTGGAACGCTATACAGGAATCCCCCTAATTTAACGCTCATACAGTTAGCGTCATCCGAGCATCGTTTCCCGCCGCCAATGGCGAGCGGTGAGCACGAACATCAACAGTGCAAGGCCGAGCGATGCGGCAGCGGACACCAGCACATCGTGCAATAAAATCGGTTCATCTTTGAGGACGCTGGTCATCAACAGGTGTTGGCTCAAGGACGGTATGAACATCAGCGAGCTCTTGGTCTTAAGCGAATAAATACTGGCAAAGGCGATCGGCAGCGTGGGAACCAGCAGCACGGTCGTCAGGTAGGTTTGCGCCTCGCGGTAAGTGCGGGTGAACGAGGCGACCAAGGTCATCAGTGTGGCGCCCAACGGAACGAAGGGCAGACAGATTCCGAAGAAAGTCAGTGCGGTGCTCAATCCCAGATTGGCGCTCATGCCGATGCGCTCCAGTGGCACGAAGCGAAACACGCAAACGAACGCGGTCAAGCTCAAGGCCAGCGAGATGCACATATAGGCGCAGGTTGCCAGAATTTTCCCGCCCACCAACGCCGAGCGCGCCACCGGCAAACTGAGCAGCGCCTCGAGGGAACCGCGTTCGCGCTCCCCCGCCGTCGAATCGATGGCCAGGTACAGGCCGCCCATCAACAAGGCAAACAAAACGAAATAAGTCATGAATCCCAACACCACCACGGCGCGCCCCGTGGGCGTCGCGACGTCTACTTCATTGACCGCCACCGGCAGGCTCAAGAGCGGACTCACCCCGCGCATTTCCAGCCGCAATTGCGCGATGGTGCTGCCGTACGTGGCCAGCATTGCCCTGGCCCGATCCGCGATTTTTCGCGTCTGCGAATCCGCGCTGTCCGCAAACAGCAATACCGGCGCCGGCCTCGCCTCGGCGAAGAGTTTGGGATAGTCCTCGGGCACGACCAGCACGACCTGCGAGCTGCCGGTGCGCACGGCGCCGCGCGCGTCCTTC
This sequence comes from Steroidobacteraceae bacterium, assembly GCA_035997505.1. Classification (GTDB taxonomy): domain Bacteria; phylum Pseudomonadota; class Gammaproteobacteria; order Steroidobacterales; family Steroidobacteraceae; genus Bog-1198. Next base: position 58,843 of record DASYIN010000184.1, on the reverse strand, counting down.
TCCGACAGGGCCATCTCCGTGATCTTGGCGCCGCGGCCCTTCAGATACTGGATCAGCCCCGGTGCGTGCTCGCCGCCGGATATCGTGATCTTCAAGGGCACGTCCGACTCCACCACGCTCTGCTCCAGCATGCGCGACACCATGAGACCGAAGAGCAGCGGACCGAAGAGCGGTCCGAACAGCAGGGCCGAGAGCAACGTGCGCCGATCGCGCAAGTTCTCCAAGAATTCCTTGGCGAAAACCGTCAATAGAGTACGCATTCAGCTTACGCCTTCGGTGTCGCCCAGCACCTGCAGAAACGCCTCTTCCAAGGTCGCCGTGCCGCTGCGCTCGCGAATTTCCTCGACGGTGGCATCCGCGAGCACGCGGCCATGCCCGATGATGACGACGCGATCGCACAGCGCCGCGACCTCCTGCATGACGTGCGAGGAAAACAGCACGCAGCGCCCCTGTGCTTTGAGCGCCAGCAGCATTTCCCGCAGGTTGCGGATCGCCATCACGTCCAGCCCGTTGGTCGGCTCATCCAAGACCACGTTGCCGGGGTCGTGAACCAGAGCCCGGGCGAGGGCCACCTTGATGCGCTGGCCCTGTGAAAATCCCTTTGCCCGGCGATCGATAAAAGCATCCATGCCGAGGGCGAGCGACAGTTCCGCCGTGCGCGAGGCCACGCGCGGCGCTGTCATTCCATGCAGCGCCGCGAAATAACGGATGTTCTCGCGCGCTGTCAGGTTGTTATACAGGCCGGCCGCGTGCGGCAGCACGCCCAGGTGCGCGCGCGCCTTGGAGGTCTCGCCGAGCATGTCGATGCCGTTGATGCAGGCCTTGCCGCTGTCGGGCGTGAGCACGCCGTACAGCATGCGCAGGCAGGTCGATTTGCCGGCGCCGTTTGCGCCCAGCAGACCCGTGATTTCGCCGTCGCGCGCCACGAAGGACACGTCGCGGGCGGCCGCGATGCTGCCGAAGCGTTTAGTCAAGCCAATCGCCTCGATCATGGGGCGGGTCCCGTCATGCTCAAGAAGAATGGTTCGGGGGTGTGCCGGTCGAGGCAGGTTGCATCCAGCTTGTCGGGCGCCAGGTTGTCGAGAAAATCGGCGGTCAGGGTCGGCATGCAGCCGGTGGCCAATTGACCGTGGCCTTCGCCCTTCAAGATCAAATGCCGATGTCGCGTGAGGCCCACGGCGGCGCGCTCGGCATCAACGGGCGGCGTGACGGGGTCGGCTTCGCCGGACAACAACAGCGTCGGAACCTCGCTGTGCAGCGGCGCGTGCAGGTCCGCGTCCACCGGTCCGCGCGGCCAGAGCCCGCAGATCTCATGCAGCGCATCCATCATGTCGGTCCCTTGATAGGTTTTCGCCATCGCTGCGCGATCGATATTGGCGGCTGCAAAAAAAGGCTCGTCCTCGCTGCAGATCACGCTGTACTGCATGCCGTTTGCCAGCTGATCGCTGATCTGCCGCATATTCATCACCGATTGGGCCGCGAGCGGCCGCAGCTTGCCGTGCGCCGCGCCGTGAATCAGCGTTGGCAACAGCGATGCCTGCATGCTGCTGTACGAGAGCATGCGCAGCGCTGCATCCAGGATTCTGCGGTTGAACTCGATGTCCAGCGGCAGGCCGCTGTTCGGATCGTCGATGGTCACCGGTGTTTTCTTCGGTCCGTATTCCCGCAGCAGGTTGGTGAGATCATCCTGCAGCTGCGGGTAGGTGGCGGCGCAGTCGGGCGATTGCAGGCAGCGCGCCACGATCAAATTCAACGAGCGCTCCGCGTCCTGCGGCGTCTCGGCTCCGATCGACTGCTGCGGATACGTCACGCCATCCAAGATCACCCCCTGCACATGCGCCGGATAGCGGCGCATGTAGAGTTCGGCGACGCGCGTGCCGTAGGAGCCGCCGTACAAGTCGATCTGGTCATAACCCAACGCGATGCGCATGTCGTCGAGATCACGGACCGCGATGCTGGTGGTGTAGAAGCGGACGTGCGGTCCCAACTTGGCGAGACACTCCACCGTCGCCTTGCGCAGCGCCGGTATGGGATCCGCCGGCTCCTGCCAATCTTCTGGATAAGCGCAAGACTGCAGACTGGAGTGTCCGGTGCCGCGCTGGTCCAGCAACACGATGGCGTGATTGCGGTTGATGCGTGAAAAGGCGGAATTGAGCGACACGTAAACCTGCATCGCGCTCTGGCCCGGCCCGCCGGCCAACAGAAATAATGGCGCCGCCGTGCTGCGCCGGCTGAGTGCCGGCACCACGGCGACCTTGAGGTCGACCGAGCCTTCTTTGGGGTGTTCTCGATCGAGCGGCACGCGCAGGGTTCCGCAACGTGCTGGTATGGAGGTCAAATGCAGTGGGTGCTCGAGCCGGCATTCGATCAGGGGCAGAGTTGCGGGTTCCTCGGCGGCGGCAGGCAGCGCCCACCACGCGTAGACACCCAAGCCAACCCAGACGAGCGCCCCTGTCACCTGCCGCATGCCACCTCCGATTTACAGACGATTGTATGGGATTCGCTACCCACGCCTGCTCACATCTTGATAGATTTGCGACATGACCGTCATTCGCGAAGCCGATGTGATTGCCAGCGTTGCGGACGCCCTGCAGTACATTTCCTACTACCACACGCCGGATTTCATCCGCGCCATGGGCCGTGCCTACGAGGTTGAACAGAGCCCGTCCGCGCGCGACGCCATCGCGCAGATTCTCACCAACTCGCGCATGTGCGCCGAAGGCCACCGGCCGATCTGCCAGGACACCGGCATCGTGGTGGTATTCGTCAAAGTCGGGATGGGCGTGACCTGGGATGCGAAGATCGATCTTCCGGCGATGATCAATGAAGGTGTACGCCGAGCTTACTTGAAACCGGAAAACAAGCTGCGCGCCTCCATCGTCGCGGACCCCGCGTTCAAGCGCGGCAACACCAAGGACAACACGCCGGCTGTGATCCATACGGAATTCGTGCCCGGCGACCAGCTTGAGATCACAGTTGCGGCGAAGGGCGGCGGCTCCGAAAACAAGTCCATGTTCGCGATGCTGAATCCCTCCGATTCGGTCGCGGACTGGGTGTTGGAAATGGTGCCGGAGATGGGCGCGGGCTGGTGTCCGCCGGGAATGCTGGGTGTCGGGATCGGCGGCAGCGCGGAGAAAGCGATGCTGCTCGCGAAGGAATCGCTGATGGATCCCATCGACATCGGCGAGTTGATCGCGCGCGGACCCAAGACTGCCTTGGAGGAACTGCGGCTGGAGATCTATCGGCGCGTCAACGCACTCGGCATCGGCGCTCAAGGATTGGGCGGCCTGACCACCGTGTTGGACGTTAAGGTTTTGGATTATCCGACGCATGCCGCGTCCTTGCCGGTGGCTGTGATTCCCAACTGCGCGGCCACCCGCCACATCCATTTCACGCTCGACGGCACAGGACCTGCGGTGCTGACGCCGCCGAATTTGGATTTGTGGCCCAAGGTTCACTGGACGGCGGATGCCAGTGCACGCCGCGTGAACCTTGAAGGCCTCACTCAAAAAGACATCGCGTCTTGGAAACCCGGCGAGCGATTGCTACTGTCCGGTAAATTGCTGACCGGCCGCGACGCCGCGCACAAGCGCATCTGCGCGCTGCTCGATGCCGGCAAACCGCTGCCGGACGGCCTGGATTTCACCGGCCGCGTGATTTACTACGTCGGACCTGTCGATCCCGTCGGCACCGAGGTGGTGGGACCTGCGGGTCCCACCACGGCCAATCGCATGGATCGTTTTACGGACACCATGCTCGGAAAGTCAGGACTGCTGGCGATGGTGGGCAAGGCCGAACGCGGACCTGAAACGGTCGCATCCATCGCAAAACACCGTTCCGCCTATCTGATCGCGGTCGGCGGCGCGGCATTTTTGGTGTCAAACGCGATTCGCGGCAGCCGCGTGGTGGCCTTTCCGGAACTGGGCATGGAGGCGGTGTACGAATTCGACGTCAAGGACATGCCGGTCACGGTGGCGGTGAGCGCCGACGGCGAGTCCGTGCATGAGACCGGGCCGAAAAAATGGGCCGGGAAATTCGCGGGCATCCCGGTGGCCGTGGAGTAGCGCTCAAAGCGCCTTGCGCATCAGCAGCGCGGATCCGAAGCGCGTCTCGAAGGGACCGAGAATCTCGAATCCGCACGACAGATAAAACTCCCTGGCGTGCTCGTTGCCGATCACATGCAATGCCTTCGAGCCTGCCGAGCGCGCGACCGCGGCGCAGTGTTCAATCAGCTTTCGTCCGATACCCTGGCGCTGAATCTGCGGCTCGACAAACAATGCGTCCAGTTCCGTGTCGCCGTCTTCGCGCGGCAAAATGGCGGAAAAGCCGACAATGGCTCCCGCCTGCTCCAGCACGAACACGCCGCCCGCGGAGATCTGGTCGGCCGGCAGGTCGATGGCATCGGGATGGCGCAGCAACGCGTCGCGATCGCCCTCGTTGCCGAGCGAAGCGCGCCACTGCAGCGCCTCGAGCGCCTTGCGTTCAGCGGGGATGGCGGGACGAATGTTCACGCGGCAGAACTATACTCGCTCGTCGAGGCGGCCTTCGCGGCTAGTATTTGATTGAACAACCGTAGGGCTTGGTCACCGGATGGGGCACCGGCTGGCCCGCGGCGACCGCCAGCATTGCTTCCTTCAAGTAGGGCTCGGCGCGTGCAATATCCTCTTCGGAGGTCGTCGCCAGGCTGTCGATCCCGCCCATGTACTTGAGAGCGCCATCCTTGTCGATCACGAACAGGTGCGGCGTGGTTTTTGCGTCGTACAAGCGCGCCACCGTTCCTGTCGGATCCAGCAACACTGCGGTGGGTTGTGCGCCACGCGACTGCGTCAGGGCATCGGCCGCCGGTCCATTCACATAGCCTGGCCTGCCCGGCGCCGAGGAGATCACGGTCAGCCAGACGACGCCGTTCTTTTGCGCCAGTGCTTGCATGGCTTGCATATTGCCGCTGGCGTAGTGCTTGTGCGTGTAGGGACAGTCCGCATTGGTCCATTCCAGCACCACGGTCTTGCCGCGATATTCATTCAAGCGTATTGGGTTGCCCTTGCTGTCCGTGGCGGCGAAATCCGGGGCGATCTGGCCAATTTGCAGCGCGGCACCGGCCACCGAGTCGAAGATCCCGATGATGCCGATCAAGGACGCAAAGATGACCGCCACGGCGGTAATGCCAGCGCCTCCGCCGTCGGTGCGGGGGCGCCGCGGGGTGGCTTCGGGACTGCCGGAGGAATCCGGGCGCATGGTCGACTCCTAAGGCGCCATGATTGCGCCCCTCTAACGCTTAGTTGCGAGAGGACCTCAATGGTTCCCTGGTGCTTTGCGCCGCGAAAGTTTAGAGTACGCGCCCGTGCTAAAAATCGAGTAGATTCAGCGTCATGCGTTTTGCGAAGCAGTACGAGGTCATCGTGATCGGCGGCGGTCATGCCGGCACCGAAGCGGCGCTCGCTGCTGCCCGGATGGGCCTCTCCACGCTGCTCCTCACGCACAACATCGAGACCTTGGGTCAGATGAGCTGCAATCCCGCGATCGGGGGCATCGGCAAGGGACACCTGGTCAAGGAAATCGACGCGCTCGGCGGCGCCATGGCGCGCGCGACCGATCAAGCGGGCATTCAATTCCGCACCTTGAACGCCAGCAAGGGCCCCGCGGTACGCGCAACCCGGGCGCAGGCCGACCGCCAACTGTATAAGCGGGCCATCCGCGGCATCCTCGAATCCCAGCCGGGTTTGGAGCTGTTCCAACAAGAAGCGGCGGACCTCAAGGTGCAGGGCGATCGCGTGATCGGCGTGGTGACCTCGAGCGGCATTGAGTTTCAAGCTCCCGCCATCGTGCTCACCGTCGGCACCTTCCTCGGCGGCAAAATTCATGTCGGCCTCGAGAGCCATCCCGGCGGCCGCGCCGGCGACCCGCCGTCCCTGAGCCTGGCGGCGCGCCTGCGCGAATTGAACCTGCGCGTGGGTCGCCTGAAGACCGGCACCCCGCCGCGCATCGATGCCCGCAGCATCGATTTCTCCGCACTGCGCGAGCAGCACAGCGACCATCCGCGTCCGGTATTTTCCTATCTCGGCACGCGCGGACAACATCCGCGCCAGCTTCCCTGCCACATCACGGCGACCAACGAGCGTACGCACGACATCATTCGTGCCGCCACCGCGCGCTCGCCGCTGTTCACCGGCCTGATCAAGGGCGTCGGCCCGCGCTATTGCCCCTCGGTCGAGGATAAAGTGGTGCGATTCGCGGACAAGCGCTCGCACCAGATTTTTGTTGAACCCGAAGGCTTGGACTCGCAGGAGATCTATCCCAACGGCATCTCGACCAGCCTGCCCTTCGACGTGCAGTGCGATTTCGTGCGCACCATCGCCGGATTCGAGCGCGCGCATATCACGCGCCCGGGTTATGCGATCGAGTATGACTTCTTCGACCCTCGCGACTTGAAAAGCAGCTTGGAAAGCAAGTTCCTCGCGGGCCTGTACTTCGCCGGCCAGATCAACGGCACCACCGGCTATGAAGAAGCGGCGTCCCAAGGGTTGCTCGCCGGCGCCAACGCCGCGCGCGCCGCGCGCGGACTCGACGCGTGGGTGCCGAAGCGCAGCGAGGCCTATCTCGGCGTGCTCGTCGATGATCTGATCACACGCGGAGCGACCGAGCCCTACCGCATGTTCACCAGCCGCGCCGAATATCGCTTGTCATTGCGCGAAGACAACGCGGATCTGCGCCTCACCGAGGCGGGCCGTGGGCTTGGGCTCGTGGGCGAGGAGCGCTGGGAATTCTTTCAGCGCAAGCGCGCCGCCGTGGACGGCGAAGTGACGCGGCTGCAGCGCGCCGTTGTGCATCCGGCCGACGTCGATGCAGAACTGCTCGGCAAATTGGGCGCGCCGCTGTCGCGGGAGGCGCATGCCTTCGATCTGTTGCGCCGGCCTGAGCTCAATTACGATGATTTGGCCCGCGCCGTGCCCGACGCGGCTGCCGCCTGGCCCGACGAGCGATTGAGCGAACAAGTGAAACTGCAGGTCGAAGTGCAGGCGAAATATTCCGGCTACTTGAAGCGCCAGAGCGATGAGATCGACCGGCATCGCCGCAATGAGGAATTGCGCCTGCCCGCGGATTTGGACTACTCGCAAGTCGGCGGCCTGTCGAACGAGGTCCGCCAGCAGCTCTGCAACGTGCGGCCCGAAACCTTGGGTCAAGCGGCGCGCATACCCGGACTGACTCCGGCGGCGGTTTCGTTGCTGCTGGTGCATTTGAAGAAACGCGATCGCGCGGCATGAGGCAGATATGAACAGCTTTTACGATTTCACCGTGCCGGGTCTCGATGGCAGCGCGAATATCCTGACGCCTTTGCGCGGCAAGGTGGCCCTGGCCGTGAACGTCGCCAGCAAGTGCGGCTACACGCCCCAGTACACCGGTCTCGAGGATCTCTACGAGGAACTCAAGGCGAAGAATTTCACGGTCATCGGCTTTCCCTGCAACCAGTTCGGCGCGCAGGAGCCCGGCACGGCGGCGGAAATTCAAACGTTTTGCTCCATTATTTTCGGCGTTACCTTCCCCTTGTCCGCGAAGATCGACGTGAATGGCCATCGCCGCCATCCGTTGTACGCGTGGCTGACGGCCGCGGAAAACGGTTTTCCCGGCGACATCGGCTGGAATTTCGAGAAATTTCTCATCGACCGTGGCGGCAGGGTGGCGTGCCGCTATCCTGCCGCAACCAAGCCGACTGACCCCACGCTGCTGCAGGATTTGGCCAACGTCTTGGAGTGAGAACTCTTGCGAATTTGCAGCCGGGCGGCGCGAGTTCAGTGGCAATTTGCGCGCTCACTCTTTAACATCACCGCACCCAATTGGACCTGAAGGCTCGGAGAACTAGATGCTTGCTCGATTGATTGCCAAAGCGTGGGTCGCCGGCGCGGCGTTGACCTTCCTATCGTTGGGCGCGCATGCGGCGGGCGATCCGGCCAAGGGCGAGATGAAGTTCTACACCTGCTATGGATGTCACGGCATCGCGAATTACCGCAATGCCTATCCGGACTACAGCGTGCCCAAACTGCGCCACCAAAATGCCGAGTACCTGGCCGCGGCGCTGCACGAGTACCGCGATGGCACGCGGCCCCACCCCACCATGCATGCACAGGCCTCGTCCCTCTCGGACCAGGACATCGAAGACATCGCTGCCTATCTGCAAGGTACGGCACCCGTGAAGCCCGCCACTGCAGCCGCCGGCAAAGCCCCGCCGAAGCAGGTGGCGCCCTGCCTGGCTTGCCATGGCGAAAACGGCCTGGGGGTGGAAGGGCTGGCGCCGAAGCCGCCGGTGCTGGCGGGGCAGCATCTGGACTATTTGGAGCAGGCGCTGACCACGTATCGCAACGGACGGCGCAAGAACGTCGTCATGGACAGCATGGCGCAGCTGCTGACTACCGATGAAGACGTGAAAATTGCGGCGGCCTACTTCGCGAGACAGCCCTCGCCGCTCGCCACGGCGACCACTGAGAGCAAGTAGCCCCAAGGGGTCTCGCCGCGGCAATGCGGCTCGCGCCTGCATGCAAGCGCGCGGTCATTTGCGCAACGTCATCAAGAACTGCGCGCACGTCTCGTAGTAGGCGTCGCGATTGAGCTTCTTGCGGTAGCCGTGACCTTCGTCGGCGGCCAGCAAGTACCACACCTCGGTTCCCCTCGCGCGCAATTTGTTCACGATCTGCTCCGCTTCCGATAGCGGCACCCGCGGATCATTCTTGCCATGCACCACCAGCAGCGGACGGCTTATTCGATCGGCGCTGGTCAGCGGCGAAATGCGCCTCAAAAAGGCGCGCACCTCGAGATCACGTTCATCGCCGTATTCCGCGCGCCGCTGGTTTTGCCGGTAAGGTGCGGTATTGGTGAGGAAACTTACGAAGTCCGCGATGCCGCTGACGTCGATGCCGCCGCGCAACCGGTCGCTGTAGTTGACCATCGTGGCCAGCGTCAGGTAGCCGCCATACGAGCCGCCCGCCACCGCGACATGTTTGGCATCGAGGTTTTTCTGCATGGCGATCCAAACCAACATGGCGCCGACGTCCTTCACCGCGTCTTCGCGCAGCAGGCCGTTGTCGAGCGTCATGTAGCTCTTGCCGTATCCCGACGAGCCACGCACGTTGGGCGCAATGACGGCATAGCCGAGCTCATTGACCACATATTGAATCCAGGCGTCGAACCCCGGACGGAACTGCGACTCTGGGCCGCCGTGGAGCGAGATCATTACCGGATGGGGCCCGGAAGTGGCGGGCGCGTAGAGATATGCCGGAATTTGCCGCGACTTGCCGTCCACCCGGTCGAAAGTTGGGAATTCCACCGGCCGGGGCAGGATGAATTTCGCAAGATCTACGGCGCCGGCTTCGCTTCGGGTCCAGGGCTCCAACCGATTCTCGCCGAGCTCGAGCACATAGGCATCTCTTGGCTGATTCGGCGCCGCGAAGCCGAAGGCGAGCCGCTTGCCTTCCGCGTCGAAGCTCAAGGAACTGATGATTCCCGACTGCTGCAGCCGCGGCGGCGCGAGGTCCTGATGCGTGCGCAGATCCAATAGATTGAGCTTGCTGGCGCCTGCCTCGTTGCTGACGAAAGCCAGGTAATGCCCATCGCGCGAAATCGCCAGCTCCTCGATGTCCCAGGGTATGTGCTGGGAAACGACGACGGTCTTCTCACCCGAAAACAGATTGACGTACCGCAGCCTCGCGAACTCGGCGTCACGGTCCGAAATCAAATACACCCCCTGGCCGTCGCGTGAAAATTTCGCGCCGACGATGCCGGCCTTGACGGGCGAGGCTTCCACTTCGCGTTTCTGCCCCGTGGCCAGGTCCACGACGTACAAATAGCCTTCCGCGATGGACACCTCTTTGAGCACCAGCAGTTTCGAGTCGTCGGCAGACCAATCGAGCACGGACCACGCGGCCCCGCTGCCGTCGCCGGCAACCGCCAGACGCGGCAAGCTGCCGGACTCCGGGTCCACGATGTTGATGTCGTAGCTTCGGCCATCGCGCGCGGTGCTGAAAAACGCGACGTCGCGCCCGGCGTTCGACCAAATCGGAGCGCCGTTCAGAGACTTGCCGTCGGTGAGCAGCTGCGCGGTCGGCTCGCCCACGCGCTGATAGTAAAGCTGTGCGTTTTCGTTGCCGCCCGAGTCCTTCAAGTACACGTAGGCGCTGCGCGCCGGGTCCGGCGAAAACGCGGCTTGCGTAATGGGCTCATGCAGAAACGTGAGCTGCCGCCGCGCGCCGCCAGACGTTTCCACCAAGTGCAGCTGATCGACATCGCCGAAGCGTGTGGCGATCAGCAATTGCCCCTTCGGCGACCAGCCGAGAGGTGCTGCCTGGCGCGCATTGAGATAGCCGTCCAATTTGTCGGCGAGATCCGCCGGCACTTCCGGAATGTTCTCGAAGGTCAAATTGCCGCGCTCGACGCGCGAAACGGCCGAGTCCGCGACATTGGCCAAAAGCGGTGCAGCGAGCAGCAACAAATAAAGTCGGTTCATATTCCTATGTTCTCACGTGTCGAGGATAATGCGATCGATGGCGGGCTTCGAGCATTTGATTCAATCTTACGATGTCGGCGATCTTCTCGACGACATTGCGAGCGCAGACCCGCCCGCGTACCTGCGCCGCTGTTTTGCCGAGGGCGCTTCCGCGCCGGCATTGAGCTGGCCGCGCGTACAGGAGCTGGCGGTTTGCGCGATGATACTTGACGCCATAGTCAATGACCGGGATTACGATTTCTTCGAACGCGAGCTGATATCGGATTGGCGCGTTCACTACGCGAGGGCTTGCATGAAGATCAAGGACACGGCATTGCAGGCATTGCGCCGTGTGCTCGAGCGAGCGCGGCCCGCCGACGCTGAGGCGGTCGCCGAACTCGAAACGCTGGTCAGTCGTTTGGCCGGCAGCTGAATGAGCTTACCCTCGGCACGCGCTCGGCAAGCGGCTCTGTCGGCGGTCATGCTGGCGCTCGCCGCGTGCGCGGCGCCTAAGCCGAAACCGGCCGCATTGCCGCCAGCGCCGCTTCCGTTGGACGCTTCTTACGATTGGCATGTGTTGCTGGTCGCGCCTTTCGGCAGTGTTTTGAAGGACGTCCCTTTGACATTGCACGAGGTGCTGCTGTTTCGCGATGAGGCGCACGCTGCCTCGCCGGCCGATGAGCTTGAGTGCTATGCCGTCGACGGCACGCGCCCGCGCTTCATTGCGCGCCCGCTTTCCGAGTACCTGCTGTGCTTCAAGCAAGACCGGCTGTCGCGAGTCGAGGCCACGGTGCGGCTGCCGACCGAAGAGGCGGCGCAGATTTTCGCCGATGCCTGCGGTTTGTGGTTGAAGAGCGGTCAGGCGGCGGCAGACGCCTGCGCGGGTTCCGACGGCGGCATCGCCTACATCGGCCATCTTGACAGCGAGCCGGAGGGAGCCGAAACGCAGATGAGCGTCCAGCTCGACGCGCCGGAACGCGCGCCCGACCGCACGCCAGACCGGTAATAGGCCAGTGAGAGCCGGCGAACGCGACATGCTTGCCTCGGGCGCGAGAGAACTGGGGATCGAGTTGGATTCCGCCCGCGCCGAAACGCTGCTCAAGCTGGTGGATGCGCTGGAGCAGGGCAACGCTCAATTCAATTTGACCGCGATCCGCGACCGGCCGGGCATGCTGCGAAAGCACGTGCTCGACAGCATGAGCCTTGCACCTTATTTGCGCGGCGAGCGAATCGCGGACGTCGGCACGGGGGCGGGCTTTCCGGGACTGGTGCTGGCAGTCGTCGATCCGCAACGCCGCTTCACGCTGATCGAGGCCACGGGCAAAAAGGCCCGATTCGTCGAACAGACCGTCGAGCGTATCGGCTGCGGCAATGTGTTGGTCGTCAATTCGCGCGCGGAAAGCTATAGACCCTCCGAACTTTTCGATACAGTGGTCGCTCGAGCCCTGTCCTCGCTGGCCGATTTCGTGGCCTATGCCGGCCATTTGTGCGCTCCGGGCGGCAGGTTGCTGGCGATGAAGGGCAAGCGGCCGGATGGAGAAATTTCCGCGGTGCCGAAGTCGTTCCGGGTACTGGCGGTGCATCGCTTGAGCGTGCCGGGCCTCACGGATGAGCGGCACCTTGTGGAGTTGACCAAGAAATGAAACGGGTCATTGCATTGGCCAATCAGAAAGGCGGCGTGGGCAAGACCACGACCGCGGTCAATCTTGCCGCGTCCCTGACCGCGACCAAGCGCCGCGTGCTGCTCATCGATTTGGATCCGCAGGGCAATGCCACCATGGGATGCGGCATCGACAAGAACGCTCAGTCGCGCACCAGCTGCGACGTTCTGTTGGGCGATTGCACTGCCGTCGAAGCCTTGGTCGCCGTGGAGTACGGCGGCTTCATGATGATGCCCGCGAATCAGGATCTCACAATGGCCGAAGTCCGGCTGCTCACCATGGCCGTCGGCCGCGAGTTCAAGCTGCGAAACGCGTTGGCGCCGGTGCGCAGCGAGTTCGACGTGATACTGATCGACTGTCCGCCGTCGCTCAACATGCTGACCTTGAATGCCTTGGTGGCCGCCGATTCCGTGATGGTTCCCATGCAGTGCGAGTATTACGCACTGGAAGGCTTGACCGCTCTCATGCAGACCATCGAGCAGATCAAAGAAAGCATCAATCCTGAATTGGAAATCGAAGGATTGCTGCGCACCATGTTCGACCCGCGTAATAATCTATCGAACGAAGTGTCCGCCCAGCTCATCCAGCATTTCGGCGAAAAAGTGTTTCGCACCATCATTCCGCGCAACGTGCGCCTGGCCGAGGCGCCGAGTTTCGGCAAACCCGCGCTGTTTCACGACAAGGAATCGCGCGGCGCGCTGGCGTATCTGGCGCTCGCCGGCGAAATGATTCGCCGCGACGAGGTGCCGGGCGGCGAGGTACCGAGCGGTGAGGTGCCGGGCGACGAAGTGATTCGCCACGACGATCTGCCGGGCGCGCCCGTATAATCACCCAATCGGTTTACGGGGAATTGCTATGTCCGGCAAAAAGCCGTCTTTAGGTCGAGGCTTGGCTGAGCTGAGCCCCCTGCTCGCGCGGCGTGCCGGTATGCCCGACAACACCGAGAAGCCGCAGGTGCTGGTTGGCGACCGGCTCGCTTCCCTGCCGGTTGATCTATTGCAGCGTGGCAAGTATCAACCGCGCGCCGATATGCGCACGGAATCTTTGGGCGAACTGGCTGATTCCATCAAGGCGCGCGGCTTGGTGCAGCCCATCCTGGTGCGTCCGCTGCCACGGCCCAATCCGACCGAATCGCAGCGCTATGAAATCATCGCCGGTGAACGGCGATGGCGAGCCGCGCAAATGGCCGGCCTTACAGAGATTCCGGCGGTCATCCGCGATGTGCCCGACGAGGACGCCGTGGCCATGGCGCTCATCGAAAACATTCAGCGCGAGGATCTCAATCCTCTAGAGGAAGCCCGGGCCCTGTTGCGCCTGATCGAAGAATTTGGACTGACGCATCAGGCCGCCGCCGAGGCGGTTGGCCGTTCGAGGGCTGCCGTCAGCAATCTGGTTCGCTTGATGGAGTTGACCGACGAGGTCAAGGAAATGCTGGAACACCGCCAAATCGAAATGGGCCATGCGCGCGCCCTATTGGGGTTGGCCACCCGGCGCCAGCAGATCGAAGTCGCCGCGCTGGTGGCCAAAAAGACACTGTCGGTGCGCGACACGGAGGCTTTGGTGCGGCGCATCATGAATCCCAAGGCGGCCGAAGCGGGTGCTGCCCCGCCGCCCGTGGATCCCGACATCCACCGCCTGGAAACCGAAATCGCCGAAAAGCTGGGCGCCAAAGTCGCCTTCCAGCACGCGGCCTCCGGCAAGGGCAAATTGATCGTCAGCTACAACAGTTTGGACGAACTCGAAGGCATCCTGGCCCACATCCAATAGGGCGACAAAATAGGCCTGAAACGCCTTGATGCACCACGGCGGCGTCTCTATAATGCGCCGGCCATTTTTGGCACGGTACAGCGAAGTGTTCGTGCGCTTCGCTCCACGGGATTTAACTTGGTCGCGATCGATTTAGGCCTCGCGCGGCGACTGGCTCTCAGCGTCGTACTGGGCCAGACGGCTGTGACCATAGTCTGCGCTCTCGCGAGCTGGCTGATTGCGGGTCCCCACGCGGCTTTATCGGCAGCGATGGGCGGCGGCATCAGCACCGCTGCGAGTCTTGTCATGGCATTGCTTGGTTTTGGCGGCAAATCGGCTGCAGATGGGCAGCGGGCGATGCGCGCGTTCTTGATAGCCGAAACGGCCAAGATCGCGATCGTTATCGTGCTGTTCGTTGTGGTGCTGAAGACGATGAAGGTGGTGCCGCTGGCGATGCTCGGCACCTACGTAGCAACTTTCTGCGTATTTTGGATCGCATTGGCGAATGTGCTGCCTCCTCTGGGCGGCACAAATGTGCCGCGCGGACGTGCGAAAAACAGTTGATTTGAGGCAATTGAGACATAGATAAGACTTGAAATGGCAGCAGAAGAAACCACCAGCGCAAACGAATACATCCTCCATCACTTGACGTTCCTCTCCAACAAGGAACCCAAGGGAATCGTGGATTTTTCCGTCATCCACTGGGACACCGTATTTTTCTCCGTGGCTCTGGCGCTGTTGTTCGGCGGCTCCTTTTACTTTGCGGCGCGTACCGCGAAGGCCGGCATACCGGGCAAATTCCAAAATTTCGTCGAGCTTGTGGTGGAGTTCGTCGATACCCAGGTCAAGGACAGCTTTCACGGCACCAATAAATTGCTCGCGCCCTTGGCGCTGACCATTTTCTGTTGGGTGTTGCTATTCAACGCGATGGATATTCTCCCCGTCGATTTGTTGCCGTGGGCCGCTCATGGCGTCGGCATCGAGCACCTCAAAGTCGTTCCCACCACCGATCTCAACACCACGTTCGCAATGGCGCTGACGGTGTTCGTGCTGATCATTTATTACAGCATCAAGATGAAGGGGTTGGGCGGCTTCATCGGCGAGCTGACTATGCAGCCCTTCGTCTCCAAGAACATCGTGGTGAAGGTGCTGTTGATTCCGGTGAATCTGCTGTTGGAAATCGTGCCTTTTCTGGCGCGGCCCATCTCGCTGTCGCTGCGTCTCTACGGCAACCTATTTGCCGGCGAAATGATTTTCCTGTTGCTCGCAGCGCTGACGCTGCACGGCGTTCATCAACTATCGGGAGTCGGCGGCTGGGCGCTGCTGGTCGCGCAATTCCTGCTGGCGTTTCTCTGGGCCGTGTTTCACTTGTTGGTGATCACGCTGCAGGCCTTCATTTTCATGGTGTTGACGATCGTCTACTTGTCGATGGCGCAGGAGCACCACTAGTTTTTAAGTTCGGCAATAACTAATTTCGGATCTGTTTCGTTTTAGGAGAATTGAATGGAAAATTTTGCACACGTCCAGGCCATGACCGTGCTGGCCGTCGGAATCATCTTCGGCATGGGCGCGCTGGGAACTGCCATCGGGTTCGGAATTCTGGGAGGCCGCTTTCTGGAAGGCGCCGCCCGCCAGCCCGAGCTTACCCCGATGCTACAGGTGAAGATGTTCATCGTGGCCGCTCTGGTGGATGCCGTCGCCATGATCGGCATCGGCTTCGCGCTGTTCTTTACCTTCGCGAATCCGTTCACAGCCGGACTCACGCACTAACAGTGCTGCCGATAAAGCTGGTCAGGAGACGATAGTGAATATCAATCTCACGCTGATCGTGCAGATGCTCGTCTTCATCGTCCTCATCTGGTTCACGATGAAATTCGTGTGGCCGATGATCTTGGGGCCGATGGATGCGCGCTCGCAGAAGATCGCAGCGGGACTCGCCGCCGCCGAGAAGGGCAAGGCTGAGTTGGCGTCGGCCAATGAGCGGGCCGAAGCCGTTCTGCGCGAAGCGCGCGAGCGCGCCGGTCAGATCATCGACCAGGCGCAGCATCGGGCCAACGACATGGTGGAAGAGGCCAAAGGTACCGCCACGGCGGAAGGCGCGCGGCTGCTGGCCGCAGCCCAGGAGCAGATCGACCTTGCGGCTTCGCGGGCGCGTGAAAGCCTGCGGCGCGATGTGGCGCAGATCGCGGTCAGTGCGGCATCGAAGATCCTGGAGCGCGAGATCGATGCTCGCACGCACAGCGATCTCATCGACAAGCTCGCGGCGCAGATCTAGGACGGTCCGGCATGGCTGAAAAGACCACCATCGCGCGGCCCTACGCCAAGGCGGCATTCCAGGAAGCCCTGGGCGAGAAGCGCCTGGCGCAATGGTCCGAGACGCTGCAGGCTGCTGCCACGGCGGTGCGCGATCCGCGCGTGCATGAGTTGCTCGGCAGCCCTGCGGTGGGCGGCGAGGATCTTGCCCAATTTGTCATGGGCGTGACCGGTGCGGCGCTCGATGAGCATGGTCAGAACTTTTTCCGCACGCTCGCGGAAAATCATCGGCTCGGATTTCTGCCGGAGATCTCGACGCTGTTCGACCACTACAAGGACGAAGCGGAAAGCGTCGTCGACGTGACGGTGACATCCGCCGCTCCGATCGACACCATCCAGCAGCAGGCGCTTTCAAAGGCTCTGGAGCGCAAGCTCAAGCGTGCGGTGCGGCTGCACTGGGCCACGGACGCCACATTGATCGGCGGCGCCGTGCTGCGCGCCGGCGATACGGTAATAGACGGTTCCCTGCTGAGTCGGCTCAAGCGCATCGCGTTTGAACTGACGGCTTAACAACCAGTATTTGCTAGAGGATTTTAGGTTATGTCCATCAAGGCATCGGAAATCAGCGACCTCATCAAGGCGCGCATCGACAAGTTCAAATCCGCCACCGAAGCCCGCAATGTCGGCACGGTGGTGAGCGTCACCGATGGCATCGTGCGCATTCACGGTCTCGCCGATGCGCGTTACGGGGAAATGCTGGAATTCGCCGGCAACATCTTCGGACTCGCCCTGAACCTCGAGCAGGACTCGGTCGGAGCCGTGGTGCTCGGCGACTACAAGAGCATTTCCGAGGGCGCCGAGGTCAAGACCACGGGCCGCATTCTCGAAGTGCCGGTGGGTCCTGAACTCCTCGGCCGCGTGGTCGACGCCTTAGGGCTGCCCATCGACGGCAAGGGTCCGGTGAATGCCAAACTGAAATCACCCTTGGAGCGCGTGGCGCCCGGCGTCATCTTCCGCAAAAGCGTGTCGCAGCCGGTACAAACCGGCCTCAAGGCCATCGATGCCATGGTGCCGATCGGCCGCGGCCAGCGCGAACTCATCATCGGCGACCGCCAGACCGGAAAGACTGCGGTCGCGATCGATACGATCATCAACCAAAAGGGCACCGGCGTTAAGTGCGTCTACGTCGCCATCGGGCAGAAGCAAAGCTCCATCGCCAACGTGGTGCGCAAGCTCGAAGAGCACGGAGCCATGGGCCACACCATCATCGTTGCGGCTTCGGCCTCCATGCCTCCCGCGATGCAGTACCTCGCGCCGTACGGCGGCTGCGCCATGGGCGAGTACTTCATGGACAACGGCGAAGACGCGCTGATCGTGTACGACGATTTGTCCAAGCAAGCCGTGGCGTATCGCCAGATATCATTGTTGCTGCGCCGTCCTCCGGGCCGCGAAGCGTATCCCGGCGATGTGTTCTACCTGCACTCCCGTCTGCTCGAGCGTTCCGCGCGCGTGAACGAAGAGTACGTCGAGAAGTACACCAAGGGCCGCGTGAAGGGAAAGACCGGATCGCTGACGGGTTTGCCCATCATCGAAACCCAGGCCGGCGACGTCACGGCCTTCGTGCCGACCAACGTGATTTCCATCACCGACGGCCAGATCTTTCTGGAAACGGATCTCTTCAACGCCGGCATGCGGCCCGCGATCAACGCCGGCATCTCCGTGTCGCGCGTCGGCGGCGCCGCGCAGACCAATATCATCAAGAAGCTCGGCGGCGGCGTCCGTTTGGCGCTGGCGCAATACCGGGAACTCGCCGCCTTCTCGCAATTCGCGTCCGACTTGGATGAGGCGACGCGCAAGCAGCTGGAGCGCGGCCAACGCGTCACCGAACTGATGAAGCAAAAGCAGTACGCGCCCATGTCGGTGGCCGAAATGTCGCTGTCCTTGTACGCGGCCAACAACGGCTATTTCGACAAGGTGCCGCGCCTCAAGGTGGTGGAGACCGAGGCGGGTCTGCAGTCCTTCGCCCGTTCGAGCTATGGCGAGTTGCTCAAGACCATCAATGGCAAGCCGGACCTCACCAAGGAAGTCGAAGCTTCATTGAAGAAGTGCTGCGAAGAATTCTTCGCGACTGTTTGAAGGCTTAAGGCTAAAGAGGACCTAAATGGCAGGCGCAAAAGAAATCCGGGGCAAGATCGCGAGTATCAAAAATACGCGCAAGATCACAAAAGCCCTGGAAATGGTGGCGGCCAGCAAGATGCGCAAAGCGCAGGACCGCATGCGTGCGGCGCGCCCCTACGCGGAAAAGGTGCGCAAGATCATCGGCCACTTGCGCGAGGTGAATCTGGATTACAAGCATCCATTCACGCTGGAGCGTCCGGTGACCTCCGTCGGCATCGTGGTGATCAGCACCGACCGCGGGCTGTGCGGATCGCTCAATCTAAATCTGTTCAAGGCGACGTTGGTCGCGATTCGCGAAGCGCAGAAGCAAGGCGCGAAAGTGTACCTGTGCGTCATCGGCTCGAAGGCCCTGCAATTCTTCCGCCGCCTGTCAGGTATCGAGATCGCGGCATCGGTCACGCATCTGGGCGACCGGCCTCACATCCAGGATCTGATCGGCACCACCAAGGTGATGCTGGATTTCTACCGGGAAACGAAAGTCGATCAGCTGCTGCTCGCGCACAATGTGTTCGTCAACACCATGACCCAGAAGGGCATCGTGTCGCAGCTGCTGCCGATTCAAACCGTGGACAAGGAAGACTTGCAGGAACGTTGGGACTATATCTACGAGCCCGACTCCATGGCGATTCTCGACGGTATTTTGATGCGCTATATCGAGGCGCAGATTTTCCAGGGCGCGGTGGAAAACGTCGCCTGCGAAATGGCCGCGCGCATGGTGGCCATGAAAGCGGCAACGGATAACGCCGGTGAGCTCATCGACGAGCTGCAACTCATTTACAACAAGGCCCGCCAGGCCGCGATCACGAAGGAACTTTCGGAAATCGTCGGTGGCGCGGCAGCGGTTTAGATGAGGTCGGGCAGAGGATTTTTTTTAGCCGGCGCGCAGCGCCGCTTTACGTACGGGGTTGCGCGGCAACCCCGAGAGCAGTTGGGCGAAGCCCATGAGGAATGATCATGTCCAGCGGTAAAATCGTGCAAATAATCGGGGCGGTCGTCGACGTGGAATTCCCGCGCGATCAGATTCCCAAGGTCTACGACGCGCTCAAGCTCGATGACGTGGATCTCACCCTCGAGGTGCAGCAGCAGCTCGGCGACGGCGTGGTTCGCGCCATCGCCATGGGCCCCTCCGAAGGATTGCGCCGCGGCCTCACCGTCAAGGGCACGGGCAAGGGCATTTTGGTGCCCGTGGGTGCCGGCACACTGGGGCGCATCATGGACGTGCTCGGCAAGCCGCAGGACGAAAAAGGTCCGGTGCAGTCCACAGAGTACCTGCCGATTCACCGGCCCGCACCCGCATACGACGAGCAGGCGGGCGGCCAGGACCTCTTGGTCACCGGCATCAAGGTGATCGACTTGCTGGTGCCGTTTGCCAAGGGCGGCAAGGTCGGCTTGTTCGGCGGCGCCGGTGTCGGCAAGACTGTGAACATGCTGGAACTCATCAACAACATCGCCAAGCAATACAGCGGTCTATCCGTGTTTGCCGGCGTCGGTGAGCGCACCCGTGAAGGCAACGACTTCTATCACGAGATGATCGAGTCGGGCGTGATCGACAAGGACAATCTCTCGAACTCCAAAGTAGCGATGGTGTACGGTCAGATGAACGAGCCGCCGGGCAACCGCCTGCGCGTGGCACTGACCGGTTTGACCATGGCGGAATTTTTCCGCGACGAGAAACAGGCCTCGGGCAAGGGCCGCGACGTGCTGTTCTTCGTCGACAATATTTACCGCTACACCCTGGCGGGTACCGAAGTGTCGGCGCTGCTCGGCCGCATGCCCTCAGCGGTCGGTTACCAGCCGACGCTGGCTGAGGAAATGGGCGTGCTGCAAGAGCGCATCACCTCGACCAAGACCGGATCTATCACCTCGATTCAGGCCGTCTACGTTCCCGCGGACGACTTGACCGATCCTTCTCCGGCGACGACCTTCGCGCACTTGGACGCCACCGTCGTTCTGTCGCGTCAAATTGCGTCCCTGGGTTTGTACCCTGCCGTGGATCCGCTGGACTCCACCAGCCGCCAACTCGATCCTCTCGTGGTCGGCCAGGAGCATTACGACATTGCCCGCGGCGTTCAATCCATTCTGCAGCGCTACAAGGAGCTTCAGGACATCATCGCAATTCTGGGAATGGATGAGCTGTCCGAAGAAGATAAGTTGAGCGTGTATCGCGCGCGCAAGATCCAACGCTTCCTGACGCAGCCCTTCAACGTGGCAAAGGTGTTCACGGGCCAAGACGGGAAGATCGTATCGCTCAAGGACACCATCCGCGGCTTCAAGGCTATCATCGCCGGCGAATATGACCACCTGCCCGAGCAGGCGTTCTATATGATCGGCGGTATCGAAGAGGCCGTCGAGAAAGCCAAGACGCTGCAATAACGAGACATCATGGCCAATACCATTCACGTCGACATCGTCAGCGCCGAAGGCCAGATTTTTTCCGGCGAGGCGACGAGGCTGTTCGTGCCGGGATCGCAGGGCGAGCTGGGCATCTACCCGCGCCACGCGCCCTTGTTGACGACGTTGGCAGCGGGCGAAGTGCGCGTTGAAAGCGAAGGCCATGAGGAACAATCTTTCTATGTCGGCGGTGGCGCGCTCGAGATTCAGCCGCACCTGGTCACCGTGCTGGCGGACACTGCCGCACGCGCCAAGGATCTGGATGAGGCTGCCGCGCTGGCTGCCAAGCAGCGGGCCGAGGACGCGGTGCGCAATCGCGGCGACAAGGTGGATATCGCCGAGGCGCAGGCGGAACTGGTAAAAGCCATCGCGCAACTGCGCGCCATAGAACGCCTACGCAAGAGACAACGCTAGGATCCGCCGCCACAAACGGGGTCTGCATGCAGCTATCCGTCGTGATTTTGGCAGCCGGCCAGGGCAAGCGGATGAACTCCGATCTGCCCAAGGTCCTGCAGCCGTTGGCCGGCCAACCGCTGCTCAAGCACGTCATTGGCGCCGCACGCGCGCTCAACCCCAGCGATATTTACGTCGTCTACGGACATGGCGGTGCGCAGGTGCAGGCCGCTCTCGCGCAGGAACCAGTCGAATGGGTGCTGCAGGCGGACCAATTGGGCACGGGTCACGCGGTGATGCAGGCCATGTGCCTGATCCCGGACGATCACACCGTGCTGGTGCTGTACGGCGACGTACCGCTCATCGGCGCGGCTTCTCTGGCGAAACTGATCGCCGCTGCCGGCGAGAGTGCGCTGGCCCTCCTGTCCGTTAACCTCGATGAGGCGCGCGGATATGGGCGCATCGTGCGCAACGCGGAAGGCCAGGTCATCGCGGTCGTCGAACACAAGGACGCGAGCGCGGAGCAGCTCGAGATTCGCGAAGTGAATTCCGGTCTCATGGCGGCACCGGCGGGACGGCTGCGGGAATGGCTGCTCGGCTTAGGGCGCAACAACACGCAGCGCGAGTATTTTCTGACCGACGTGGTCGCGGGCGCCGCGAAGAGCGGCACGCGCATCGAGGCCATCCGGGCCGCGAATGCGTTGGAGGTGGCCGGCGTCAATGACAAGATCCAGCTTAGCGCCGTGGAAGCGGGCTACCGCAGGCTGCGCGCCGAGGAATTGATGCTGGCCGGTGCAACCCTGGCGGATCCCACGCGCGTCGACGTACGCGGCGATGTCCAAGTGGGGCGCGATGTTTTCATCGATATCAACGCCGTGCTCATTGGAAATGTGCATCTCGCGGCGGGCGTCAAGGTGGGGCCGAATTGCGTCATCATCGATTCGCGCATCGGCGAAGGCACCGAGATCTTTGCCCACAGCGTCATCGATCATGCCATCGTTGCGCAGAACTGCTCCATCGGTCCTTTTTCAAGGATCAGGCCCGGTACGGTCTTGCACCGCGAGGTACACATCGGCAACTTTGTCGAAGTCAAAAACACCGAGATCGGAGCCGGCAGCAAGGCCAATCACCTGACCTATCTTGGTGATTCCCGCGTCGGCAAGGGCGTGAACGTCGGAGCCGGCAGCATCACCTGCAATTACGACGGCGTGAATAAGTGGCCGACATTGATCGAAGACGGTGCCTTCATCGCCTCCGGCACGATGATGGTCGCACCGGTGCGGATCGGCGCCGGCGCCACGACCGGAGCGGGCTCGACGATTACGGCCAGCACGCCGGATGACGTACTGGTGCTCGCAAGATCGAGGCAAATCACCAAAGATGACTGGAAGCGGCCTGTCAAGCTTGACGATAAGCAAAAAACCGACGTGATCGCCAACGCGATGCAAAAGCCGAAAACCTAAGCGTCCCCATTTCTTAAATCAGTTGGGTCGCTCTAGTGAGCGGCGAGGGCGGCCGCTGATTCTTCCGTTTCCGCCGGATCCGATGCGGCCCTCGCGACCAGCATGGATTTGGCGTACATGGCATGCAGGCGTCCGATGCCCCGTGCCAGATGCATCAACGACGTCAGCAACAGGAGGCCCGCAAGACCGAGAATGGGAATTGCGAACCCGGTGTTGAAAATCCACTCGGGCTGCGCCGTGGAGAAGATTTCAGTGGCGGTGATGCCGAACCAGCCGGCCTGGCTCAGCACCACGGTGATCGGCAGCGCGATCAGCGTCAAGCTGATGGACAATCCCGCCACGGCGAGGACGAAATAGATGATTCCGATCGGCAGCATGGACAGAAAATAAGCGATCGTAGTCCAGGTGCGCCGGTCCTTCAGCATCTCGCCGGTTCGCGCCCAGAAACCCCGTGCCGCGCCCTGGTATACCGGCCGGCGCGGCATGCGCGCGCCTGTCATTGCCTCGATCAAGCGTCCTTCCGCCAGGGACACGACGCGGCACACGGCCATGAACATGAGAAAGAACGGGACGCCGATGATCAGGACCGACAAGCCGACGGAGAGCGACAAGCCGGTGACGGCGAGTACGAAGTAAATGATGCCGGTGGCCAGGGCAAGAAACATGAAGAACAAGGATGTATATGCGCGCGGATCCAAAAACACGCCGAAGAATCGGCCCGCCGCGGTGTGCGGCTCTTTGCGCGGCGTCGCCATGGCGGCCTTCACTTTGACCTCCGTGTCGCGATACGCGCTCGCAACCTCGTCGGGTGCACCGTAAGTTGAGGCAATGAGTTCGAGCACATCGGACTCGGATTTGTCGGGGTGCGCCGCAACTTCGGCGCGCAAATACTCCTCGGCGTCGTACAGCGCGTCCTGAATGAGGGCGGAATCCGCGCCGCTCAGCTCTTCGCGCAATTGCCTCAAGTATTGATCGATGGAACGGGGTGCGCTGCGGTTCATGACGAATGTCCTATGTCCGATTGTTCTGTTTCAGTGAATCGATCCACGAAGTCGCGGGTCCCAGCCCAAATCTGTTTCCATTCGGCGAGCACGCTGCGGCCTTGCTCGGTGATTCGGTAGTAGCGACGCGGTGGACCGGAGTAGGAAGGCACGATGCGACTGGTCAACAAATTCCCGGCGGAGAGCGCTCGAAGGACGGGATAGATCGTGCCTTCTTTAAAGATCGACGTCCCATCGTTGGCACTCGCCAAACGCTTGGCAATTTCATACCCGTAAAGGTCCTCGGTCGATTCGGCAAGCACCGCCAGCAAAACGAGGCCAACCAGGCCTCCGTTTAGCTCTTTTTGGAATTTTCGTTCGTTGCTATCGTCCATGGACCAATACTATATAGTTACTAATACTATTTAGCAAATACTATTAGGAACACTACATCACCGTTCCAGCGCACCCCTGGATTTCCTACCCGTCTCGGGCACACTAAGCACCCTTTTGCTTAAGGACCGGTAGCGAACTATGTGTGGCATCGTGGGCGTGGTGGCCGAGCGCAGCGCGGTACCGATCTTGATGGAGGGGTTGCGGCGCCTGGAGTACCGAGGGTACGACTCGGCCGGCCTTGCGGTCCTCGACCATGGGCAATTGGCCCGGGTGCGCACGGTTGGCAAGGTCAAGGTCCTGCAGGATGCTTTGGACGCGAAGCCCATTCATGGATCCATCGGGATAGCCCATACCCGATGGGCGACCCATGGCGTGCCCACCACTGAGAACGCTCACCCGCATATTTCCAGCGGCAACGTCGCCGTTGTCCACAATGGCATCATCGAGAATCACGAACTGCTGCGCGGCGAGCTCAAGAGTTTGGGCTACAGCTTCACTTCGGAAACCGACACCGAGGTGATTGCGCATCGCATTCACCACTACCTAGCCTCGTCCTCCGATCTGCTGACGGCGGTACGCAAAACCGTCAACGAGCTGCAAGGCGCCTATGCACTCGCCGTACTGAGCGAGACGGATCCGGAATGCATCGTGATGGCGCGCCAAGGTTGCCCGGCCGTGGTTGGTCTTGGGATAGACGAGAATTTCGCAGCCTCCGACGTGGCCGCGCTGCTGCCCGTCACGCGCCGCTTCATGTTCCTGGAGGAAGGCGATGTCGCGGAAGTTCGCCGCCGCTCCGTCAAGATCCTGGATGCGACGGGACAGCCCGTCGTGCGTGCTGTCAGAGAAAGCGACCTACCGGCGGACGCGGTGGAGCGCGGACAGTACCGGCACTTCATGCTCAAAGAAATCCATGAGCAGCCGCGTGCGATCGCGCAGACCTTGGAAGAGAGGGTCGCCGGAGGGAAATTGCTGGATGCCGCCTTTGGGCCGGGCGCCCCCGAGATTTTCAAGCGCGTCAAAGCCGTGCACATTGCCGCGTGCGGCACCAGCTTCCATGCGGGAATCGTCGCCAGCTATTTCATCGAGCAAATTTGCCGAATACCGGCCCGCGTCGAGATCGCCAGCGAGTACCGGTATCGCGATCCGGTGATCACACCCGATACCCTGTTCGTAACCATTTCGCAGTCAGGCGAGACCGCGGACACGTTAGCGGCGCTGCGCAACGCGAAGCAGCAGAACTATTTGTCGACGCTCGCCATCTGCAATGTCGCGGAAAGCTCCATGGTCAGGGAATCGGCTTTGGTGCTGCTGACGCGAGCCGGACCTGAAATCGGAGTCGCTTCCACGAAGGCGTTCACGACGCAGCTGACCGCCCTCACCATGCTCACCATTGCATTGGCGAAGAACGGACCGGGCGCCTCGCAGGAAAATGCCCTCGTCTCGCAATTAGTGCAATTGCCGGGCCTCGTGGAAAAGACGCTGAAGCTCGATGCAACAATTCAAGATCTGGCAGAGGTCTTTGTCGAGAAGCACCACGCGCTGTTTCTGGGCCGCGGACCCTTACAGGCCATCGCGATGGAAGGTGCGCTGAAACTCAAAGAAATTTCCTACATCCATGCGGAAGGCTACCCCGCCGCGGAACTCAAGCACGGTCCTCTGGCACTGGTCGATGAAGACATGCCGGTGGTTGCCGTCGCGCCGAGCAACGACCTGCTGGAAAAACTGAAATCCAATTTGCATGAGGTGCGGGCCCGAGGCGGCAAATTGTACGTGTTCGCGGATCCCAAGGCAGGCATGAAAAGCGAGGATGGCATCACCGTCATCAAGATGCCCGTGCATGCCACTCCGCTGCAAGCGCCCGTCGTGTTTGCGATCCCAATGCAGCTGCTGGCCTATCACGTCGCGGTGCTCAAGGGCACGGATGTGGATCAGCCGCGCAATTTGGCGAAGAGTCTTACGGTCGAATAAATTTGACGATCAATGACGGCAGTCACCTTTCCGGGTGAGCGGTGAATGAGAACCAAGCCGACAATCGTCGCCGGGCTTACTTCAAATCCCTCGCGACATCCAGACTCCGTAGGGTTCCGAGCAAGACGTTCGCGCCATTCTCGATGTCGCCAGGAGCTGAATACTCCTTGGGCGAGTGACTGATTCCGCCAACGCTCGGGATGAATATCATTCCGATGGGCCCAAGATTGGCCATCTCCTGGGCGTCATGCCCCGCGCCGCTCGGCATGAGTTTCGTCGAAAAGTTGAGCCGTTTCGCCGCCGCTCCGATTATGCCCTGCAGCGATTTGTCGGTGAGGGCAGGTGCGCTGATGTCCTGAGAGGAGAAATGAAAGGCCGTGCCGTTCAAGCGTCCGATCTCATCCGCCGCTTCGCGCGATCGATCGAAAAGGGCCTTGATTTTGCTCGCGTCCAAATCGCGTAGCTCCAACCCCAGTCTTACCTTGCCCGGGATCACGTTGTACGCACCGGGTTCGGCTTTGATCCAACCCACCGTACCGACTTGCCTACCCGGCACGCTGGTGACCAGGAGGTTGAACTTCTCCACGAAACGGGCCGCCGACAGCATCGCATCGTGACGCTGATCCATCGGCGTGGTGCCCGCATGGTTGGCAAAGCCCTCTACCGTCACTTCACTGTCGAGGATCCCGACGATCCCTTCCACGATGCCGATTTGAACATGCTGTTGCTCCAGCACTGCACCTTGCTCAATATGCAATTCAATGTAGCCTCGGATGCTGCCGGGTTGCCGTTTTGCTTGCGCGATCAGGTCAGGGTCGCCGCCTAAGAATCTGACGCCGTCACGAACGATTTTCCCGCTCTGTGACACGGAGTTGAGCCTCGCGGCGTCTGCTCCCAGGGCGATCGCGGTGCTTCCAAGCAGGGCGCCTTCTTCGTTCTCGAAAATAATCACCTGAAGAGGGTGACGCAGCCGCACGCCATGCTCGTTCAGCGTCTGAGCTACTTCGATCGCTCCGAGTGAGCCCACATCGCCATCATAGTTTCCGCCCTCGGGAACCGAGTCGATGTGCGATCCGATGATGAGGGGCTTGAGTGTGGCGTCAGTCCCGGCTCGCGTGCCCACCAAGTTGCCGGCGACGTCGATACTGACTGCTAGTCCCGCCTCCCGCATCAAGCCCATGACGTATTCGCGGCCGGCCCGATCAAATTCCGTGTAAGCGACTCGACTGACGCCGCCTTGGGGATTCTTGCCGTACTCGGAGAGGCTTTCCAGGTGCCGGATGATCCGTTGGCCATTCACCTGAGGCGGTGTTGCCACCGAACTGCCCGCCCAACTGGGAGTACCCAAGAGAATCGCGCATAGGCCGAACGTTTTCACCGGTGAACACCTCAATCGAATTGCCCCACCGCTTCGGAGCATGCATGATCGGTATCACAATGACAAAAATCACACTGCGGGACGCGGTTCATTAGCATATGCAAACTCCAAAAACTCTCGCCTTGGCCTTGTTGGTCCTCTGTACCACCGCAGCGAATTCCGCACCTGCAACCGCTCCCGGTCCAGAGCTTGATGCCATCGTGCAGCAGGTCATGACCCAAGAACACGTTGTCGGTGCTTCTGTGCTGGTGGCGCAGGGTGGCCGGATACTTCTACACAAGGGATACGGCTTTGCGGACTTAGGCCTCGAAGCGCCGGCCAAAGATGAAACGGTCTATCACGTGGTGGGCCCCATGCTGCCCTTCACCGGCATCGCCGTGATGCAGCAGGTTGAACGGGGCAAACTATCGCTCGATGATGACATCTCGAAATTCATTCCTGAGTTTCCCCTCCAGGGTCATCACGTAACGATTCGCCAGTTGCTCAACCACACTTCCGGCATCGTCGATTATCATTATCTCGGCGATCCCATCGAAGCCACCAGCCGGCAGCCGAAAGCGCTGGACGAAGTGATGGCCCTCTACGCCGGGAAAAACTGGGTGAACGAGCCGGGAAAGAAATGGGACTGGTCCATCTCCGGCTTCCAACTGCTGGTCACGATTGTCGAACGGGTGACCGGCCAAAGCTTCCCGGACTATGTGCGGCAAAACATTTTTCAGCCTGCCGGCGTCAATTCCACCACGTACTGCGACGATTTCACCCTGGTGCATGGGCTCTCCCATTCGTACCGCCGCTTTGCGGCGGGCTATGTTCCAGCAAATGAAAACGACATGGCATACAACTCCGACCTGCGCTTCTGCAGCACCGTCGGCGATCTCCTGCAGCTGTGGCGATCCATCAAGACCAAGAACCTGGTGCGCCCGGAAACTTTTCGGCTGATGTCAACCGCTGAAGGCGCCGCGGCACAGATGAGTGCGCAGGATCCCAAAGCGCAATACGGCTTCGCGATGATTCTGAACCACGAAGAGGATCACCGCCGCATCGGGCAGCATGGCTCGCTGATCGGTTACAGCGGCAGTCTGTATGATTTTCCAGAGGATCAGCTCACGATTGCCGTGCTCACCAACACCGAGGGTCAGAACGCCTACGCGATCACACGCTCCCTCGCGCGCGCCATCCTCGGACTGCCTGCACTTCCTTCTCCCGCGCCCGCATCGGAGCAGAAACTTGCCGATCAGCCCGTTTCTCGCGCCGAGGCTGCGCGTCTTACCGGGACCTTTGTGCTAAAGCTTGGCCAGGTCTCCGAAAATCTGCACGATTCGTTCGCGCAATACCGGAGAACCTACCGCGTATTCGATGAAAATGGCCGCCTCATGATCCAGCCGCTGGGGGAGGGTCCGGAGCGGCTGCTTAAACAAGAAGACGGCAAATTCGCCTTCCGTTCGTCCCCAAATGCCCCGGTCTCATTCATCATGCGGAATGATCGCGCGACAGGAATTAAAATGGATTCGCCCGGCTTTCCATTGGCTGGAGATCGTATTGGAGACGCGGACCCGGCAACGTTTCACATGCAGCTGAGATAATGATCGGAACGAGGCAGCAGCCGGCATACCAACCTCAGCTGCCTAAAATTTGATCCAGTTCCCGCCGGCACTGGGCCGCGTCCTTGAAACAGATGGCATGCAGCCCCACTTGCCTGGCGCTCTCGATGTTTGCGGGCAGGTCATCGATGAAAACACTCTCTTCGGCGCGCAGACCAAACGTGGCGAGCAGGTGCATGAACACTTCCGGCTCCGGCTTCATCATTTGAACTTCGCCGGAAATCACGATGCCGCTGAATACATCCCAGAAGCCGTGACGCTGACGCAGATGGGTATAGATCGTGGCGGGCATGTTGGAAAGGCAGTACAACGGCGTTCCCCGCTCCTGAAGGGTACGCATCAGTTCCAGGGTTTCCGGCTTTTCCACCAAGGAGTTGCGTACCGCATCGAGAATCGCCTCGACCTCTGCTTCAGTCGAGCCGAGCCGCAGTTGCAAGCGCCGGATGAGTTCGGGCTCCGTGAGCGTTCCGCGGTCGAACATGCGCCAATCCGCATGGCCGAATAGCGCCTCCTTGAGTGCCGCTTGTAATTCCGGCACCGGTTGGACTCGCGACACGATATGGTCGGGATTCCAGTCCAGCACTACGCCACCGAGATCGAAAATGACGTTTCGCACTGCGAGTGCCATGAGTTATTCCTCGTCGTCGCCGATCGGCATTCCCGGCGGCGCTTCGATTGGCTTTGCCGCCGCGAATTTCTCGGGATCATCTTGAAACTGCTTGATGCGGTGAGCGAGATAGGCATCGAGCGGCGAGTTAGCATCGCTGCGACGCTTGATGTCGTTCAGCTTCGCGTAGCAGATCGCGCGTACTTCGGTTGAGTCCTTCGGGTCCGCCGCCAATCTTAGAAGCGCTTCGACGGTTCTCGCATGAACGGCCGAGCGAATCTCGGCGCTCAAGGCCGGGGAAGCGTTCGATGCGACTTGTGGCGCATTGACCGCGAGCGCCGCATCAATCACTTCCGTAAGCGAGGGCGTGTGCGCGCGGACATGGTATTCCACCAGGCGCGCCGCGCGCTGCGGATCGAACAAAATGCCCAATGTCATATCCGCGGCGGATTCCGCCGCCGCAATGGGATCGAAAGTCAGTCCCGTGTTGGCCGGCAGCGACTCGCGCGTACGCTCGAGACCCGGCGGGTGCGGCGGCAATCGAGTGACGAGCGCCTCCGGCAGCGTCAGGGTCTCTGCGGACAATGTCTTCAGCACCTCACGCAGGGCTTTGCGCTGCTCGTCCGCGGCGACAATCACCGCATTCATTTGCCCATCGCCGCGCAGCTGGTATCGGTAGTCAAGGCCACCGATCATCTTGATGGCGGCCTCGGTCTGGTAACGATGCATGAGATACAAGGGCACGAGCGTCTCTTCCAGCTGGGACATCGGAACATGGGCGGGAATCGCGTTCTCGCCGAACCTGGCCAGTGCCGCCGCGCGAATCGTCATGATGCGTGTCAATTCATCGGCCGCATTCACACCGTTGTCCCACAAGTGGGCGAACGGATGGGCACCGCCCTGCGGCCGAGCGTCTTCATCCGTGATGTAGACGAGGCCCGATTGAGTGGCAGCGCGCAAGATGGCATCGAGCTCCGCGCCCTCCGCAGGGCTGTCCGGAAATTGGCGATAGCCGTAGTTGATCGCGACCTTGTCCCAAATGCCGATGTTGACCGCGTAGGCGGCGGAGAGATCCGGTACGCCATTCTTGTCGAGCTTGACCTGCGGATGCGGATAGTCCATGACGGAGACGGACTCGGAGGGGGCGTGCGGAAAGGCACTGGCCGCGAAATTATGCGCCAACCCCAGGGTATGGCCGGTTTCGTGAGCGGCCAGTTGGCGCGTGCGTGCGAGTGCCATGGTCAACATCGGGTCGTTCTCCGCTGCGGGTTTCTTACCCGTGACGTAGGGGGACAGCAGCGTCTCCGCAATCAGATAATCCTGCCGTCCGCGCAACGATCCCAGCGTCACATTGCCCTTGATGATTTCGCCGGTGCGCGGATCCGCAACGGGATGACCATAGGACCAGCCTCGCGTAAACCGATGCACCCACTGAATGATGTTGTACCTTGCATCCATGGCATCGGCGCCCTCAGGCAGAACTTCCACTCGAAAAGTACCCGGTGCCCAACCGGCAGCCTGGAAGGCTTGATCCCACCAGCGCGCGCCTTCCACCAGTGCGGATCGGATCGGTTCCGGCGCGCCTCGGTCCACGTAGTACTGAATGGGCTTGACCGGCGCACAGGACTGCGTGCAGTTCGGGTCCTGCTTGATGAGCCTGTGCCGCACGATGAACAGTTGGTCCAGGGGCTCGCCCAGCGCCGCCGCATAGTCCCGGTAATCGAACTGAAAATACCCCGCTCGTGGGTCAAAGCGCCGCGGCGTGTACCCCGGGCCGGGCAGCTCGAGAAACGACTGATGCTCGCGCAGCGTCAGAGCGTGCGCATCCGGCGTAACGTCGCCTACAAACGATCCGCGGATGGGGGCATCCGAGGCAAACGTCAGAAGGGCTTCAACCTCTGTATTTTTTGGAAATACCTTGGTGGCGTCGATGGCGATCGCCGATCGCGCCGGATCCAGCTTATAGGGACCCTGCTTCACCAGCGCATCGGACACGCCGTGTGCGTCGCGAAGAAAAAAATCCGTGGCATCGACCAACACCGCACCGGCATCCGCCGATCCCACCGCATTTTCAGCGGCCACCGTGAAGCTGCCGAGCACGGACTCGGGAAAGGACTGACGCACCGCAAGCTGCTCAGCCGGATCGAGCGCGGAGCTGCGGAAGTGTTCGTTCGGCCGCACCAACAGAATCTTCGGGCCGAAACGCTCGAATCGGACCACTCTTGCCGCCGACACCTGACCGCGATCGAGCCCTAAATCGTTGGATCCCGTTCCATAGGGGAGCGAATCGAAATACAGCATGTCGATGTTGAGCCTGGGAATCTCCATGAACAGCCGGCCGTTCTTGGCATCCCAATACAGCGGCAGGAAGCCCTGCATGTGACGCATGCCCAAAGTTTTCGCCTCGATGCCGGGGATGCCGGTCGAAGACGCAGATTCCGCCGCGAGGCACGCGGGCGAGCAAGCCAGCAGCGAGACCACTATCATGGCGCTCAGAGCAGTCACGCGCGGAATCTTCTTGAGCATGGGTAAAACCTCGGCAAAGCGCCAACCAAAAAGAGCACGTAAGGTACACGCTGGCGCGCCGATCAACAATTTCAGCGCGGCATATTTCAAAAAATTCTATATCAACACCGCCACGCGCGTTGTCACCGGCTCTGAAATGCGCAGCCGCGCCGCGCTGATCGCGGCGGTTTTGAGGCAATGCCAAATCCCCGTGCGGCGCATTCTCGACGCAGGCTGCGGCATTGGACTGCTGCGCAAGCCTTTTAAGGAATATCTACCGCGCGCCAGCTATGTGGGCCTCGAGGCGAGCGAGTATCTCTGCAGCCGCTTCCATTGGGTGTTTGGGTCTATCGTCGACTTTGCCCCGCGCATCCCTTTCGACCTGGTGATTTGTTATGACGTTTTGCAGTATTTGCCGGACGAGCAAGCCGCGCGCGCCATCGCCAACTTAAGCCGCCTGACGCGCTCCGCGCTTTACGTATCGGCGCTGACGAGCGAGGACTGGCGCGAGAACTGCGATCGTAGCCGCACGGATCGCGCGGTGCATCTGCGCTCCGGCGCCTGGTATCGGCGGCGGCTGAACAAGGCGTTTCGCTATGTCGGCTTTGGGATCTGGGTGCGCAAAGACGTCTCGGCCATACTCTGGGAAATGGAGCGGCCGTAGGTCAGAGGTTGGCCAAAATCCACGCCGCCAGCGCCGCATGCAGCGGTTCCGCCGCACCGAAATCCGCACGCACGTTATTGACCAGCGAAACAAGGACGTAAGTTTTCCCCGCCGCAGTGGTCACAAAGCCTGCGACGCCGCTGACGCCATCAAGATGTCCGGTCTTGAGCCTGACCGACCCTGCCGGAGCGGTTTTCATGCGCGAGCGCAGGGTGCCGTCCATTCCCGCCAGGGGAAACGACGCCAGGTATTCGGGCGCGAATCGGCTGTGATAGGCGGCGCTGAGGATCTTGGACATCTGCAGCACCGTGATATGGGTGCTGCGCGAGAGGCCGGATCCGTTGTCGATGTCCACACCGCTCAGGTCGAAATCTCGAGCGCGGCTCCACTCGGCGATGGCGTCGGCGCCTTTTTCAACAGTGGCCGGATCGCCAAATCGTTCCCTGCCCAAGGTCAGAAGCAAATGCCGCGCCATCAAATTGTTGCTGTGCTTATTGGTGAGGCGCACGATCTCGGCCAGACTGAGCGAGTCGAAGTTATAGAGCGCTTTGGCGTCCGCCGGCGTGGGTTCGATGCGCAGTTTGCCGCTGAACTCTCCGCCCGATTCGCGCCAGAGCTGGACAAAAGCGCCGAACGCGTAAGTTGCGGGCCGCAGCAAAACACGGGCGAAGGTTCGCTCGGTACAGTGCGGCGACAGCGCGCCGGAAAAGACCACCCGATCCTGTTCGGGCGATGCAACCTTGAAGTCCACGCGTGCGGTGGACCCGCTGCAGCGGCCTGGCGCGAAGCGGACATGATTTTCAATGTCCAAATTGATCGGTGCCGGGCTCGCCGAAATTTCCACGCGATGCGTGTCGGCATTGGCGGCCAATCGGAAGTCGATGGATTGGAAATTCACCATCAATGCGTCGGGGAGCACGTTATAGGAGCGATTCGGGCGGCCATCGAAAGCGCCGGGATCCTCGTTCGCCACTGAAAATGCGGTGTCGTCGATGACGACGTCGCCGGGAATCGATTTCAAGCCCTGCGCACGCAAGCCCTGCACGAAGCTCCACCATCGCTCCAGCGTCATGTACGGATCGCCGCCGCCCTGCAGGTACAGATCGCCATCGTGAAGCGACGCCCGGGTCTGCCAGATGAATGTCGGACCCAACATGTCGAGCGCGGCAAACGTGGTGACAGTCTTGACCGTGGATGCCGGGCTGCGCGGCGTGTCCGGATTGTGACTCATGACGACGCGCCCAGTGTCAGGATCGACGATCACGAAGCTGACCGCGCTGCTCGGCAGGCGTTGCGTGCCAATCAGCTGGGTGATGCCGGCCGGAACCGCCGTGCTCGAGCCGGCCGCAAGCGAGCCGCCGGACAGCACGGTGCAGGCCAGGCAGGCCAGACAAGCAAGTTCAAGACGATTGAGCGTAAGTAGGTACATCAATCGAGCGGCAGCGCAATTCGCTGCCAGGCGCGCGAGCGCCAACGTAGGAACAACGTGAGCCCCAGGAAAAAAATGTAGATCAATGCTGCAAACCAGCCGCCGACAGCACCCAAGCCATACTGCGGCAACCAGTCGACCCAACCTTGGCCATGCGCAAACGAGAGACTGTGAGCAAGCGGCACGAAGATGAGCCACGATAGCGCGAGCACCATGATCGCCGGAAGACGCACATCGCCGGCGCCGCGCAAATTGGCGCTGCTGCTGATGTTCAGGCCGTCGAACAATTGGTATCCCGCGGCAATCCACAGCAGCGTGCCGGCGCGCACCACCACCTGTGCGGCGTGGGGATCCGCAGCGTTCGTGAAAAAGGGTAAAACCCAGGGCCCCAAAGCCGCGAGCAGCACGCCGATCGCGCCCATGTAGATCACGGCGATCAGGATGATTCCGTTGCCGACCTTCAGCGCCCAATCCTTGTGATGCGAGCCGATTGCCTGACCCACCAGCGTGGTACCCGCCATTGCGATGCCCACCCCGGGCATATAACAAAACGAAGTCAGCATCATGACGATCTGGGTCGAGGCGCCGTCAACGGTGCCCAAACGCACCTGCATCAACTGGAACAGCGCGAAGCCGAGAATATCCGCGGCAATCAGCAGTCCCATGGGAAAACCCAGCTGCATCTGGTGCCACAGGGTGCGGCCGTGCAGCCGCATGGTCAGATGCGATCGAAAGCGCCTGCGGGTCGGCGGCGCCAAGAACCAGATCAAGGCGGTGACGACGCCGATCAATTGCGCCGCGTTGGTCGCCCACGCGGACCCTGCGACGCCCATACCGAGCTTGAACATGAACAACTGATTCAGCAATGCGTTGACCAGTGCTACGCCGACCGCGATACGCAGCGTCACCGTGGGGCGGCCGATGCCATTGAAGAAGCCCAATACCGCCCACAGGGCCACGCTCAAGGGGGCGCCCAGCATGCGCGGAAACCAATAGGTCAGAGCGAGCCGCTGAATTTCCGGCGGCAGCCCGAAGGGTCCAAAAATCTGCGCGCCGGCCAGCGCCAGGAGCGTAAACGCCGGCACCGTGAACAACGAGGCCCACAAGGCGGTCCAGGTGGCCTGCGATGCCCGTGCATAGCGGCCGCCGCCGAAAGCCTGCGCGACCAAGGTCTGCACGGCGAGTCCGACGCCGCCCAAAAGCAGCACGAAGACCAGCACCGGCCAGTACACGGCGCCGATCGCCGCGGTCGCGTCCGGGGATACGCGTCCGATGAACCACGTATCGGTGGCATTCAGCACCGCCTGCACGGCGCTGTTCACCATGAACGGAAACGCGAGGTTGGCGACGGCCAGGTAGTCGAGGCGCGGGCGGCCGCTCCTGCTCAGCGCTTGTCCGGGAAGCAATTTTATCGGCTCGTCCACTTTAACATTCTACAGTACTGGTGCGCAGGCGATTCCCAGGTAGGATGCGTGAATGTCCGCGAAGCTGCGACGCAATTATTCCGGTGCATTTCTCGTGCAGAGCCGCGGCAATCGCGCATGGCAACTTTCCCGAGCGGCACCGCACGACATGACGGTGTTTCTGCGCGACGCAGAACAGGGTGCCGCACAGGGCTTCGGCATCGGGCCGATCGTCGAACTCGGCATCGAATGGCAAGCCGAGAAAACGCTTTTGACGTTCCTGGCGGGCGACAAAGTCGCGAGCGTCGAGGCCGCGAGCGTGATCGTGCACGAACCCCTGCGGGAACTGTACGAAAGCCTGCCGTTGGCGAGCATCGACGCCGACGCCCGGCGCTTTTGGCACCGGGTATTTCGCTTGGTGCGCATCCCCGGCGGCCGCTACCTGCTGAAGCTCCTGACGCGCTCAGGCAAGGGGTAATAGGTGCCCGCCTCGAAGCGGGAAGTGCATCACAAGAAGGGGCGCTTATTGTCAATTTTCAAGGGTTTGCGCTGTATGCCCGCGCCCCCGACCCCCGAATCTTTGCGTTGAACTGCGACGCTCGTCAAGGCTGTCAAGCAGGGATTCCAGCACATTGATTCGTGGCTTTAACCTCAAGAATCTCCCGAGATGGCCTCAGTGCTGGATATCAAATCTAACGCCGTCGAACCGCATTCCGCCGACGCATCGTTCGACCCGTACGGCCGACTGCTGCGCATGCTCATGCCGAGCCTGCGCGGAGTGGTCATTCACGACGGCTACTCGAACTTGGTGTGGGCGTCCGACGAATGGGACTTGAGCGACGAGCCGCAGCTCATCAAGGATGCCATCGCCAACGCGCTGTCGGACACCGCAGAGTATGCGGGCATCGCGCGAACCATCGATGCCGATCGGGTGGTCTACTCGTTCGCCGTGCGGGGCGAACACATCGAATTGTTGGGAATCGTCAGTCTGGTGGTGAGATTGTCGGGAGTACAGATCGAACCGCGGCCTCTGCAGACGGTTCGACAACTCGTTCAGCCGGCGCTCGAGTGTCTGCGCCGCGAGTTGGCGCTGCGCGTGAAATTGGGATCCAGCGAGCGCGATCTGAATGTCAAGGAACGCGACCTGGAACTCATGATGGAGATCACCTCCAACCAGGCCGCGGGGAGCGAAGCCGATGAGTTTTCGCAAATCCTAAAAACCGGCCTCGACCGCATGGGCTGCGCGTTGGCTGCGCTTTGGGTACCCGACAAGAATATCTCCGTGTCGATGACCCGCAGCGGCACGCCGATGGCCCCGGAAGCGCTGCAGCGTGCGCAGCATCACTTGACGGCGTGGATGCAGATGCAACAGCGCACCATCGTCATCAATCACATTTCCAAGGTCGCGACCGACGTGGCTGCGCCCTACAAGATATTGGCCTGCCCCATCCGGCATCATTCCGAGCGCGTCATGGGCGTGCTGGCGCTGTTCAATCCGCCGAGCGCGCAAGACTTTGATTTGCAGCAAACGCGGGTCGCCGAAATGCTGGCGAAGCGCTCGACCAACATCATCCAAGCGCAGTACGACACCAGTACGGGCCTGATGACCCGTCAAGCGTTCGAGCGTCACGCGGGCAGCGTGCTGGCAGCGGGAACGTCGGCCAGCTTGCATATCATTTTGTATCTCGACATCGATCGACTGCATGTCATCAACGAAACGTTCGGCATGCACGTGGGCGACGACGTCATCGTCAGCGTCGCGGACCGCATGGCCAAGACCTTGCCGCCCGAGGCGCTGTCCGCGCGCATTTCCGGCGACCGGCTCGCGGCGCTGATTCCCGGCTCCAGCATGGAGGCGGCGGCGGTGATCGCCGAGCAGATTCGGGCGGCCGCCGAAGGCATCGTACCGCGCGCGGGCCAGGGCGCCTTCGAAGTATCGGTCTGCGTGGGCGTCGCCCCGATCGGCCGCTCGGACAACCCGCTCGCGCATGCCCTGGCCACCGCGGAAATCGCCTGCAAGGCTGCAAAGGATCGGGGCCGCAACCGGGTTGAAATGTTTCAGGATTCGGACCAGAGCATCATCAGGCGTCACACCGACATAATGGTGATCGGTCAGCTGCGCGAAGCGCTCGACACCGATGGTTTCAGGCTCGATGCCCAGCCCATTCTGCCATTGCGCGGCAACTACGGCCGGCCACGATTCGAGCTCCTGATCCGCATGCTCGGCGAGAAAGGCGAAATCATTCCGCCCGGCAAATTTCTCTCCTCGGCAGAACGCTACCAGCTGATGCCCACCGTGGACCGCTGGGTCGTTCGCAAAGCCTGCGAACTGCTCGGGGCACATAGTGCCTCGGTCGGCGAGGAATTCGCGCGTTTCGCCATCAATCTTTCCGGGCAGTCGCTGCAGGACGAGTCGTTTTTGGGATTCGTGGTCGAACAGCTCAAGGCCAGCGGGTTGCCGGCCGGGGTGCTGTGCTTTGAACTGACCGAAACGGCGACGATCGGCAACCTTGAAAAGGCGCAGGTTTTTATGCGCACCCTGCAAGAACTGGGCTGCCAGTTCGCGCTGGATGATTTCGGCACCGGCGTCAGCTCGCTGGCTTATTTGAAGGATCTGTCGGTCAACTACATCAAAATCGACGGCACCTTCGTGCGCGACGCGATTACCAATGCGCGCTCTGAATCGATGATCAAGGCAATCGCACAACTCGCGAAGGTCATGTGCATGGAAACCATCGCGGAGTACGTCGAGACCGACGTGTTGCGCGTGCGCATGGCGGATCTCGGCGTGGACTACGGCCAGGGTTTTGCCATGGGCAAGGCGCAGCGCCTCGAGGACCTGCTGCAGGAGCTGGCCATTTACGAAGCGACTGTGAGCAATTGGGGCGCGCCTGAAAACGCGGCCGAGCGGGTCATCGCCGAGCGCTAGCCGTAGATTGCTCCGCGGCCGCCGTCGGTGCAGTCCTACAATAATATAAAGGTATTCCCCACAGGCAAACGCTTTTACGCATGCCTTAATGAGACATGCTCATATTGACCCGACGCGCTGGGGAATCGTTACGAATTGGCGACGACGTTGAAGTGACCGTGATGGCGGTCAACGGCTCGCAGGTGCGCATCGGCATCAAGGCTCCCATCAACGTCAGCGTCGACCGCGAAGAAGTCGCCGAACGCAAGCGCCGAGAGAAAGAACACCCCGTCAGCTCCCTGAATCGCTAGCCGCTTCCCAGCCGCGCGTTTTAAGGTTATCTTTAAAAAAACCGATGAAGGACCTCTCGAGCGCCCCGGTGCGGACTTAGGTGTGCGTTCTTTTTTTATGACAACCCCAACGAGTGCGGCGCCGGAGTTGCTCGTCCAAACCTGGTTTAACACCGATCGCCCCCTCGCGCTTTCTGCGTTGCGAGGGCGGGTGGTGGTGTTGGCTGCATTTCAAGTGCTGTGCCCGAACTCAATCGCTTCCGGCGTGCCGCAAGCGCAGAGGATCTTCGAGACCTTCGCGCCGAGCGATGTCACTGTCATCGGCATGCACACCACATTCGAGCATCACGATGCGTTCAACGTCGCGGTGCTGAAGGCTTTCATTCAGGAATATCGATTGAAGTTTCCGATTGCCCTGGATCAACCGAACCCGGCGGGCCCCATCCCGCACACCATGGACCGCTACAAAATGCGCGGCACGCCCAGTCTGGTATTGATCGACCGCGACGGGATGGTACGCAAGCATGCGTTTGGCGCGGTCGATGACTTGCGTATCGGCGCCGAAATCGGAGCGCTGATACAGGAAGCGCAATCCGCCGCCCTCGCGCGCAGCTCGGCAGCCTAAGGCAGGCTAAATCGGACCCGGATTTGGCTGCGCACGGGCACGGGCTTGGCATCGCGCAGCACGGGCTTATAGCGCCATTGAGAAACGGCCTTGAGCGCGGACTCCTCGAACACTCCGGAGATGCTGGCGCCGCGAACCCTCGCATCTTTCACCTTGCCGCTCTCCTCCACGGTGAATTCAACGTCCACCCAACCCTCGATCTTGTTCTTTTCCGCTCGCGCGGGATAAATAGGCTGCACGGATTTCAGCACGGTGAGCTGACTGGCCGGAACCAAGTTGGTCATGAAGTTTTGTTTCGCGACGGCCGTATCCAGGTCATGCAGAGCCGAATTCATTTCGGCCGAACTGAAGGCCACCGCGGCCGCCTCTTCCAGCCAGCTCTTGGCGGCATCGAGTTGCCCAAGGACCAGCGCGCGCCGCGCCTTCGAGGTCAGGCGCGTGCCCAAGTCTTGCAGCACCGAGGCCAGCGCCGGATTATTGGGATCGAGCTGCCTCAAGGTCAGATAAAAGTACTTGGCATTGTCGTTGGCGGGCTCGATCAACCGATCCTGCAGCAATCGCTCGTTGGCATTCTTCAGCAGCTGGCCCCTGGCATCGGTCTCTGCCTGCTTGCGCGCGGCACTCAGCATGTTTTGCACCGTCTCGATGTTCGCCGGAGCGGCGACGCCGGCGGCGCCTTCGATGACGACCAACGCCTGCGCGAAATCGCGCCGATCGATGTCGCTGCGCGCCTCTTCCAGCAATCGCGACGCCAAGGCGCGCTTCGCGTCGAGCGCCGCTGCGTTCTGGGGCTCGGCTCGCAGGGCTTCCTGCAGGTAGTAGCGCGCACTGTCGCGATCCGGGGCGACGAGCCGGCCCTCTGCGACGCGCTGCGTGGCGAGATTCAGCAAGGGAGTGACGCGATCTTCCTCGGGCTTCGATTCGGTGCGCGCTCGGGTCTGCTGCTGAACCTGCGCTTGCGCGGTTTTGATTTGCTCCCGCGACTTCGCCAATTGCGCAGTCAGGAAGGCAATCCGGCCGGCCTCGACACCGGATTTGCGCGCGGTTTCGATGGCCGCGGCGGCTTCATCCAAACGTTCTTCGAGCAATGCATTTTCCGCGCGCGCCAGCAGCCGTTCTTTCACTTCCGCGAGCCCGGCACCGGCATTGGCGTCCGCCGGATTGCGCGCCTGCAGCTGCAAATAAAGTTCCAATGCATTATCGCCCGCGGGTTCGGTCAAGCGATTCGCCGACAGGGCCGCTGCCGCCCGAGCCACTAGAGGTGACTCAACCGCCGCGGCAGGCTTCAGCGCTTCGGCCGCGGGCGGTATCGCTTCTTCGCCGCTGTTTCGATGTGCGAGCCATGCGACCGCGGCGAAGATGAGCAATGCGGCTGCGGCGCCGACGGCCAGCCACGCACGGTTCACGGGCGCCGCAGGTTTGCGCGGCGGCGCCTCGGCTGCGCGGCGGCGCTGATCCTCGTGCTTCTTGATTGCCGCCTCGGCGAACAATTTTGCCCTCGCCGGCGACATCGGCTTGTGAATGAAACGGTAGACCAATCCTGAGCTGATCAATCCGGCGAGCGCCGTCTCATCGTCGCGATGTCCGGCCGCGACGAGGACCAAGTCGGGAAATTGACGCTTGATTTGCTCGACAAAGACGCGGGCGCCCTCGTGCAGTGCCTGCACATCGAGCACCACGATGCCGACTTCCCCGGCCACCAAAAGGTCGCTGACTTTGTCCGCGGAGGGCACG
This sequence comes from Steroidobacteraceae bacterium, assembly GCA_035997505.1. Classification (GTDB taxonomy): domain Bacteria; phylum Pseudomonadota; class Gammaproteobacteria; order Steroidobacterales; family Steroidobacteraceae; genus Bog-1198. The sequence goes on along the minus strand of DASYIN010000184.1, from coordinate 17,799 downwards.
TGCCAGAGGCGCCGCGCACCTCCAATGGCTTCACGCAGCGTCTGCAGGAAGGCGTCGTCCGCGGTCAGCACGACGAGTTCGACGATATCGCTTGCGAGGCTGAACTTCAGAGCGTCCAGCGTGCTGCCGTCCTCGTCAGAAGCTAGCACTAATTATTTCCTCTCATGCGGTACCTAATATGATTGGCGCGGCCGCGATACTGCATTGCAGCATTTTGCTGACGAATGGCTAGGTATAGTGTCATTCAACGAGCGACGCTATACGATACGGAGTCTCACGCCGCAGACAATGTCTGTTGCACTGCGTCAATTAAGTTCTGTGACTGGCCGCTCATTCGAAGGGCGGGGATGCTCGGGGGTTCGTTGGGGGCGTCAATTGGCATTACGTCGAAGCTAGCAGCGGAGCAGCGTCCGGCCCTGGAGCTGTTGCTGTTCTTCAACGTCAACCAGCATCGAGTTCGGCTCGGTATCCAGCAATCGATCGATACCTATGGGGTGCCCGAGATCTACGAGCAGGACGGCGGTTTGCGTGTCAGGGTCGGCGACATCGCGGGAGTGCAGACCCTGTTCGCGATCGCCGAGGACGGACGCCCGGTGGGAGTCGCCGTTTTCGTGCGCTCGGCTCACGAACGCTTTGCCGTGTTGCATCTGGGGGTCGAACCGCGGCTCAGCTTGACTGCCGATCAAAGCACGCGCGTTCTTCTCAAGCTGATGCATGAAATCCGCAGCACGGCGCGTCGCACGCGCGGCGTGGATAGCATTGAATTGGCCTACAAAGATCGGCACGCCGTGCGACTGCACGTCTAAATTTTCAATCAGGGGATACGATGTCTAGCATGAACTATGCGCGCCAGCTCATTTTTGCCGCGAGTATTCTCACATTGGTGTCATGGGCTTCAGCCGCCGTTCCGGCCGACCATCAGAAGGTCGTACGTTTGCCGCTGCCGGAGGGCAATGATTTTCCCATTTCCTCCGCCGTTACCGTCAAGGCCGGTGTCGACACGTATTTCTTGAGCGGTGCATTGGCGCCCGTGATCAACAAGGACGCGCCGAAAGGCAGCGTTGCCGCCTACGGCGATACCGAAACCCAAACGGTCGGCGCGCTCAACGCGATCAAAGGGACCCTGTCGCGCCTCGGCCTGACGATGGGCGACGTGGTGAAGATGACCATCTTCCTGGTGGGCGATCCCGCCAAGGATAACAAGATGGATTTCGCCGGCATGATGGCCGGGTACAAGCAATTTTTTGCGACCGCCGAACAGCCCAACAAGCCTTCCCGAAGCGCGTTTCAAGTTGCCGCCCTGGCAGCTCCGGGCGCACTGGTCGAGATCGAGGTCATAGCCGCCAAATCGCATTGATCGATTCGTGGCGATAGACCGTCGAAAACTCAAGGCGCAACGGCACGCGGACGGCAAACTGCGCTGCGCGTGGTGCCCCGAGGATCCCTTGTACGTCGCCTATCACGACAGCGAGTGGGGCATGCCGGTTCGCTCGGACGCGCATCTATTCGAGATGCTGTGCTTGGAGGGCGCGCAGGCAGGCTTGAGCTGGATCACGGTCTTGCGCAAGCGCGAGACCTACCGGCAGGCATTCGACCGCTTCGATGCCGAGAAAATGGCGCGCTACGGCGCCGTGAAGCGCCGCCGTCTCCTCCAGGATCCCGGCATCATCAGGAACCGCCTCAAGGTGGACGCCTTCGTTGCGAATGCGCGTGCCTACCTGCAGATCCGCTCCTCCATCGGATCGTTCAGCGACTACGTCTGGCAATTCACGGATGGCAAGGTGCTGCGTCGGCGGCCTCTGTACCTCGGCGGCGTCCCGGCATCGACGCCGCACAGCGATGCGATGAGCAAGGACCTCAAACAGAAAGGCTTCAAGTTTGTCGGAACGACCATCTGCTACGCCTTCATGCAGGCTGTGGGGATGGCCGATGATCATCAACGTTACTGCTGGGCCGCCGGCAAAGAGACATCATGCTGAACAGGTCTTCTCCAAAGCTGAAATACGCCGCCGCTGCGCTGCTCGCCTTCTGCCTTGCGGGGCCCGCATTTGCGCAGTCATCGAAGCCGGCGTTCAAGCCTCTGGATGTGTTCGATCTGCAATGGGCCGCCGATCCGCAGGCTTCCCCCGACGGCCGCAACATCGCCTACGTGCGCATGGGATTCGACATCAAGACCGACCGGGCGCGCGGCGCAGTCTGGCTGGTCGGCGCCGACGGCAAGAATGAACGCCCGTTATCGAGTGCCGCGACCAGCGGCTCACCACGCTGGTCGCCCGACGGCACGCGCATTGCTTACATCGCACGCGCCGCCGACGGATCCGCGCAGCTCTTCATGTACTGGACGGCCGGCGGAGTCAGCGCGCCCATCAGCAATTTCACGGAATCGCCCAGCGGCCTGGCATGGTCGCCGGACGGCCGCTGGCTCGCATTCACCATGTCCGTGGCGCAGGAACGCAAGCCGCTGAAGGTCGAGTTGCCGGAAACACCGAAGAACGCCAAGTGGGCGGACCCGCCCAAGCTCATCGACCGGATGGTGTTCCGCGCCGATGGCGAAGGCTACTTGCCCAGCACCTACAGCCAGGTATTCGTCGTCTCCGCCGAGGGCGGCGCCGCGCGCCAATTGACGCATGGTGACTTTGACCATCAGGGACCGCCGGCCTTCAGCGCCGATGGCAAGAGCGTCCTGGTCAGTGCAAATCGTCATGCGGACGCCGATTTCAACCCGCTCGACAGCGAGGTCTACCGCGTCGACATGTCAGACGGTTCGATCCACTCGTTGACCGACCGGCGCGGACCCGACCGTCATCCGGTGCCCTCGCCCGATGGCAAGCGCATCGCCTACCTGGGCTTCGACGACAAGCAATTGGGTTACCAAGCGACGCAACTCTATGTGATGGACAGCGATGGCAGTCATCCTCGATCGCTCACCGCCTCGCTGGATCGCGATGCGGCGAATCCGAAGTGGCTGGCGGACAGCAAGACAATTGCGTTCCAGTACGACGATCAGGGCTCGACCAAGATTGCGGCCATCGACCTTCAGGGGAAGATGCGCACCCTGGCGCAGGGTGTCGGTGGGAGTGATGTGTCCCGGCCTTATTCGGGCGGCTCGTTTTCCATCTCGGCGAACGGCCGGTTTGCATTTACCCAAGCCAGCGCAACGGCGCCCGCGGCCTTGGCCACCGGCACATCGCCGCGCGACATCACGACCTTGGGCGCATTCAGCGGCAATCTGCTGGACGAGCGCTCGATCGGTACGCTCGAGGAAATCAACTTCGATTCCTCGGCAGACCATCGGCATATGCAAGGTTGGATCGTGAAGCCGGCCGGATTCGATCCAGCCAAGAAATATCCTTTCGTACTTGAAATCCACGGCGGCCCGTTCGCGATGTATGCACCCAGCTTTGCGGCGGAAATACAGCTCTACGCCTCGGCGGGCTACGTCGTTCTGTATATGAACCCGCGCGGCAGTACCGGCTACGGCGAGGAATTTGCCAATCTGATTCACCACGATTATCCGAACAAGGACTACGACGACCTCATGTCGGGGGTCGATGCCGTCATCGGACGCGGCTATGTCGACACTCAACGGCTGTTCGTAACGGGCGGCAGCGGCGGGGGCGTGCTGACCGCATGGATCGTCGGGCATACCGATCGATTTCGGGCGGCGGTGGTCGTCAAGCCCGTCATCAATTGGACCAGCTTCGTGCTCACCGGCGACATGAACAACTATTTCTATCGCTATTGGTTCGGCGAGTTTCCCTGGGACGACATGCAGGCTTATTGGAAGCGCTCACCGCTGGCCTACGTCGGCAACGTGAAAACACCCACCATGCTGATGACCGGCGAGGTCGACTACCGAACGCCATCGAGCGAAGCGGAACAGTTCTATCAGGCGCTCAAACTTCGCAAGATCGACACGGCCCTGGTGCGCGTTCCCAATGCATCGCATGACATTTCCGCGCGCCCGAGCCTGCTGATCGACAAGGCGGCGTACGTGCTGGCCTGGTTCAGGTCGCACGATGTGAAGACGCCATAGGCAAGGAATTGCCGCTCGCTACCGCGCATGCTTCGCTGGTCACGCATGTGCGGATGGCGAGCGAGCGCCATTCGCATTCGAATTCCCGCAGGGTCAAAAGGTTCGAGGCCGGCGTCGCGCCTCGCAACAGGATCGGCGCATATCCGTCCACACCAAGCAGTTTCTTGGTGAGCAATATGGCCGCCAGCGTCGGTATCCGTGGTCCATCGGCGTTCTCGGCGACCAGCGTCCAGGTGCGGGATTGAGGAGTGCCATCATTGCCGCGGCCACTAAGCCGCACGTGCATCGCCCCATTGTTGCTGCCGAGAGCGTCGAACCAACCCGCCGCGCGCTGCATCAGACGAGCGTGCGCGGCGAGATCGCGGATCAAGCCGATTCTCACCAATACACCCAACAACCGAAGTGCGTGATGCACCAGCGGAACCTCGTGACCCGCGCGAATCGAGAGCCGTCGCAGGGTTGGGTAACGGGGTGGAATCAAGGTCGTGTCCGGTACGTCTATCAATGACAGATTGCGCCGGCCCACGGGCGTCGGATATCGATGGCGTTTGGTATCTCCCCAACCGCGCGCGCAGCCCATCTTTGCCTGGCGCCAGACGGGGATGGCACGGCCGACGTATCCCAATACCGATCGGATGGTTGCCAGCCCTTGGGGCCCTGAGTATCCGGGCGCAATCCCGATGTCGATCTCTTCAATCTCGGAGAATGCGCCGGCCAGATTCTCGATGACGGCCGAGGAAAGCGCAGGGACGGTCGATGCGCCGCTGACGATGAGCACGTTGCGCGCGGCGGCCGCGGCATCAAGAGCGCAGACGTTCTGAACAAATTCGCGGCCGTCGGCCAGGTCCAGATAGTGAACCCCAAGGTCGATGCAGGTCTGGGCCAGGTTCCGATCACGCCTCTGAAACGGGCCCACCGTATCGATCACGACTGCCGGGCCGAGTTTCTCGAGGACCGCGGCGCTCAGGTCATGGCTGTCGATGGCGAGCGCGCGGATACCGGGCCTGAATTCCGGCCGTACTTCAGGCAGGCGCCGACCGGCGGCGATGATTGGCAGATCGGTGGTTTGAGCCAGCGCATCGGTGATGAGGCGGCCAAACGTGCCGAATGCACCCAGAATCAATACGGGTCGACGGGGTTCAGTCATGATCGCCTTCAACCGGCGCTCATGCGCGCACCAGGTCCAGCTCGCCGACGTAATGCACGATGAGACCGACGCCAGGCAATGCCGCACGTACATTAAAGTAGTAACGATTGCCGCGGTGCGACTCGTATCCATCGATCCCCTTGAGCCAGGACCGCGGCCAAGGGATGCCCAGTGTCCGGCCCGCTATCGCGGTCCACCGAATCGATCCGCCTTCCAGAGAGAATTTGAATCTCAAGGTCGTGACGCCGATCGTCTCATCAACGCAATCCCCGCATCGCCGTAGACTGGACTGCATCGGCCGCGCGCTGCCAAAGTGCCGCGTCCAGCGCTCTCGTCCACCGTGCATCTGTTCGAGCACCACCTTGACCGGTCCATTGTGTTGCTCATCCGGCAGCCCGCTTATCCATCCAAAAAGCCGTGGCAGCCAGCCCCATCCGCGCACCACGGTCGCGCTGCCAATCAGCGTCGCCGGCCGGCGTTCATGCACGGCACGAATCGGCGCCGCCAACAAGTGCCACTCGGCCGAGAGAAGCGCCTGGCTGAGCGGCAAATCCAAGCGCTCGCCATCGGCCGTGAATTCTGCGAATTTACTCATGACGATTGTTCCTCCCGGAAGAACGCTATCTGGTCGATCGCGTGTCCGGCCCATATGTGCGTAACGCTCAAAGAGAAGCTGAATTGGCCGGCCGATTCCTCACGGTGAACGACTTCGATCACCCCGGGCGTCAGCCATGCCGGCAATGAAAGCTGCACCCCAAGGCAGCGAATAAAATATCCGGCGCTGCGGAACACGAGCGCGCCCTCGCGCACGCTCAAGCTGAGCCGCATCCCGACTCCATGCGCGACGATCTCTTCAAGACCCGTCGCACCGCCAAAATGCTTCACCGACTGAATCACCTGCGGAAAGCCGCGTACCCGATCATAGATTCGCGTCCAAATCTGTCCGCCCAAGCGTTCAGATCCCGTGACGATCACCGTGACCGGCATGCAGCCGCCCGCTTCCAGCGGCAACGGCGCGCCAACGAGCCGCGCCAACTGCGCCAGCAGCCGGCCCGCAAGAGTCATGTGAGTGGCGGCGACTTCTCCCAAGTAGACAATGCGTTCGCCTTCGGCAAGATGGCGAGAGAAGCGCCGACGTATCGGCGCAGGCAACCGCGTCCAGGAATCGCCCGCGAGCAGGGCAAATCTAGTCTCAGCCGCGCTGGCGCCCGCACCGGGCAAATCAACTGTCGTGCCATCCGAGCTGGCGGGAACTAGCGTGAGACGATTCCCTTTCGCACGCATGGCATCGTTCCGGTCTAGCCGGATGCCCGGCGCTTCACAATGCCGGCTCCGCGGCCCAAAAATCTGGCGATGCCGCCGCCCATCTTCATCAACGCCGCGACCTGCGAGCGCGGCAACGAAAGCATCTGTTCATACCACCGGCTGCTGCGATCGACGAAATCGAGCATTTCCCGGAGGCGCCCAACGGCCACTTCACTCACATCCCGGTCGACCGCGGCCGCAGCCAAACAATCGCGCAAGGCCGCGGCGGCGGGATCAAGCTCGCGCGCCTTTCGTCCCGCCGCGATGCGGGTCACGACTGACCAAATGTCGGTTTCGGCTTCGAAGAAATCCCGGCGATCGCCCAGGACCGGCGCGCGACGGATCAAATCCCACGACTGCAGCTCGCGCAGCGAAGTCGAGACGTTGGAGCGCGCCATTCCCAGTGAGGCGGCGATCTCTTCGGCACTTAGCGGCTTTTCCGACAGATACAGCAGCGCATGCACCTGGCTGACGGAACGATTGACGCCCCAGTGATCGCCCATGCTGCCCCAGTGGGCTACGAAACGGCGCACCGACTCCGGCAGCGGCCTGGTTGTTCTTTCTTCTATTTCTGTCATGACAGAAATTACAGCACCAACGGATGCCGCAGTCAAGCAGCTGATGTTAAGTTAAATAACCGTGATGGCGCGACACCGCGCTGATCGCAAAATCAGCTCTTACCGAGACTCTGCGCCGTCTGTCCGAACAAGATCTTCTTTGCTTCTTCGGTCATGGTGGTGGTGGTGCTGATGGCGGTGCCCTTTTCATAAGCGCGTACCGTGGCCGGTCGCGCTTTGATTGCTTCGAGCCAGCGCTTCAGATGGGGAAAGTCCTCGAGTTTTTGTCCCTGCGCCTCGTAAGGAACGATCCAGGGATAGCAAGCCATGTCGGCGATGGAATACATGCCCGCGATGAACTCACGATCGGCGAGCCGTTTGTTCAAAACACCGTACAGACGATTGGTTTCCTTCACGTAGCGGTCGATGGCGTAAGGAAGCTTCTCGGGAGCGTACCTGGCGAAATGATGGTTCTGTCCCAGCATGGGCCCCAAGCCTCCCACCTGCCAAAACAGCCACTGCAATACCTCGACGCGGCCGCGAGACTCGTTCGGAATGAACCGCTCGCTCTTCTCCGCCAGGTACAACAAAATCGCTCCGGACTCGAATACGGAAATCGGCGCGCCCCGCTCCAAAGGCGAATGATCGACGATGGCGGGCATGCGGTTATTCGGACCGATCGCGAGAAATTCAGGCTTGAATTGATCCCCCTTGCCGATGTTGACCGGCACGATCGTGTAGGGGATTTCCGTTTCCTCCAAGAACATGGTGATCTTGTGGCCGTTGGGCGTGGGCCAATAGTACAGATCGATCATCGGTGACTCTCCGCGGGCTCGATGGGCATCTTGTGCTCGCGCAACAGGGCAATGCAAACATCTTCTTCGCGCGGCCTTATGCGCATTTGCGCAAGACGCGTGCGGGTCCGTGCGCTCGTGGTCCAGGGTAGCACCGACGAATCCAGCTTGCTCGCTGCGGACAGGCGCCACTCCAACAGATGCCTGCGTTCGTTGAGGCTTCGAGCTTCCTTGCTTTCAGGCGATATCAAGCGCCGCTCGATACCGAATCCCACCATCTGTACGATGACCGTGTCCCCTCTTTGCATGATTTTCGCGAGCTTCAAACAATCCTCGCGGCGTTCGCTTCCGGGAGTGGATTCGCGGCATGAATCGATGAGCGCAGAAAACGGCGGGATGATTTCGGCATTGGCGACACCGGCGAGCGCCGTCAACCGGGCCGTATCCGATGCCACCACGCCGCCGGGCAGTTGCCGCCGCACGCCGTCCAAGGCGTCATACATCAGCACCATGATCTGGTTGTAGTAAAGATCGAACCGCGTACCTTGCGCCATGTCGCCCAACACCCGGTCGACTTCAATTGTGTCCTTGTCCTTATGGGCGGTCGAGAGTTGCGCGAGCCAAGCCGCACTGTTGTCGGGATCCACCCAGCGCAGTACGGTAGCCGCATCGCGGCTGTCGCAGGAGGGCGTGGCTGCGCACAGCTGTAGGTGCAGCCAGCCGATGGCCGCACTGTCCGGCGCAAGATCGCCGGCGCGTGAGATCAGTTGCAGTGCAGTGGAAGCGTTGCCAGGCGCGGCAGATGCATTGGTAAAACTCAACGCGGCCGCGGTTGCCACGGAGTTCGCGTCGTCGCGCGCGCCCAGCGCGCGCACGGCTTCGTTGCGCCATGCCTGGTATCGGTCGGCGGGTGTCTTGCCCACGGGTGCGGGCGCGGCAGTCGCCAACGCCGCCACTGGCTGCGACATCGCCAGCCCTATCATCAGAAACTTCAAACCGTGTTTGACCATGAGTCAAACCCGTCCTAAAGGTCGTTGCGTTTGCCGGCAGCCGTCAGCCCCGCGGTGATGGCCAATCGCATGGCGTCTTCGACAGAAATGTCGAGCGGCTGGACCCGGTCCCTCGGCAGATAAATGGTGTACCCGCCGAAGGCATAACTCATCGGAAAATACACGGTGACCCAATCCTGGCCGCCATGCGCAAACAAAACCCTGGGTACATCCTCCCGGGTGACAAAGCCAATGGCGTGCACATCGGCGAATCTCGCCAGCACCACGCGCTGCAGATCCCGCTTCTCGCCGCTGCCGGAGGGCAACAGGCTGAGCACGTCGCGAAACCCGCCGTACAGGGTTTTGACGAACGGGATGCGGCCCAAAAAATCGTTCCAATACTTGAGCAGAATTTTGCCGGCGTAGGCGTTTACGACGCTGCCCACGAACAGCAGCAGCAAGAAACCCGCGATCAATCCCAAGCCCGGCCAATAGTGTTCAGGACTGACGATTCCCAAGGCAATCAGCGCGCGGCGCAGCCACCCCTCGACTGTGTTGACCAGCCACCAGATCACGTACACCGTCAGCGCCAGCGGCAGCACGGTCACCAAACCGCTCATGGTCAGGGTTAGAATCTTGCGCATGGGATTATCATCGCATGATCGGGCCTAACCGCCCACTGGGACTCACGCTCAATGCCGCATTCTTCCGGTCTCGACATTTCGCCCGCCAATTCCGCGGACGTGCCGCTTATTCTGTCCCTGATCAACGAATTGGCGGAGTACGAGAAGCTGCGCCATGAGAGCGTTGCCACGGAAGCGTCGATTCACAAGGCACTTTTTGGGCCGACGCCGCGCGCCGAAGCGGTCGTCGCGCGTTTCGACGGGGAGGCTGTGGGATTCGCGCTCTTTTTCCACAACTTTTCCACGTTTTTGGGGAAGCCGGGCCTGTATTTGGAGGATCTGTTCGTGCGCCCGGCGTATCGAGGCCGCGCAATCGGCAAGTCACTGCTCCGCTATCTGGCCGCGCTGGCGTTGGATCGGGATTGCGGGCGTTTTCAATGGCAGGTTCTGGATTGGAACCGGCCGTCGCGCGATTTTTACGAATCCCTCGGAGCCCAGGCGGATCCCGCGTGGGTCAACTACCGAATCACCGGCGATGCGTTGCGGCGCCTGGCTGAAGGCCGCAAATCATGACTGTCTCGGCAACAAGAAACGCAATCCTTGATAGTTGAGAATCACGCCGTCGCGCCGAATGCGCTCCAGCACCGGACCTTCCTGCAGGGTGTTGCCTTCATGGTACTTGCGCATGTTGATGTACACGAACCGCTCGGCAGGTTTGGTTGCGTAGACATGCACGTCCAAGTGCATCTCCGGCAGCGCTTGTGATCCCGTCAGGTTAATTTCATTGATCGAGGGCAGCACTGCGTTGTTGTCCTGAGGTTCCTCGTCCACCAGCACCGGATCGGGACGATGGAAGGCACGGGGAGCGGCGCGTTGCGCAACTGCCGGAAGCTCGGCCGCGGCGCCCTTGGATGACGCGGACTCATCCGAGGGCGGCAGGGGAATTTCAGGGGCGTAGACCGGTTCCCGGCTCAAGGGACTGAAGTGCTCATCCGTATCGTGCCTGGTGGGCGCGGGCGCGGGGGCGACCGTTGGAGTCGCCGCGGACGGCGTGCCATTTCGCATCAGCACCACGCTTAGCACGACGACATTGATGGCGAGCAGCGCGCCCAGCAATATGGCCCAGAGCGGCAACCTGCCGCGCCTCAGGGCGACGGGTGTGTCCATCAATCCCGGCGTCGATTGTCTCTGCCGCTCGATTTCGGATTTCTTCAGTGCATCGAGGATGAAGGACATGGATTTTTCCTAACCGCCGCGCAGCGCATTGGCCAATAGCACTGGGGAATTGGGGTCGGCCAGCGCGGTGTCGAGTACGACCTGGGTCTGGACGCCGGCGATGCCATCGACATTGAGCCGATGTTCGCGCTGGAAATTCTGTACAGCGATAGCCAACGCCTCATCATAGACGTCGGCATGTTCCGGATCGGACGAGCCGCCCGCCAACGCATTGAGACTGCGGCGCAGCCACCGAACTTCGTCACCCTGCATGCCGAGCGACAGCAATCGGGTGTGCGACGTCTTGGGTTTCCAGACGACGGTGAACTCTCCGAACCAATCCCGCGACAGGTCGTCGACGGATACCTTTTCGTTGTGCTCTCCCAAGTTCAACGTGGCTGTCTTGTCATCGAGGCTCGAGAGCACCACACGGTGCCGTTGTCCCCGGTCATCGGTCAGCGTCAGGATCGCAGGCCGATTCAAGGTCCTCACCTGGGCCCAGGAACCGCGTTGATCCAAGCAGGCGAGCCCTGCCTTGGCCGCCTGCCCACAGGGGTCTCTTTCATCCGCGAGCGCCGTTCCCCACAGCGCCAGGAGCCGGCGGAAAGCCCCGGCATCGGTGGTGTTGGCCTCATTGGCTTGAAGCAGCGCATTGACCGATGCAAGCTTCGGCGCGGGGGCGGGCGGCGGCTCGGCCACGGCTGCTGCCGGCGCAGCGCGCGGCGCCACAGTCGTTGCAGCACTCTTGATCGCACGGGATGCACTTAAGACGGGACTCTGATGGCGCCAGTACTGCCAGCCGAGGAATAGCGTGCCTGCAAGCGCCGCCGCTCCCAGGGAACCGGCCACCCAGCCCAGCCAGGTGGGAAGGAATCGTCGGCCATAAACCTCGCCGGCTGCACGGCGCACCAGGGATGCCGAGACCTTCTTGATCTCCTGGGTATAGGCGCCGAGCAGAGCGCGATCGCACGCAACGTTGATTACTCGCGGAATGCCCAGCGACAGGCGATGCAATTCCAGCAACGCACCCGGCGTGAATATCTCTTCGGTCGCACCTGCCACGCGCAATCGATGGCGCACATAACCCTTGGTCTCTTCGCGCGACAGCGGCATCAAGTGATAGCGGCCGGTGATTCGCTGCGCCAATTGGCGCAGATCGGTTCGGTCCAGCAATTCTCGAAGCTCCGGCTGACCGATAAGGATGATTTGCAGCAGCTTTTGGGTGGCGGTCTCGAGATTGGTCAGCAGGCGGACTTGTTCCAATACGTCGATGGAAAGGTTCTGCGCCTCATCGACCAGGACAATGATGCGCCGGCCCTCTGCGTGCGCTTTCAACAGCCGTCGATTCAGCGCATCCACCATCGCCTTGATGCTGTCCCGGTCGGCGTCGGCTATTCCTAAGCCCAACTCCTCGCAGATGGTGAGGAGAAATTCCACCGGCGTGACGCGCGGATTCAAAATCACGGCGACATCGGCGTGATGCGGGACTCGGGACAGCAAGGTGCGCACCACCGTGGTTTTGCCGGTGCCCACCTCGCCGGTCAGCTGGATGAAGCCCCCCGACTCGTTGATGCCGTACAGCAAATGCGCCAGGGCCTCCGCATGCCGCTCGCTCAAATAGAGATAGCGGGGATCCGGGGTGATGGCGAAGGGCTTTTCCGTGAGCCCAAAGAAGGCGGTGTACATGACCTACTAGGATAATACCAACCGGTCCTTAGTTTCCGTTCCCCGGTCCTCTGGGCAGCAGGCTGGCACGGGTCAGCAAACCCTGCCCGAAGCGGTCGCGAATGCCGTCGACGGCGGAATCGAGCCTGGCGCCTAAATCCGGCAGCGGGCCGGAAAACAGGTCCGACTGCTTCAAAAGCTGCAAATCGGCAACCCCGACCCCCAGCAGCCGAACCGCGGCACGGGGCTGCGAGGCCAGCCAGGCGCACAGCAACGCCTCGGCGGCCGCCGCTACGACCGCCGTCTCTTGAGTGGCGGGCTCCAGAACCCGTTGGCGGGTATAGGTGGTGAAGTCGGCACGGCGAATCTTCACGTTTACCCGGCCGGCGAGCAGGTTGTGGGCGCGCAGCCGCGACGCGGTGCGATCCGCCAAAGCCTTAAGCTGCGCTTTCATCTCCGCCGGTACACGAAGGTCCGTATTGAAGGTTTCTTCCGCACTGATGGATTTCTCCTCGCGATCCGGTTCCACCGGCCGATCATCGAGCCCGCTGGCGCGATCCCGCATCGCCTTGCCGTGCTTGCCGAAGGCACGCCACAGCATCTCGTCGGAGGCCACGCGCGCATCGCCGAAGGTGCGGATCCCCGCTGCCAGCACCGTGGGCAAGGTCTTCTGACCCACCCCGAATAACTTGTGAATGGGCAGCGGATCCAAGATCTCGCGGATATTGCCGGCATGAATTGAGCACATGCCGTCCGGTTTGTTCAGGTCCGAGGCGATTTTGGCGAGCAGCTTGTTGGTTGCAATTCCCACCGACGCGGTGAGCCCGGTCTCGCCAACAATGCGGCGGCGAATTTCGGCGCCGATCACGTCCGGTCCGCCGAGCAGCTGCTGGCTGGCCGTCACGTCGAGAAAGGCTTCGTCGAGCGACAACCCCTCCACCAGCGGGGTGAATTCCCGGAAGATCGCGAACACCAGATCAGAAATTTCCTTGTAGCGCGCCATGCGTGGATGCACGACGATGGCTTGCGGGCAGCGGCGCAGCGCTTCACGCATGGGCATGGCGGAGTGTACGCCGTAACGGCGCACCGCATAGCTGGCCGCGGCGACGACACCGCGGCCGCCCGTGCCGCCGACGATGAGCGGTGTGCCCTTGAGTTCCGGGCGATCCTGCTCCTCCACGGACGCGTAGAAGGCGTCCATGTCGATATGTAGTATCGCGCGCATCGCATCATTCCAGGGTGATGGTGATGTTGTCTTAAAGACCGTATTTTACAACTGAAGGAGGGAGTACACGACTACGGCGCCCACAGTGAGGCCAAACATGATCATGTATATGAAGAAAAGCACGACTGCCTTGAACACAGTACCAGGCCAGCTCCGGCGGAACACCCTGCGCATCGCCATCAGGGTGTAAACCGGGATAGTCCAGCCCAGAATTGTCTCGAGAATGCCCGTGATGCCGTCAATTCGCGGCCAGGCGTCTCCGGCATTGATCAACGCGAGCATGACGATCGCCAGGGAAAAATAGAACGCGTGCAGGTGCACAAAGAATAGCAGGTGTTCGGCGTATCGATACCGCGGCCACCAATACATCAGCATGTTCAGAAAGGCGACCAGCGGCAGAAAAATGAACATGGCCTTCGACATGGTGCCGAGCGCGACATGCAGCCAGCTTTCGCCGTTGTCGCGCACGAAGGCCTCGCAGATGTGCTGGAAGCGCGGCTTCCAAGCGGGACGATTTGTAAAGTCGAAATTGAAGTCGGCGCAGCTGGTGATGCGTAGCGTTGCCGGCTTCGACGCCGCGGAGGGCGGCATGTTCGGCTTCAGCGCCTCGTCAAACTGCATGGCTGCGCCGCTCATATGAAGGAATGAAGCCATCAAAAAGAAAACGATGCTCACTATCAGGTAGAGCCGGAACGGCGGCAGATAAGCGACCCGCCGGCCCGCGACGAATTCCTTCGTGAGTTTTCCCGGCTTGAACCATAACGTTGTCAGCGTGCGCCACAGCCGCGAGTCCGAGTGCGTCAAGCCCTCGAGCAAATCGTGCGCCAGTTCCCGGGTGGTGGGGACGTGGACATCGGCAGCCTGACTGCAGTGTGCGCAGAAACGGCCGAGCAGCACCGCATCGCAATTCTTGCAGCGCGCGGGCGCCGGCGCGACCGCTCCGACCGGCGCAACATCCTGTTTGGCGCGGGGTTCGATCGAGCTCATGTCGGCGCGTCGGGGCCCACGCCCAGTTCATGCGGCGCGAAATCGTCGACATTGATGATGTTCAAGACCCGCTCGTCATAGTCGCGCAATACTTGCGCCTCGCTCGCGTCGATGATGCCGAGTGTCAAGGCCTGATCGATCTGGCGCGGCAGATCCAACGCGGTGATCCGGCCGGTCTTGACGCCGTCGACCCGAATGCGCTTCTCGAGCGGCTCGGCTGTCGCAGCGAGAATCAACGCCTGCTGCAAGAGCCCCAAGGGGTTATCGGCTGCCGGTGTCTTATAGATATGAGCGCTCAAGCGATCGCGGGTGGCAGTTGGATTCATGATGAGTTCGCCGATCGCGTGACCCAGCCGATCGCTCGGCGGCGAATAAGCGAGCCCGCGCGGAAAAATGCACAGCCGCATGAACATCGCCAAAGGGCGATTGGGAAAATTACGCAGGAAAAGGTGCAACTGCTCCTGCGCCTGGTACAGGAGACTGCGGCAGGCCCACTCGATCAGCGGCAGGTCATCCGGCTGGCGGCCCTGATTCTCATGATGTTTGAGCACCATCGAGGCCAGGTACATCGACGACAGCACATCGCCCAGGCGCGCGGAGAGAGTCTCCTTTTTCTTGAGGTATCCGCCGAGCGCCAGCATGGCCACGTCCGTTGCCAGGGCAAACGACGCGCTGTACCGATTGACATGTTGAAAGAATCGCACCGTGGCGCCGGTGTCGGGCACCCGGGTGAAGCGCGCCGATGTGAGGCCGAGGACGAAGGAGCGCACCGCATTGGAGATGGCAAATCCCACATGCCCCATCACGGCGGCGTCGAATTCGCGCACCCCGACCTCGCGATTCGGATTCTTGGCGGCATTCATTTCCTTCAAGACGAAGGGATGGCAGCGCACCGCGCCCTGTCCGAATATGATGAGGTTGCGGGTCAATATGTTCGCGCCCTCGACGGTAATGGCCACCGGCACAACCTGGTATCCGCGTCCCAGATAATTGTTCGGCCCCAGCATGATGCCCTTGCCGCCGTGCACGTCCATGGCATCGTTGGCGATCATGCGGCCGATTTCGGTGGCGTGATACTTGAGCATGGCCGAAGGTACCGAGGGTTTTTCGCCGCCGTCGATGGCGCCGGCGGTGACCGAGCGCGCGGCGTCGATGATGTAGGTGCGCGCGGCCATGCGCGCCAGCACCTGTTCGATGCCCTCGAAGCTGCCGATCGGCGTGCTGAACTGGCGGCGGATGCGCGCGTAGGCTCCCGATGCATACACCGCCGCCTGCGCCCCGCCGGTGGCGTTCGAGGGCAGTGAAATGCAGCGGCCGACGGACAATTGTTCCACCAGCATGCGCCAGCCCTGCCCCGCGGTCGCGAAGCCGCCGATGATGGCATCCAGCGGCACGAACACGTCGTGCCCTTGAATGGGACCGTTTTGGAACGGGATGTTCAAGGGAAAATGCCGCCGGCCGATCGTCACGCCCGGCGTGTCGCGCGGAATCAGCGCACAGGTAATCCCCAAGTCCGTCTTCTCTCCCATGAGGTGCTCGGGATCGTAGAGGCGGAATGCCAGTCCGATCACCGTGGCGATGGGTGCCAGTGTGATGTAGCGCTTCGAAAAATTGAGCCGGATGCCGGCGATTTCCTGACCCTGCCACTGCCCCTTGCAGATGATCCCGGTGTCCGGGATCGACGCCGCATCCGACCCTGCGCGCGGGCCGGTGAGCGCAAAGCAGGGCACGTCATCGCCGCGCGCGAGCCGCGGCAGGTAGTGATTCTTTTGCGCCTCGGTGCCGTAGTGAAGCAGCAGCTCGGCCGGCCCCAATGAATTCGGCACGGCGATGGTCGAGGAGGCGGTGGCGGAGCGCGAGGCTATTTTGATCAGCACGCATGAGTGCGCGTAAGCGGAGAATTCAAGCCCGCCGTATCGGCGCGGGATGATCATGGCAAAGAAGCCCTGCGATTTGATGAAGGCCCACACGGCTGCGGGCAGGTCGGCACGGCGATGCGTGATATCCCAATCATCGAGCATCGCACACAGTTCTTCGCAGGGACCGTCGATAAATGCCTGCTCGGCCGCGCTAAGTGCCGGCGCTTTGGCCGACATGAGCTTTTCCCAGTTGGGGCCGCCAGTGAACAGTTCGCCGTCCCACCACACCGTGCCTGCATCGAGCGCCTCGCGTTCCGTGGAGGACATGCTGGGCAGCAGCTTGAGATATTTCTTCATGAAGGGCCGCGTGACGAGGCGAATGCGCAGCGGCCGGATATTCAGAAAAAGCAGGATCGCGAACGGAACGCAAATCAGCGTCTTCCACCACTCCGGCGCGGCTCCGTACGCCCAGTAAAGCGCGAGCAAAGCCAGGAGGACCACGGTGCTGACCACCAGACTGGCGCGGCGGTAGGCAAGAATGCAAAAAGCGACCGCGAACAACACCAGCCAGCCGATGACAATGCCGGCATCGAGCAGCAGCTCATGCATGGGTCCGCCCCTTATTGTATTAGATCAAATCTTTGACACCGTCGCGTTCTTCCAGCAGCTCGCGGTGGGTCGCCTGCATTTTTTCGCGGCTGAAATCGTTGACGTCCAATCCTTGAACGATGCTGTACTCGCCGTTCTTGCACGTTACCGGATAGGAGTAGATGACGCCCTCGGCGATCCCATAGCTGCCGTCGGAGGGAACGCCCATGCTCACCCAATCGCCCGACGGAGTACCCAGCATCCAGTCGTGCACGTGATCGAGTGCCGCGGCTGCGGCCGATGCCGCCGATGAGGTGCCGCGTGCCTTGATGACGGCGGCGCCGCGCTGCTGCACGGTGGGAATGAAGCTGTCCTTGAACCAGGTTTGATCCACGACCGAGAGCGCCGGCTTGCCGCCGACCGTGGCCTGGTGCAAGTCTGGATATTGGGTTGCGGAATGGTTGCCCCAGATGATGATTTTCTTGACCGTTGACAACGGCGCGCCGGACTTCTCCGTGAGCTGCGCGAGGCCGCGGTTGTGGTCGAGACGGGTCATCGCGGTAAAGTGGCTACGAGGCAGCGAAGGTGCATTGCGCTGTGCGATGAGCGAATTGGTGTTGGCGGGATTGCCGACGACCAGTACACGCACATCGCGGCCGGCCACCGCTTCGAGCGCCTTGCCTTGCGCGGAAAAAATCTTGGCGTTTTCCAACAAGAGATCCTTGCGCTCCATGCCCGGACCGCGCGGCCTGGCTCCGACCAGCATCGCGAAGTTGCAGTCCTTGAAGCCCACATTGGCATCGGAGGTT
>DASYIN010000183.1:0-1997 GCA_035997505.1 Steroidobacteraceae bacterium | reverse complement strand
AAAAGCGGCGCGACGATGCACAGCGCGGCGACAGAAGCGCGGCGCATCTCGCCGTGTGGAAATATTACAACTACATGAAAAATAGGAGAAAAAATGAGGCAAAATTTTGGGCATGACAATGAAATCCCTACCCTGCAGGCTACTTAGCAAATAAATTTACAAGATATGCACACTTTTATCCACAGATATTGTGGAAAAGGACGCGCCCGGGAATCCGGTCGTGGCCTCGCAAGCCTTGCTGGATGCGGGTTGCGCGCGCGGTCGTCGATGCCCGTAGCATAACGGTCAATGACGGGTGCTGGACCAGCGGTTAGAATGCCTGTCCCAAACCATTTGTTCATGAACAAAGTAATGAGTGCTGCACCGCCACAAACTGCAACCGCGCCCGCGTCGTCGAATTTCCTTCGTCAAATCATCGCCGAGGACCGACGAACCGGCAAGTATGGCGGGCGGGTGGTCACTCGTTTCCCACCCGAGCCCAATGGTTATCTTCACATCGGTCACGCCAAATCCATCTGCCTGAACTTCGGCCTCGCCGCAGAAAACGGCGGGGTTTGTCACCTGCGCTTCGACGACACCAATCCTGTCAAGGAGGATGTCGAGTACGAGGATTCGATCAAGGCCGCGGTGCAATGGCTCGGGTTCGATTGGGGCGCGCATCTTTATCACGCCTCCGACTACTTCGATCGGCTGTATGAGTTTGCGCGCCACCTGATCAAGGCCGATCTGGCCTACGTCGACAGCTCGACCCCGGAAGAGATGCGCCATCTTCGCGGCACGCTGACCGAATCGGGTCGCGCCAGCCGCTTTCGCGATCGCTCGGTCGAGGAAAACCTCGATCTGTTTCGGCGGATGAAGGACGGCGAGTTTCCCGATGGCGCGCACGTGCTGAGACTCAAGATCGACCTGGCCAGTCCCAACATCAACCTGCGCGATCCGGCGGTGTACCGCATCCGCCATATTCGACACCACCGTACCGGCGACAAGTGGTGCGTCTACCCGCTCTACGATTACACCCATTGCATTTCCGACGCGCTGGAGCGCATCACCCACTCGCTGTGCACGCTCGAGTTCCAGGACCATCGGCCACTCTATGACTGGGTGATCGAGCGGCTTGCCGACGCGGGGCTCTTGCAGCGCCCCTTGCCGCAGCAATACGAATTTGCGCGGCTCAACCTTCTGTACACGGTGATGAGCAAGCGCAAGCTTCTCGAGCTGGTGCAGGGCGGCTATGTCGATGGCTGGGACGACCCGCGGATGCCGACGCTGGTGGGACTGCGCCGGCGTGGATATACGCCCGAATCGATTCGCCTGTTCGCCGAACGCATCGGCGTATCGAAGGCCGATCAGTGGATCGACATGAGCGTGCTCGAAGACTGCCTGCGCGATGACCTGAACGCGCGCGCCGAGCGGCGGATCGCGGTGCTCGACCCGGTCAAGCTGATCGTCGACAACTATCCCGGCGATGAGCACGAACAATGCTGGTTGCCCAACCATCCGCAGCAGGCGGAGCTCGGCAGGCGCGCGCTGCCGTTTTCGCGCGAGCTTTGGATCGAGCGCGATGATTTCAGCGAGCATCCTCCCAAAGGATATTTCCGGCTCTCTCCCGGAATGGAAGTGCGGTTGCGCTATGCCTTCGTGGTCAAGTGCGTCGGCGTTGACAAGGACGCAAGCGGCAAGGTGACCGCGGTCCATTGCAGCTACGATCCGGAGACCCGCAGCGGTACGCCGGGCGCGGAGGCGCGCAAGGTCAAAGGCAACATTCACTGGCTGTCGGTGCCGCATGCGCGGCAGGCGGAGGTCCGCCTCTACGATCGCTTGTTCGTGGTGCCGCAGCCAGGACGTGCCAGCGACACGCCCGACCATAGCTTGGCGCCGTCGCTCGGCGCGGAAGTCGATGACGAGACGCTCGCTGAAGACGCCGGCGAGCGCAACTATCTCGACGATCTCAACCCGCGCGCCAAGCAGGTCGTGGCCGCCTTCGTCGAGCCGTCGCT
>DASYIN010000182.1:0-19356 GCA_035997505.1 Steroidobacteraceae bacterium | reverse complement strand
TGATTGTCATGCGCAAGGTAGTAGTTCCAGGCAGCAAGCACATCGTGGTATCCCAGGTCGCGATCAACGGGAATCGGCTTGCCGACAATCATTGCGCGCAACGCCGTCAGGGTGACTTGGCGATACATGGGAGCAAACAAGCGGCACTGCGCCGCGAAGCGGGAAAATTGCGCATTGACGACCAACTTTTCCGCACCGGTGATGGTCAGATCCGAATTCCCGCCCGGCTCATTGGACACCGTGGGATAAACGTAGAAGCAGTCGATGGGCGGCTTCGTGGCAGCGTGAAAGGCTTCGCGTGTCAACGTGCCATTGACGGCGACGATGGTCGCATCCTGCGGCGCCGTGCACGCATCCTGCCGACCGGGTCTGCACAGCCAGACACTGGAGGCGGCGTAGTCGACGGAGGGCACGGCAGGCGCGTCCGCAGCGCACGCATAGTCAACCAAGCCCAGCGTCAGGATCGACGCGAGCGCGAAACTCCCTTTGAACATGAAACTCCCCTTCAGCGTTGCGTTCGAGACATTATAAGCAATGCCTCCTGCCTTCCGCCGGGAAGTTTGCCTTGCTTAGGGTGTTAGATCTACCACGCCGGCTTGCAGCGTTTTGATGACGCCCCAAATCAAGGGCAGGCCGACGGCGAGCCATATCACCAGCAGCTTCAATTTACTGGTGTCGTGGGCGCTGTTCTGCACTGCAGATTCCTTGCCCGGAGATAGGGATGCGCCGGCGTCACCCCTCATTGTGTTGTCCATAATCGCTCCCGTGAATGTCAGATCACTCGTCCTATTGAGTAGATCGGAAAAGACGGACGAATCGGGACATTGAGTGGGCTAGATTTTCTCCGCGCGCGATTCCCCCAACCACAGGGTGCAGGCTGCCACCAGCGGCGGAATCGCGAAGCACCAAATGCCCTCCTTGGCATACATGAGCGCTGCCGCGGCACACCCGGCCGCAAAGGCCGTGACGCTGGCTGACATTCGCGACAGACGCAGGCGGAGCGCATCGCGCCCCGCATCGGGAACCCCGCGCAGCAGATCCGCAAGATCGATCATGATTTGAATGGTATTGCCGGTCATGATGGTGGTCGGCGGCAGTGCGCCCATGTGAATCCGGTGGATGGCATTTTGAATGGCCATCGCCGCGACCAGCGACATGCCCGTCAACACCGCTGCCCAGCCATCACCGTTGTCAAACGGTCCGAAGACGATCGCCAGCGCCGCGCCCAATGTCAGAAGCGCGACTTTCAGTCCCAGTATCGTGCGCAGCGCCGGCAGATTCTTTGCCATCAACGCCACGCTGAGCAGCCGGACCGCCATCACCACCAGGCAAAACATCGGCAGCGCCAAGACCTTTGCAAGCGCGCCGCTGGTGCCCAGTACCAGCGTTGCACCCAACGTCACAAAGTTTCCCGTGACATGCGTGGTGAACAATCCGTGCAGCGCGAGGTAGCCGGCGGCATCGACATATCCGCCGTTGACGCTCAAGAGTACGGGGAGGCTGGGTTTCATAGTGATCTCGCGAGGTGCAGAGGGAGAGTTCGTTACTATATATTGGCCCGAATGAAGCGACGGGAATTGGCGAAAACCAAGATTGGTCTTGCATCGGTGCTCATGGCGGCATCGCTCGGGTGTTCCAAGCTGGCGCCGCCCCACGGACTCACGACTCGGATCGAGACACCGCCCTATTTGCGGATGCCCGCTCGCGCGGACGGCAAAATGCCTGCCCTGCTCTCGCAAACCGGGGTGTTCAGCGACACGGCGCATCGGATCGCGAACCCAGGTTTGATTCCGTACGATCTCAATGTCGCGTTTTGGTCGGACGGCGCCGACAAGTCGCGCTGGATTGCCGTTCCGCACGGACAGATTGCCTTTGCCCCGTCGGGAGAGTGGCGTTTTCCGCCCGGGACCGTCTTCGTGAAGAATTTTGACTTGGAGGTAGACGCCGCAAACCCTGCCTCGAATCGTCGGCTTGAAACGCGCTTACTGGTGCGCGACGCCGACGGCGGCGTTTATGGCGTAGTGTATAAATGGCGACCGGACGGCAGCGATGCGGATCTGCTCGGCGGCAGCGAAACCGAAATCATCCCGATCAAATCGGCCACGGGTGAAGTCCGCCAACAGACCTGGTACTACCCCGGCAGGCAGGATTGTCTTACCTGCCACACGGCAAATGCCGGCGGTGTGCTCGGGGTGAAGACGCGCCAGTTGAATCGAAGCATTACCTACCCGTCCGGCGTTGAGGACAACGAATTGCGTGCCTGGAACCACCTTGGCTTGTTTACGCCGGCATTCAAAGACGACGTTGTAAGCACGTTTCCCGCGCTCGCCGCCGCCGCCGACCCGTCGCGATCCCTGCAGGACCGCGCCCGCTCCTATCTCGATGCGAATTGCTCGCAGTGCCATCGTCCCGGCGGAACGGTGGCTAATTTTGACGCCCGCTACGACACTCCACTCGCGGACCAGGCGCTGATTGATGGACCGGTGTTGATCGATCAGGGCATCGATAAGCCGCGCGTTATCGCTCCGCACGATATTTGGCGCTCGATCGCGTACATGCGGGTCGATACGGACGGCGACATCAAGATGCCGCCGCTGGCGCGTGAAACCATCGATCATCGGGGCGTGGCACTACTCCGCGAGTGGATCAATAGCCTGCCGGGATCTACTGTGTTGGCGCCACCGACAGTCGCTCCAGTTGGCGGGACATTTTCAGGACCTGTGCAGGTCTCGATGTCTTCGGCTGAACCCGGCGCCGAAATTCGCTACACCCTGGATGGCAGCGTGCCGGACATATCGGATCTGCGCTACGACAAGCCGATCAAGCTGAGCGCCCCCACGGTGCTTCGCGCGCGCGCATTCAAACAGGGATTCACGCGTAGCATCACCGTCCAGGAAGTCTTCGTCATCGGGAGGTGACGGCGATTCCCCAGGGACTCGAACCGGCCTTGATCCGGGCGACTTCCTGGTTGGATTTCAAGTCGACGACCGATACGTCGTTCGAAGGGCCGTTGGCCGCGAAAAGAAATTTGCCGTCGGGCGATATGCCGATGCCCCACGGACGCGTCCCGACCTTGATGGTGCCGAGCAACTCGTACGTATGGGTGTCGAACACGGAAATCGTTCCGGCGCGGCCATTGCTGACATACAGGCGCATTTCGTCCGTCGACAATTTGACTCGCATGGGACGCGAGCCGGTCGGCAGCGCGATGGTCTTCAGCACCGTAGCCTTGGCCGAATCAATGATGTTCAGTTCGCCGGCCGATTCCGAGGGAATGAACCCAATCCCGCCACTCGACATGAAGGCGACGCTGCGCGGCCGTCCATTGACTTTGAAATGCGCCACCGCCGAGTAGGAGCTCGTATCGACGACGTAAATATCGCCGCCGGCTTCGCAGGTCACGTAAAACTGCTTGCCGTCTGGCGTCGTCGTCACGCCCTCGGGTTCCTGACCGACCGGCACGATGTGCTCGAGTTTCCCCGAGACAATATTGATCACGCTGGCCGTCTTGGTGTCCTCGTTCGATATATAAATGTGGCGGCCATCCTTGCTCAGGGCAAATTCCTCCGGATCGGATCCCGCATGTAATTTGCCGGTGAGTTTCTTGGCGGCGATATCCAGAACGCCGATTCCGTCCGCGGCTTTGTCGGCATTGTCATCGTCGTCGCGCTTTTTCTCGAACACCGGGTTGCCATGCGCATCGATTTGCGGCGGCGCCTCGATCGGGGTGCCGCTCAAGGCGACGTACACGAGTTTGCCGTCCGGACTCACATGGATGCCGCGCGGCCGCTTGCCAACCGGAATCGTTGCCTCGACTTTGAGGTCTGCGCCATTGATGACCGTGACGTCGCCCGAGCGTTCATTGGTGACGTACACGTGGTACGTGGCGGCTTGCAGAGGAACAGGTAAGGCGGCGAGCGCCGAAAGCAGCGCGAGGGTTATCAAGGATCTCAGCGGCATCTCCACAAACGAGCGATGAATTCATGGTGGCCGAGGGGCCAGAAAACCGCAACTTCGCGGGCCAACGCCGGTGACATTGTGCGACGCAGCATCAAAATACGTCTCGCAAGCGCGCCGCCCGTCGCGTCAGCGCCCAGGATTAGGGGTTTCCCCGATAAGACCCTGAGATATTTAGTCAAGATTTGGCGGAAGGAGCCGAAATTTGAATTAAGACAGACTACTTAGGTGCTGAATCGATTTCGAGACGCGCATGGACGCACCTCGCGTGCGCGCGGTTCATTGTAAAGATACAACTATGGCGAATGTCGCATCAGCACCTCCCGGCAAAGTGAAAGAAGCGGTTCAAGGAAAGACCGCGCCCGCAGCGCGCGCGACCGCGCCAAAGACCAGCGCGCCTGCCCAAGCCAGGAGTGCACCTCCACCCAAACCGGTCCCTGCGCCAGCGGCGCCCACGCCGTCCGCGGCGGTCGATCCCAACGAGCGCGCCTCGGCGCTCGCGTTTCTCGGTAGTTTGGCAACCGAAGTCTCGAAAGGAACCGTCAATCTCCCGTGCTTTCCCGACGTCGTGATGCGAATTCGCAAGGCGCTCGGGGAGCCCGACGTCAGTACGACGGAGATCGTCAAAATCGTCGGCACCGAACCCAGACTGGCAGCGCGGTTGCTGCAAGCCGCAAACTCGGCTGCATTCAATCCGGCGGGCAGACACTTGACGGACCTGCGTGCAGCGATCACGCGCCTGGGTCACCGGCCGGTGCAAAGCGCCGCGATGTCCTTCGCCGTCAAACAATTGCGTCTGGCGCCGGCGCTGCGCGCCATTTCCAAACCGCTGAATGTCCTGTGGGAAGAGAGCATTTCGGTCGCGGCGATCTGTCAGGTCATTGCCCGGCGCACACGGGTCAGTCCCGAAGAGGCATTTCTGACGGGCTTGCTCCACGGCATCGGCCGCCTCTACATCATGGTTCGCTCGGTGGGCAAATCGGACAAGTTGTATCAAGACCCCGCGTTCATCGAAATGATTGACAGCTGGCATGCGGCCATCGGTAAGGCGGTGCTGGAAAATTGGGGATTCGATGCGCACATGAGCGACGCGCTCGGTGATCAGGAGGACTATGATCGCGGCGGCAAATCCGAACCAGACCTCACCGACGTCCTCGTGGTCGGGGTGGCGCTCGGACGCGTGTTGCGAGAACCCGGACCGCGAACCGTCGATACCGAAAGCATCAAGTCATTTGGCAGGTTGCATCTCACGGCGCAGAACTGCGCCGAGATTCTCAGGCACGCAGAGCACCAGCTCGGCTCTTTACACGCGGCGTTGGGCTGCTGATCGCAGCACCGCGATCAGCCGCGCCACAGTCTCGATCACGACATCCGCGCCGGCGGCTAGCAGCGACCTCTCGGCTGCGGCAAGGCGCGCCGCGCGATCGGGCGGCGGCAATGCCAGTAGTGCCGCCTGCGACAATCCGACAGTATTACCCGATGCCGAAACTCCAACGGTGAAACAGCCAGCGGCTCGGCCCTCTGCCACACCCGCCTCCGTGTCATCCACTTTCACCACACGGGACAGCGGCCACACGCCGAGCTCGGCACACGCCTTGTAAATCATCAGCGGCGTCGGCCGACCCGCCGGCGTCTCGCCGGAACACACCAGGTGATCTGGAATATATCCTTGTGCCGCCGCTTCCTGCAGCACCGGCCCCATCATCTCGCGCGTATAGCCGGTCGATGAGCCCACCTTGATGCCCTCGGAGCGCAGCGAGTCGATTGCAGATCGCGCACCTTCAATCAGACGCGCCGCGCGCGGCCTGGTTGCGCATCAAGGGAGCCAAGTCCGTCATCAAGCCTTGAACATCCGTTTCGTCCGCCGCGCGACCGCGGGCCTCAGCCCACGCGCTGCCGATGGCAGGATCTTTGAGCAGGGCGCGCACGTGATCAACCTTGGGCTTGCCCATGTCGCGGCGCGCCTGTGCCTCGCTGAGGGCGACGCCATGCAGCGCGAAGGCCTCGCGCAGCGCGAAAACCGGGGCGTGGCAGCCGAAATCCACGACGGTTCCTGCCCAGTCCAGAATCACCAGATCAAATCGATCGCGAATGGACATCAGTTCACCCAAACAGATCCCGAATAACCTCTTCGCCGATCGCAAATCCGGTCGACGCCCCGGGTACGGCAGGTTGAGAATTTATGACTGACTCGTTCTTGGAAAATTCGTAGCGCTATTAGTTACTACAAGACCGTGACAAATTTGTGGCACCGGCCGGAGCCGCGTTCCAACAGACGCGGTCCCTTCCGGCAGCGGGTGATATGATCGCGCGCGTGTGACTTCCAAACTTCATCAGGCGCTCGATAACGCCAATCCGATCTTATTCACGGCCTTTGCCGGTATGGCCGGGTTCGCGGCTTATTTTTGCATGTATGCCTTTCGCAAGCCGTTCTCCGTCGCCCTCTTCAGCGAGGTTCCAGGATGGCACTTCGTACTGGACTACAAGATCGCCCTGGTGCTGGCACAAGTGCTGGGCTACGCAGCTTCAAAACTGATTGGCGTGAAGGTCATCGCGGAGATCACTCCCAACAAACGCGCCGTTGCCATCCTCTTGCTTATTTTTCTCTCCTGGCTCGCGCTCATCCTGTTTGCAGTCATACCGGCGCCCTGGAATGTATTCACGATGTTCCTGAACGGCCTGCCCTTGGGGCTGATCTGGGGCCTGGTGTTTGGGTTCATGGAGGGCCGACGCACTTCAGAGGTGTTGGGCGCCATTCTGTGCGCTAGCTTTATCGTCTCGTCGGGCGCGGTAAAGTCGGTCGGCAAATTGCTCATGGATGATTGGCACGTCAGCCCGTTTTGGATGCCGGCTGCGGCGGGCGCGTTATTTTTTCCGCTGCTGGGCCTGTCCGTCTGGGTGCTCTCGCAGTTGCCTCCGCCCAGCGCGCAGGATGAGGCCGCGCGAGTACGGCGCGCACCCATGGACGGCGCTGCGCGTGTCCGCTTCCTGCAGCGCTATGGCTTGGGTTTGGCGCTGCTCGTGCTGAGTTATGTGCTGGTCACGGCAATCCGCGACTTCCGCGACAACTTCGCCGCGGAAATCTGGAGCGCTTTAGGCTACGGTCACGCCGCCGCGGTATTCACCGCCAGCGAGCTGCCGGTGGCTGTACTGTCGCTGACGGTACTGGCCGTCATCATCGTGGTACGCGACAACACCAAAGCGCTGCTCGTGATCCACGGCGTCGTCATTGCGGGATTATTGCTGCTCGGAGTGTCGACGCTGGCCTTTCAAGCAGGACTGCTGTCGCCGCTCGCGTGGATGATCTTGAGCGGCGCCGGGCTCTACATGGCCTATGTGCCCTTCAATGCCATGCTGTTCGACCGCTTGATCGCAGCCAGCGGCACGGTAGGCACCGCAGGGTTTCTAATTTATGTGGCCGATGCCTCTGGTTATCTGGGCAGCTGCGCGCTTCTGCTGTGGCGCAACTTCGGCCTGATGCAGCTTAATTGGCTGCAAGTGTTTACGGCCAGCGCTTACGGCACCAGCGTCGCAGGGATGATCCTGGTCGGCCTTTCCGCGCTGTACTTTTTCCGTAAGACGGCGCCGGTCAAGCCTTACGGTATCGAAGCCGCGCATCACCCAGCGCGTTCTTGAGAGGCGTGAGCCATTTTTCGTAGTGCTTCCATTGATCGAGGCCGTCTCTAAAGATCGGCCGGCGCACCTGCTCTGAACTGGCGGTGCGCACGCTGCGCTCGGTTTTGTAAAAATCGACGCAGGCCGGCTCGAAATCAAGACCGCAAAATTCCAGGATCCGGCGGACGTTGCCCTCAAGGTCATCGACCACGTCCTCATGCCACACCCTCAAGACCCGTCCGGGCAGCACTTCGTCCCAATGACCCATCAAATCAAGGTAGGTCCGGTAGTAGCGCGCGATGTCTTCGATGCCGTAGGTGAACTCCTGGCCGTTGGCGAACAGCTGCTTCAAATTACTGAAACAGCAGGCCATCGGTTCACGCCGGGCGTCAATGATCTTCGCGTTTGGCAGCATCAGGTGCATCAAACCGATATGCCTGAAGTTATTCGGCATTTTGTCGATGAAGAAAGGTTTGCCGGTGCGATAGACGCTCGTGTCGGCCAAGTACCTCTCGCCCAAGCGCAGGAAATCCTCGGCACTCAACCCGCCGAGCGCACTCGGATAGCGGGGATTGTGAAGATCGGGATCACGGCCCTGTAGCTCGAGAACGATGCGCGGGATGTCGCCGAGTTCCTGTGTACCTTCGACCCTCGAATGCGAGGCGAGAATCTGCTCCAACAGCGTCGACCCCGCGCGCGGCAATCCCACGATGAAAATCGGATCAGGGCTTGCGGCACCTGCGTTCAGGCGGTGTGCAAAGAACTCCGCAGTGCAGATTTCCCGCTGCCTCGCCGTGTTGGTCTCCTGAATCTCGGGCCGATAACGGCTCTCGGATTTTTTCAAGGAATTGCCCAGCTCGTAGTAGCGAAACGACTGAGCATAGTCCTCCCTGTCCTCGAAGGCCTTGCCGAGCGCGAAGCACAGATGATATCGATCGATGAGTGCAATCCCCGGCACCGACTCGTCCGCTTGCATGCGGGTGATTTCATCATCCCTGAAGCGGTACGTCTTGAGATTGGCAAGACTCCAATGCGCATCGCCAAACCGAGGACGCGCCCGCGCCGCGTTGTGGTAGGCATCGATGGCCGCCTGCGTCTGCCCCAGGGTCTTTAAGGCATGCGCAACTGATAGATGCAGGTCCGCGGACCCAGGAACGTCGGGAGCGTCGGCAAGAAGTTCACGGTACAGTGCGATCGCTCGCTCATGTTCGCCGAGGCCGACGCAAGCTGTGGCGTACAGTGTCCGGTACCGCCGGTTTGCGGCGTCAAGCTTGAGCAGCTTCTCCAGCTCGCTGCGAGCCCGCAGATATTTATGCCGCTCAAGCAGCACCAGTGCGTAGTCGTGGCGCGCGGCCTGGTAGTCCGGAGCCTGTTCCAGGACGGCTTCGAGCAGCAGTTCAGCATCGTCGAGGACATCGCGTTTGAAGGCGATTCTTCCCAACAGCCGCATGGCCTCGACATGGTTGCCGTGCTTCAGGAGAAACGCGCGGATGATGAGTTCCGCGGCAGCCAGATCACCATCGGAAAACAGGCTCGTCGCCTGCAGCACCTCGGGCGGCAGCCGCTTGAGGGTGGCAATATGCGCCGCGGCCATGCCGGCATTCTCCGCATCGCCCGTCATGCGATACAGGCCCTCGAGCATGCTCCAGCTCGCGGGCAGCGCCGGATTGATGTTCACTCCCCTTAAGAACGCGTCGATGGCCTGCGGTGCGTCCTTGAGCACCACGTGGCAGTGGCCGCGTTCCTGATACAGCCGGCTGAAGGCAGGATAGTGCTGCTCGAGACGCGTGAGTATCGCCAGCGCCTCCGGAATTCTATTCAAGTAGCGCAGGCTCAAGGCCATCAAAAATAGGACGTCGCGATTTTCCGGCACCGTGAGAGCCAGCGCTTCGCCCGCTTCCAGCGCCTGCGCATAACGGCGGCTCTCGAGCAGCTCGCGCACGCGACGAACCTCGATTTCCACCGGCGAGGGGGCGAGATCAGGAGCCGTCGCGTTCATAGGGGTTAGATGGCAAAAGGCGGGCATCGTTGCCCGCCCTCTAGTCTACCGCAGCCTTGAAGCTAGAACTTGTAGCCCAGCGTCAGGCCGATCACGCGAGGCCGGATCGGCACTTCCGACTTGATGAACTGCGCCGACGAGGTGAACACACTGGCATTGGTGTTCGACAGGTTGCTGGTGAAAATCTCCGCCGACCAGGCGTCCTTCGCCACACCGGCTGAGGCATCATAGGTCGTGTAGCCGGGCTGGCGATATCGCAACAACGTGGTCGTGGGAATCGTCTGCGTGTTGCCGTCGATCGCCGTGTCGGTCTGGTTGTACATGGCTCCAATGTGGTTCGCGCCGACCATCACGAACGGCTTGTAGTCGTTGACGGCGAAATCGTATCGCGCGCGCAAATTGAACTGATTGGAGGGCGAGAAAGCCGGCGCCCCGCCCTCCGCTCCGAATGGGTTGCTGAACGGCTGCAGCCCGCGTCCGGATTGGACCACCTGAGTGATGCATTGCTGGTAGAAGGTCGTGCCGGCGATGTTGCCGATCAAGCAGGGAGAATTGGTCTGCTTGGTTCGGTTCCAGGAACTCGATCCCTGCACCGTCAAGCCGTCAGTAATTCGCGCCACCAACTGCAGTTCCAAGCCGTTGACGGTGTAGTTTGGACCATTGGTGCCGAATGTGGTGTTGCCCAATTCGGTCGGATTGAAGAACAGGACCTGCACGTTGTCCCAGTTCATGTGATACACGGAGGCGTTGACCAGGATGCGGCGGTCGAAGAATTCCGACTTCAAGCCGACCTCGTTGTTGGTCAAGGAATCCGGCGCATAGCCCGAGGGTTTTTCGAATTGCGCCTTGCCATCGGGCCCGACCGCCACGCCGCTCACCGTGCGGTTGAAGGCACCGGGCCTGAAACCCTGCGAAAAGGTGTAATACACCATGGTGTCCGGATCGATGTGCCAGGTCAGGTTGCCGCGGCTGCGAAAGCCGGTGTACACCTTGTTGAGATTGGCGGCGTTGATGTTGTGGGTATCGGTCGTGCAGCCCAGCGGCGTGTTCGGAATATTCACGCAGCTGCCGTTGGTCCCGTATTGGGATCCGGTTTCGAACTCGCTATAGCGATACCAGCGGGTACCACCGGTGATCGTCAGGACTTTTGGAATGATGTCGAAATCGACAGAGCCGAAAACCGCGGTCTGTTTGTAGCCGCGCTGCAAATCCTCACCAAACGCCGTGGCGTCGCTACGTGCTGAAGGATCGCTCGCGGTCGAGCCCGGGGCGGGACCGATGTTGGCCACGCAGGGCGCGCCGCCGGGCGCAAGCGCAGCGGCAAGATTCGCCGGAGTACAAGACGGTATCGTCTTGTAGTTGAAGTTCATATCGTCCCTGATCTGGAAGTCTTCCCAAAACGCACCGACGATGCCGCGCGTGCGCCAGTCATCCGGCGTGCTCACCCGGACCTCGTGACTCTGATGGGTGCTCGCGACCACATCGCGCCAGGAACTGACCGGCGAATAGCACCGCGGCGTGGTTCCGGATCCCAGACTCGTACCACCCGTGCACGAGTAGTAGAAGCCGCCGGCAGCGCGCGAGTAATTCGAATAGTCCGCCTGCTGATCGATGTGGCGGTCCAGGTAACCGCCCGTATACACGAGGTTCAGCGGACCGACCTTGCCGTTGAGCGTCCAGGCTGTGTTCTCGAACTTGTCTTTATCCCACGCCGGCGAGAAAGCCGTGACCTGATCGTTTTGCAAGGGCTGGAAGTCCGAACCCAACGGGTACTGAACCCAGGTTCCGTCCGCTTCTATGTTTTGATAGCTCTGCGCAATCAGGATGTTCCAATCGGGGTTGATCTCGTACAGCGCAGAGGCCCGAATGCCGTTGTAGGTGATCGGGTTCTGATTGTTTGCCGCAATCGCCAGGTTGCTGCCCACGGGACTGTTGGCTGGAACACAATGTCCGGCGCCAGCGGGCTGTCCGTTGGGGCAAAGACCGCCCGCCGGCGCAATGCCGGTGTAGAACGCGCCCAGGTCGGTGTTCTGACGCGTGAAGGTGCTCGGCACATTGTCGATGTAGCCACCGCGCCGATCGTTGTAGACCACGGCGCGCACCGCGAGAGCGTCCTGGATCAACGGAATGTTGATGGTCGCGTTCACACTGGTATTGGGATCGCCCCCGGCCGTAATGCCATAGGTCGCATTGGCATTTCCCTCGGTCACATTCAGCTTCGGTTTATTGGTGATGTAACGCACGGCCCCGGCTTCCGCGCCGCCGCCGAACAGGGTGCCTTGCGGGCCTTCGAGAACTTCGATGCGCTCCATATCGACCATGTAGACATCGACGTTTCGGGACGGGAACGTCATCGACTGATCATCAAGATAGGTTGCAACGTTCGGAAACGGCGCAATTGAAGCGCTCGATTGGCCGCCGGCAAATCCGGCGCTCAAACCGCGCATGAAGATATTGCCCGTGCCGGGCCCGTTGTTCGCAAACGTCACGTTCGGCAACAGCTTGATGGCGTCATCGAAGGTCGAGACGTTCAATTGCTTCAGCTGATCGCCGGTGATCGCCTGAATCGTAATGGGCACATCCTGGACCGACTCGCTGCGGCGGGTCGCCGTGACGGTAACCTCGAGAAGCGACGCGTCCGCGCTGGCGTCGGTATCGGTGGCTGCGCGCGACGTGATGCCGCAAGTACTGAGCACTGCCGCGATGGCGCAGGCGAGTTTGTGATTATTCTGCAAGAGACTCTCCAAAAGATGGTGTGCGCTGGTGCGACGGCCAAACGGGGAGGCAAAGCCATCCCGCGCAATGTTCACAATTGCGTCGCCATCCCACACGGCATGTCACTGGGCCGCCGGTAGTTTTTTACTCACAGTAGGTTGCAGAATGATTACAGCGCCCGGAATAAATAAAACCCGAATCCGCTTTACAGCATTGCAACCACGCAGCGATCAAAGCGATGATCCGCTGCCATGAAAACAATAAATGAGGCGGCGCGATCGGTTGATGTGGTGCTGGAAACCGAGGTACTCGTCATGGGCAGCGGACCCGGCGGTCTCTCGGCAGCGCTCGCCGCCGCACGCGCGGGCGCCAGCACTGCGCTGATCGATCGCAACGGCTGCTTCGGCGGCAACATCACCCAGGTCGGCGTCGAGGGTTTTGCGTGGTACCGCCACGAGCACACGGTTGACTGCGAAGGCATTGGCATCGAAATGGAAACGCGCGCGGCATCGATGGGCGCGGCGATTCCGGAACCGCAGTCCTTGAGCCATGCCCTCGATGCGGAGATGTTCAAGTGGGTTGCGGACACACTGGTGCAGGAAGCCGGCATCACGCCCCTTCTTCACCGGCTGTGCGTGGCACCGATTCTGGACAAAGGCGCCATTGCCGGCGTGATCGTCGAGAGCAAGGCGGGCCGCGAGGCGATCCTGGCCCGGCGCGTGGTCGATGCCACCGGCGATGCCGACATCGCCTACCGCGCCGGCGCGCCGGTGCACAAATTACCCAAGAAGGAGATGATGTCCGCCTCGGTGATGTTTTCGATGAGCGGCGTCAATAAAAAGCGCTTCATCGATGCCGTCAAGGCTGACCCGCAAACCTACGCGGACTGGTCCGGCAACAACGAGTGGGACTATGAGACCACCGGCAAGGAGGATCAGCTGTTCTCGCCGTTTCTGCGCAAGCCGTTTCAAAAGGCGCTTGCCGCCGGCATTATTCCGCCGAACCTGCACACCATCGCCGGCACATGGGGGTCGGTTTCGGAACAAGGAGACCTGACTTACCTCAACCTGGTGCACCTGCCGGAAATCGACGGCACCGACCCGAATGACCTGACCATGGGTGAGATGCGCGGCCGGCGCGAGGCGATTTACGCCCTCGAGGCGCTGCGCGGATATATGCCGGGATGTGAAGACGCCAAGCTGCGCAACTTCGGCATGACGCTGGGTATTCGCGACACCCGCAAAATCGATGCGCTCTACAACATTACCGGCCAGGACGTACGCGAGCAGGGCCGATTCGATGATGCCATCGGCATTTTCCCGGAATTCCTCGACGGCTACGGCGTGCTCATCCTGCCGACGACCGGACGCTACTGGCATCTACCCTATCGAGCGCTGGTCCCGAAGGGCATCCGCAATCTGCTGGTCGCCGGACGCTGCATCGGCGGCGACAAAATGTCGCATGCCTCCGCCCGCAACATGATGTGCTGCGCCGTCAGCGGACAAGGCGCCGGCGTTGCTGCAGCGGTGTCGCTACAGCGCAATGAAGCGCTCGATCAGGTGAATATCGGCGCCGTTCAGCAGGAACTGGTTCGACAAGGCGCACGCGTCAGGTGAACCGCAGCGGCAGCGCTGCGCCGATGCGCTGGTGGGTGCTCGGCCTCGCTGCCATTGCCGTCTCCAGCAGCTACTACGAAGACGACGTGATCGGGCCGATTGCGGACCTGCTGCACAGGCAGCGCGGCTTCACTCAATCGCAGCTGGGCATGCTGAACGGCGTCATCAGCATACCCAATATTGCGCTGGCGCTGATCAGCGGGCTGCTGATCGACCGCCTGGGTCCCGCCCGCGTCACGTTGCTGGCGGCCGCGATCGGGGTGCTCGGCGCCGCTTTGACCGCCATCGGCGAGCCCTACGCGCTCATGGTCGCCGGCCGTTTCATTTTCGGCATCAGCGAAGGAGCGATCTTCATCGCGCTGATTGCAGGCTTGGCGCAATGGTTCCCGCGCAGCGGCATCGCACTTGCGACGGCCCTGTACCTAAGTCTTGCGCGCGCCGGCTCCTATGCCGTTGACACCTCGACCGCGTGGGCGCACCCGCTGTATGAACGCGGCTGGCAAGCACCTCTGTGGCTCGGCACCGCAATTACCGCAGCCGGGTTGGCGGCAGCATCCGCCTACTACTGGGTGGACCTTCGTCATCGGCCGAAGACATCTGTCGGCATCGCCTTCGAGCAGATCAAGTGGCGTCAGCTGCTGAATTTCGATCTGTCGTATTGGTATATCCTCGCGCTGCACGTTCTCTATGCCGCCGTGTTCTTTCCGTTTCGAACCACGTACGCGATCGAGTATTTTCAGCACGCCAAAGGGCTGACGCTGCAGCAGGCAGGCGTTGCCAATAGCTGGGTGTTTCTTGCAGCGATCTTCGCGACGCCTTTTTTCGGCTTGCTCGCCGACCGGATCGGACATCGCGCGCTCATGTTGACCTTCGGTACGCTGCTGCTGTCGCTGACCTTCGTGGTGCTCGGACTCACCTCCTTAAATCTTTGGGTCTCGACGGTCATGATGGGCGTCAGTTGGTCGTTGGTGCCGGCGGTTATCTGGCCGGCCACAACGCTCATTGTGGAGCCTCGCCGCCTGGGCACGGCGCTCGGTCTCATAACCCTGATTCAGGCGCTCGGCATGGCAGCCTCCAACCTTGCCGCCGGCAGACTTGCGGACATCGCCGGCGCAGGTTCGCAAAATCCGGCGGGCTATGAGGTCATGCTGTTGTTTTTCTTCGTGCTGAGCCTCACGGCTCTACTCTCGGCGGTGCTCCTATGGCGACGCGAAGCGGGACCTCACGGACACAATCTCGAGTCGGCGCGCGCCGGAGCCTAAGCCGCACGCCGCGCGAAACGCCGCTGGATCTCGCCGACGAAGCCGCGGCGGAAAATCAGCACGCACACCACGAAGATGGCGCCGATGATGACGGAAACCCACGCGCCTACCACATCGGACAGGTACTCCTGCAAGGTAACCACGAGGTTGGCGCCGATGACAGGTCCCAAAAAAGTTCCGCTGCCGCCGAGCAGGGTCATGAGAATCACTTCGCCGGAATTGCCCTGGCTCACATCCGAGAGCGTGACGAAACCCAGCACCAGCGCTTTCAACGAGCCGGCCAACCCGGAGAGACTTGCCGAGATCACAAAGGCCGTGAGCTTGTAGCGATCCACCTTGTATCCCAGCGAGATCGCGCGCGGCTCGTTGGCACGAATGGCTTTGAGCACCTGGCCGAACGGTGAATGCACGATGCGCCGAATGAGGACGTAAACCCCCGCAAACACGGCGAGCACGAAGTAGTACATGGTTCGGTCGTCGCCGAGGCCAACTACCCCTAAGATGCTTCCCCGAGGAATGCCCTGCAAACCGTTTTCGCCACCTGTGAAGTTCGCTTCGAGACAGATGAAATATACGACTTGCGCCAAGGCGAGCGTGATCATTGCGAAATAGATGCCTTGGCGGCGCACCGCGATCGCGCCGATCACCAGGCCCAGCAACATCGAAACCGCAACGCCGCCGAGAATTCCGGCAACGGTGCCCCAACCCATCGCGGTAACCAGCCATCCGGTGACATAGGCCGAGGCGCCGAAGTACGCGGCGTGGCCAAAGGACAACATCTTGGTGAAACCGAGCAAGAGATTGAAGGCACACGCGAACATGGCGAAACACAACAGTTTCATGAGAAACACAGGATAAAGCCCCAGGAAAGGCGCGATCAGCGCAAGCAACCCCAGCACGACATAGACGCCTATTTGAGCTCGCATCTATTGCTCTTTGCCAAAGAGGCCCGCGGGGCGCCAGATCAACACCACCGCCATGATGATGAAGACCACTATGTTCGAAGCTTCGGGATAGACAACCTTGGTCAGACCTTCGATGAGTCCTAGCACCAGGCCGCTGACGATGGCGCCGACAATGGATCCCATCCCGCCGATGACCACCACCGCGAACACCACAATCACGAGCGATGAACCCATCAATGGACTCACCTGGACCACCGGCGCCGCCAGCACGCCGGCGAGGGCCGCCAATGCGACGCCCGCGCCATAGGTACACATGACCAGCAGAGGCACGTTGATCCCAAACGCTTGCACCAGCTTCGCATTTTCGGTGGCCGCGCGCAGTCTGGCGCCCAAATGCGTCCGCTCGATCAAAAACCACGTGACGAAGCACACCGTAACCGATGCCAGGATGACCCAGGCCCGATAGATGGGCAGCACCATGAAGCCCAAATTGAAGCCGCCCTGCAGCAGCGGCGGCACCGGATAGGACTTGCCTGAGGCACCGAATTGACTGCGCATGACCCCCTCGGCGATCAACGCAATGCCAAAGGTCAACAGCAATCCGTATACCGGCTCGACTTGATACAAGTGCCTCAATAGAAGCCGCTCGATCACGATTCCGAACAAGCCAACCGCCAGCGGCGCAAGCAGCAGAGCCCACCAATAATTAATACCGAACGACGCCAGGCCGATATACGCCGCGAACGCACCCAGCATGTAAAACGCGCCGTGCGCGAAGTTGACGACGCCCAGCAGACCGAAGATGACAGCCAACCCTAAGCTGAGCAGCGCATAGAACGATCCATTGACCAGACCCAACATCATCTGGCCCAGGATCGCCGGCAACGGGACGCCGAAGACGGTCGTCACAGATCACATACCATCATTCGACAGCGCACTCTTAATGAGGCGGCGGGCGCTAAAGGCTACTTCTTGATCATCGGGCACGTGGAATCGGGCTGCGCGCCGTCGGCTTCCTCGCCCGACATGACCTTGACGACCTTGTAGTAATCCCAGGGGTACTTCGATTCCGCAGGCGTCTTGACCTTCATCACGTACATTTCGTGGATCATCAGACCATCTTCGCGAATGTAGCCGCCTTTGGCGAAGAAATCGTTGATCTTGGTCTTCTTGAGCTGCGCCATCACCTTGTCCGAATCGGTGGAACCCACCGCCTTGACCGCGTTCAAATACTGCGTCGTGGCTGAGTAGACACCGGCCTGATCCATGGTCGGCATGCGGTTGACCTTGGCGAAAAAGCGTTTGCCGAAAGCGCGTGTCTGTTCATTCAGGTCCCAGTAAAATCCGGTGGTCAAGTACAGGCCCTGCGCGGTTTGCAGCGTCGCAGCGTGAATGTCGGTGAGAAAGGCCAGCAGCGCCGCAGGCTTCATGGTCTTGGTGATGCCGAATTCGTTGGCCGCCTTCAGCGAGTTTGAGAAATCGGTACCGGCGTTCGCGAGTCCCAAAACTTGCGCGCCCGAGGCTTGTGCCTGCAACAGGAACGAGGAGTAGTCGGTCGTGCCCAGCGGCGCACGAACCGCGCCCAGTACCTTGCCGCCATTGGCCAGCACCACCTTGGTCGCCGCGTCTTGCAATTGTGTTCCGAAGGCGTAATCGGCGGTAATGAAGAACCAGGTCTTGCCGCCTTCTTTGATGATGGCGCTGGCCGTTCCGTTGCCGAGCGCGGTCGTATCGTAGGCGTAGTGAATGGTATAGGGCGTGCAATCCGCGCCCGTCAACGAGGCGCCGCCGGCGCCGATGGCGATGAAGGGAATCTTTTTGGCCGCCGCGACCTTGGACATGGCGATGCTCACGCCGGTATTGGATCCGCCGAGCACGAGGGTCAAGCCGTTTTGATCGGCCCATTCGCGGAACTTGGAGGCGCCTATGTCGGGTTTGTTTTGATGATCGACGCTGAGCACGGTGATCTTCTTGCCGAGAACGGTGCCCCCGAAATCGGCGATCGCCATATTGATGACGTCGATGCCGGCCTGGCCCATGACGTCCGCATACACGCCCGACATGTCGTCAATATCGCCGATGACGACCTGATCGGCCGCGGCGTTGGCCTGGGAGGATGCGTATAGACCAAGCAGTGCGCCGAGCGCCACGATTGTTGATTTGCGCGTCATCTCTTTATTCCTCTCTTGTGTTTATCAAACGCCTAAAAATTCCTGCAGCAACCCCATTTGCGAAGCCAGCTCCGACTGCGCGAACTGCTTGACGATCTTGCCGCGCTCCATCACATAGAAACGATCCGCCAGCGGCGCGGCAAAGCGGAAATTCTGCTCAACCAGCACCACCGTTATCCCTTTCTTCCTGAGCGTACGAATGACCTCGCCGAGCTTTTGCACGATCACCGGCGCCAACCCTTCGGAGATCTCGTCCAATAGCAGCAGACGCGCGCCGGTACGCAGGATGCGCGCCACCGCCAGCATTTGCTGCTCCCCGCCTGATAATCGCGTGCCCGGGCTGTCGGCACGCTCGAGCAGATTCGGAAAAATATCGTAAATCTCCTCGAGCCGCATCCCCTGGGCACCTTTGAGCCGCGGAGGCAGCAGCAGATTCTCCTCGGTCGACAGGGACGCGAATATGCCGCGTTCCTCGGGACAGTACCCTACGCCCATTCGCGCGATTTGGTGAGGCGCAAACCCCACCGACTCGATCCCCTCGATCAACACCGAACCCTTGCGCGAGCCGACCAACCCCATAATCGAGCGCAGAGTGGTCGTGCGGCCGGCGCCGTTGCGCCCGAGCAGCGTGACGATCTCGCCTTCTTGAACGGAAAACTCAACGCCATGCAGGATATGCGATTCGCCGTACCACGCCTCGAGATTGGCGATCCTAAGCATCTCGCGCGCCATCAGGCCGCTCCCGTCAGATCATTGCTGGTGGTGCCCATGTAGGCTTCGATGACCAAGGGATTCTTGGAGACTTCCGCATAGGGGCCCGCCGCAATCACCCGGCCCCGCTGCAGCACGGAGATCGTGTCGGCGATGGAAGCGACCACGCTCATATTATGTTCGACCATCAGCACGGTCCGGTTGGCCGCGACCTGCTTGATGAGGTGCGTCACATGCGAGACGTCCTCATGACCCATGCCCTGGGTGGGCTCATCGAGCAGCATCAAGTCCGGTTCGAGCGCCAATGTCGTGGCCAGCTCCAGGGCGCGCTTGCGCCCATACGGGAGATCCGATGCCAGCGTGCGCGCCGCTGCCTCCAAATGAACTTCGGCAAGCAGCTCCATG
>DASYIN010000181.1:0-2150 GCA_035997505.1 Steroidobacteraceae bacterium | reverse complement strand
GACATTGCGAAAGGAAGTGATTCTTCGATATCGTGCACAGCCATGCCAACATGTTCGTGCCGGGAGTGAATGACATGATGTTCGCGCACGCGCGCAGCAGCGTGTCTTGCACAAGATCTTCAGCGTGGTCGCCGTTGCGGCGAAGCGAGATGGCGAAAGCGCGAAGCTTTGGCATTGCCGCCAGCATCGCTGTTCGGACAGATGGATCAAGCGTCATGATTCGACCCTCGCCAAGCGGTCGCAGGAGCCGCGACCGCGCTTGTCAGCCGCGCGCGTTGCTGCGCGCCGATAGCAACGTCCGAGGCTAGACCGGACCTGCAGTCCGGCACCTTGACGGCGGTCAATTCGATCAGTCGTGGACGAAGGGCCGGCGGCGGCGACAGCTGCGAATTGATCCTCGTCAATGCGCGCTCGACAGGCCTCTGCAAGCTCATCTCGGCGATCAGGATCCGCCCCAGAATGCCATGAAACGCGCGGTTCACGCGAGCGATGAGCGGAGCAAGCTTCGGCCCGTAGAGAAGGCGGCGCTACCGATCGATTCGCGCGTGCGGGCAGCCACCAGAACCGCTCTCGTCATCCTGCTGGTTGTCTTGGCGCTGTGGGTCGCGAGTGATTTTCTGTCAGCGCTGGCCTGGGCTGCGATCATCGCCATCACCACCTGGCCGATCTACACCCGATTTGCGGCGCGCATTGCCCGCGGCCGCGCGCCCGCATTGGCTGCGCTGCTGTTCACGCTTCTGACTGGCCTCGCTCTCCTGGTGCCGGTCATATTGACGGTGCATCAGCTTACGCAAGGGAGCGAGGGTTTTGCGCGATGGGTCACCCAGCTTCGGGCCGAGGGCTTACCGGTACCGGGTTGGGTTGCACAGCTGCCGATCGCCGGCGAATACCTCGATCGCTGGTGGCAGACCAACCTGAGCAATCCGAAGGCCATGGTTGAATGGCTTCGCGGCATCAACATCGAGAGCATCACCGCCTGGACGAGCGCCCTCGGCGGCGCGTTGCTTCATCGGCTATTTCTTTTCCTGGTTACGATGATCGCGCTTTTCCTGGTGTTGCGCGACGGCGCATGGTTGGCCGGCCGTGTGCTCGCCACCACCGATCTGCTGCTGGGAGGTCCCGGTGAGCGGCTGGCGAGCAAGATTGCAAACGCCATCCGCGGCGCCGTGCGAGGAACAGTGGCGGTTGCCATCGCGGACGGCATCATGCTCGGCACGGCATACACCCTGGCCGGTGTGCCGCATCCACTGCTGTTCGCGGTACTGACGATGGCGTTCGCAATGGTGCCGTTCGGGGCATGGGTCGTATTCACTTCGGCTACGCTCGTCCTGCTCCTCCATGGAGGCAGCCTGTGGGAGGCTGCGGGCCTCGTCGTCTTTTGCGCGGCGGTGTTGCTCATCGCCGACAATTTCATTCAGCCGGCGCTCATCGGAGGCACGACGCGGCTGCCTTTCCTGCTGGCGCTGATCGGAATTCTCGGCGGGCTGACATCGTTCGGATTGGTCGGCCTTTTCCTCGGCCCGGTGATCATGGCCGCGCTTCTTACAGTCTGGCGCGAATGGATGGGGATCGGGGATTGAGCCGATGCGGACTGGGGGCGGCGCACGCGCTGCAAGGCTGCAGATGCAATAGTCGACCGGCGTAGACGACACTTTCAGCGGCCATTGGCCGGAACCCCGGGGGGTTGAAGCGAAAGATCGTGCCGCCTCCGGGATTCGGCTCGTATCGCAGCTCGCCGCCACGCGCTTTGGCGATCGACCGGCAGATGGTGAGGCCGAACCCCATGCCGTCGGGCTTGGTGGCTCGGAATGCTTCGAAAAGATGGCTAATAAACGAGTATGGGACGGTCATGCTTTGCATTATTCGCCGCCCGACCGCTGGGAACCGAACCACTCAGCGGCATATAACGATTAAGAGGCGAGGCTACTTATTCCAATCTCGATTTCTTGGATAACGCGCGTTTTCAGGCACGGAATACTCCAAGGGAGGCAGTCAAAGGCGGTGCTCCTTACTGCAGCACAGTGGTTCGCAAATTTGAGGCAGCCGCGTCGCATTCCATAACCTGTCATTTTGCGAATCTGGTTGCACTGGAATTGCAATGCTAAATTGAGGTCGCAGATCACGCGAAAATCAGTTCAAAATGAGTGGTT
>DASYIN010000180.1:0-3872 GCA_035997505.1 Steroidobacteraceae bacterium | reverse complement strand
CTCGGCATCGCCTCCTACGAATGGATGTCGGCGATCACGCTCATCATCGTCGGCAAGTACTTTCTGCCGATTTTTCTAAAAAACGGCATTTACACCATGCCGGAATTCCTGGAGCGGCGCTACAGCACCACGGTGCGCACCGTGATGGCGATTTTCTGGCTGGGCGTGTACATCTTTGTGAACTTGACGGCCATCCTCTGGCTGGGCGCCACCGCCGTGCATACGGTTACGGGCATGGAGGTGCAGACCGCGCTGATTGCGCTCGGCGTGTTTGCCGGCGCCTATGCCCTGTACGGGGGGCTGAAAGCCGTGGCGCTGACGGACATCGTCCAGGTATCGTTGCTAGTTCTCGGCGGCCTCATCATCACGTATATCGCGTTGAATAAAATTTCCGACGGCGCCGGCGTCATCGCCGGATTCCACGTGCTCACCACGCGATTCCCCGAGAAGTTCGTGATGATCCTGCCGAAGACCAGTCCGTACTACAAAGATCTTCCGGGTCTCTCGGTACTGCTCGGCGGCATGTGGGTGATGAACGTTTCGTATTGGGGATTCAACCAATACATCATTCAACGGGCGCTGGGCGCCAAGAGCGTGCGCGAAGCGCAGAAAGGCATCGTGCTCGCTGCGTTTTTGAAACTATTGATGCCGGTGATCATCGTGTTACCCGGCATTGCCGCCGCCGCCTTGACACCCAATCTCGGCCGCCCGGATGAGGCCTACCCGCACCTCATGAGCATGCTGCCGACCGGTATTCTGGGACTGGTATTCGCAGCGCTCCTCGCCGCCATCGTTGCCTCGATGGGATCGAAGATCAACTCCATCGCCACCATCTTCACCATGGATGTGTACCGGCCGCTTCGGCCCCAGGCCTCTCAGCATCGGCTGGTCTTGGTTGGCCGCATTACCGCGGTGCTGGCGCTTCTCATCGCCATCGTCATGGCGAAACCGCTTCTCGGCAGTTTTGACCAGGCATTCCAATACATTCAAGAGTACACCGGCTTTTTCACGCCCGGCATTTGCGTGATATTCCTGCTGGGCCTGTTCTGGGAGCGCTGCACGGCCACCGGCGCACTCGTGGCGGCCGTGGGTTCCTTTGTACTGTCCTTAGTATTCTGGCGTTGGTGGCCGGCACTACCGTTCATGGATCGTGTCGGTCTGGTTTTTCTGGCGTGCTTGGGCATAGCCGTGGCATTGTCGCTGCTCTGGCCGCGCCGCGACGGCGCAGCACTCAAGGTGGATTTGAAGCAGATCGATTATTCCACCAGCACCGGCTTCAATTTGGCAGCGCTCACGGTAACCGCTATCTTGATCGCGCTATACACGATTTGGTGGTAGACCCGTAATGAACACCCATGTCCGTGGCCAGAACCTGACCTACAGCATCGCGAATCACATTGGTATCGCGATCGTCACCGGCGTGTATTCGGCCGACAATCCCATCCCCATCGAGGCCGAATTGTGCCGCCAGTACAGCGCAAGCCGCCCGGTGCTGCGCGAAGCGGTGAAAATGCTCACCGCCAAGGGACTGCTGGGCGCCCGGCCGCGCCGCGGCACCTGGGTGCAGCCCGAGGACAAATGGAATCTGCTCGACCCAGATGTGCTGGGGTGGTTATTGGAGCGGAATTTCTCGATGAAGCTGCTCATCGAGTTCACCGAGATTCGGCTGGCGGTTGAGCCCGGTGCGGCCGCCCTTGCCGCCGCTTCGGCCGGCGCGGAGGAGAAAGCGGCGATTCAAAGCGCCATCCTGCGCATGCAGGCCGCGGATCGAGGCCAGGATGATCCGCTGGATTCTGACATCGCCTTCCATGTCGCCGTGCTGCGCGGCAGCCGCAATCGCTTTTATGCGCAGCTGTCGGAATTGATCGCCACGGCGTTGCGCTTCAGCATTCGTATGACGAATCGCTACAAGGGCGTGCGGCTCGCCAGCGTCGCTGACCATAAGCGGGTCGCCGACGCGATTATTGCCGGCAAGGTCGACGTCGCGGAAGACGCCATGCGCAAGCTCATCCAAGAAGCCATGGATCTGATCGTCAAGCGCGAGGCCCAGGAGCGGCGCGCGCAGGCCAAGCCGATTCGGACTGACAGGTCCTAGAGGCTGCCCATGGCTCCGATCAAAATCGCGCTGGTCGGGCTCGGGAAGATTGCCCGCGACGAGCACATTCCGGCCCTGCGCGCCAATGACGCCTTTGCGCTCACGGCCGTTGCCAGCCCGCATCACAAGCTGGAGGGACTGCCGAACTTCGGCGATTTACCCGCGTTGATCGCTGGGGCACCCGATGTCACGGCCGTGGCGCTTTGCACCCCGCCGCAGGTGCGCTACGACATTGCCCGCCAAGCCTTGCTCGCCGGCCTGCATGTACTCCTGGAGAAGCCGCCGGGTGTCACGGTCAGTGAGGTGGTTGCCTTAAGTGAAATCGCGCGTCAAAAGGGAGTTACCCTGTTCGCATCCTGGCACTCGCGTCATGCTCGCGCGGTCGAGCCGGCGCGCGCCTGGCTTAAGGAACGCCGGATTCACCGTGTCACTGTGACGTGGAAAGAAGACGTACGCGTCTGGCATCCGGGCCAGACGTGGATATGGAAGGCCGGCGGTTTGGGCGTATTTGATCCGGGCATCAATGCACTTTCCATCCTGACGCGAATCATTCCCGGCGCATGGCTGTTGAAGGAAGCCAACTTATCCTTTCCGCAAAATTGCGCGACTCCGATCG
The DNA here is from genome assembly GCA_035997505.1 of Steroidobacteraceae bacterium. Taxonomy (GTDB): domain Bacteria; phylum Pseudomonadota; class Gammaproteobacteria; order Steroidobacterales; family Steroidobacteraceae; genus Bog-1198. The sequence goes on along the minus strand of DASYIN010000180.1, from coordinate 1,161 downwards.
CTGCCAGCCTGTTGCTCGAGGCTGGCGGCATCCCCGCGCAGGTGGACTTGGATTTTCTGCAGACCGGCCCGCAAACCTGGTCCATCGACATTGAAACCGAGTCCGGCCGACTCGAACTGTCCATGGGAGGCAAGGATCTCAGCATCGACGGGAACGTGGTATCCACTGCGCCCAGCGGGGAATATCCGGCCTTGTATGCGCATTTTGCGGAACTGGTGCGCGGCCATCGCAGCGACGTCGACATCGCACCGTTGCAGCTCGTGGCGGATGCGTTTTTGTGCGGCCGTCGAACAGAAGTGGCAGCCTTCGTCGAATAGCGCTCCGCCGTATGCTGGATTTGAACGGAAAATTGAGGCTGCACGAGCACTGTGCCGTCTCGGCGGTTCGGGTCGGCGCCGAGCAACAGGCCGTGGTTGTCGTCGATAACTTTCTCAGCGACCCTGGCCTTCTGGTCGACCTTGCCTCCGAATCGTCCTTCGACAGCGTGTCCGATGCCTTCTACCCCGGGTGCCGCGCACCCATTCCGCCAATTTATTGTTTTGCGATACGCGCCTTTTTGAGCAGCGTGATCGCCGAGGTGTTCAGTCTGGCCGCCGGCAACGTGACCGGGGAGCTGAGCCACTTTTCCCTGGTTACGACGCCGCCTCAGAAGCTCAAACCGGTGCAACGCATGCCCCACTACGACACCACCAATCCGAAACAGCTCGCGGTCCTGCACTATCTTTGCGAACCCAAGCATGGGGGCACCTCCTTCTATCGCCATCGCCATACGAATTTCGAATTCGTCGACGAGGCACGCGCCCAGACATATGCCACTGCAGTTGCGGCAGAGCTGCCCACTTTGGGCGCGACAGCCGCGACGTATATTTGCGGCGACGACTCACGATTTGAACGCACGCGTTCATTCCCGGCGGCCTTCAATCGCGTGCTCATTTATCAGAGCATCAACCTGCATAGCGCCGATATCGGAGCTGCATTCGCCTTCGATACCAATCCGCGGGCAGGAAGGTTGACAGCGAATTCGTTTTTCTTTTACCGCTGAGCACTCGCCGTATTGGGGAATTCGAGACCAATCGATTCCACCGCGGCACCCTTGGCATCATCGCGCGCGTGCTCTCCGGAATTGGGGTACACGATCAGTTCGAGCCTTTCGACATCCTC
>DASYIN010000179.1:0-16422 GCA_035997505.1 Steroidobacteraceae bacterium | reverse complement strand
AGGCGCGCAAAGCAAAGCCGCAGCGCATCCGTGCCGTAGGCGGCAATGCCTTGCGGAAATTGCTTGCGCGTCGCCTTCTCGATGGCGGCCTTCATCTGCGGCTGCATGAGGCCGGTGGTGCGCTTCTCGAGCAGCGCCTCCACGGAAATTCCGTCGACAATGTCGAGCGGATCGATCACGTTGCCCTTGGACTTGGACATCTTCTGACCGTCCTGGTCGCGAATCAGCCCGTGGATGTAGACCCGGTGAAAGGGCACGTCGCCCATGAACTTGAGGCCCATCATCATCATCCGGGCGACCCAGAAGAAGATGATGTCGAATCCGGTCACCAGAACTGAGGTGGGATAATAGGTTTGCAGTGCCGGGGTGTTCTCCGGCCAGCCCAAGGTCGAGAATGGCCACAGCGCCGATGAGAACCAGGTGTCCAGCACATCATCGTCTTGGCGCAACGGCATCGAGGCGTCAATTCCATGTACCTTGCGCGCTTCGGTTTCGCTGCGTGCCACGTAGCAGCGTCCCTCGGTGTCGTACCAGGCCGGAATGCGATGGCCCCACCAGAGCTGGCGGCTGATGCACCAATCCCTGATTTTGTGCATCCATTCGTAGTAGACGCCGGTCCAGGTCTCGGGCACGAAACGCACCCGGCCTTCTTCGACCGCACGAATGGCGGGCGCCGCCAGGGGTTTGATGTCGACGAACCACTGATCGGTCAGCAGCGGCTCGAGAATTGCGTTGCTGCGATCGCCGCGCGGCACGGTGAGCTTGTGCGGTTCGATGCGTTCGATGAGTCCCATGCCGTCCAAGTCGGCGAGAATTTTTTCTCGCGCGGCAAATCGATCCAAACCCTGATAGGCGCGCGGTACGCTCTCATTGAGCGCGGCGTCCAAAGTCATGATGTTGATCATGGGTAGGTTGTGCCGCTGGCCGAGCTCATAGTCGTTGAAGTCGTGAGCGGGCGTGATTTTCACGCAGCCGCTGCCGAAAGTCGGGTCGACGTAGGCGTCGGCGATGATGGGCAGTTCGCGATCCGTCAATGGCAGACGCACCTTCTGTCCGACCAAGTGGCGGTAACGCTCGTCATCCGGATGAACCGCGACGGCCGCATCGCCCAGCATGGTCTCCGGCCGCGTCGTGGCAACAACCAGGTATCCTGAGGCCTGGACCAAGGGATAGCGCAAATGCCAGAGACTTCCCTGTTCCTCGTCTGCCACCACTTCCAAGTCGGAGAGTGCGGTCTTCAAGACCGGATCCCAATTCACCAGGCGCTTGCCCCGATAGATCAGGCCATCTTCGTGCAGACGCACGAACGCTTCGGTCACCTTGAGCGACATGGCGGGATCCAAAGTGAACACATCGCGTTGCCAGTCGACCGAGGCGCCGAGGCGCCGCATCTGTTTGGCGATCATGCCGCCGGAAGTTTCCTTCCACTGCCAGACGCGCTGGACGAAAGCCTCGCGTCCCAATTCCACGCGGCTTTGCCCCGCGGCATTCAACTGACGCTCGACCACCATCTGCGTGGCGATTCCGGCATGATCGGTGCCCGGCTGCCATAAAGCGTCGAATCCGCGCATACGGTGATATCGGGTCAGCGCGTCCATGATGGTGTCCTGGAACGCATGCCCCATGTGCAGCGTGCCGGTGACATTGGGCGGCGGGATCACGATGGAAAAGGCGGGGCCCTTGCCGCTCGGCGCAAAGAAACCAGAGGCTTCCCAGCGCGCATAAATGCGCGCCTCAATGTCCGCGGGTGAGTACGCCTTATCCATGACGGTCCGGGTTCTCAAACATCCGCGGTTTCATCGATCTGGTGCGTCTCCAAGGCGAGCTTGAGGTCGCGATAGGACTTGAAGCGTTCTCTGCCCATGCGTCGACGCTCCTCGTCCGCGTCAATCACTTCGGCGACTCGGGTGAAGCGTTCAAGCTGCGTGGGCAGACGCTGGGTCAAGTTGATCAGCAAATCCGCTGAGGCGATCGCGCTCGGCTCCAATGTGAGATGAACCGGCGTCGCGGGATCCACCGAGCGCTCATCCAGGCATACTTTGTGCGGCACGAAGGAGCGCTCATTGAAGGTCCACAGCAGCTCATCCAAGGCCTGTGCATCGGCCAGCGTGTCATTGACGATGATGATCTTCAGATCTTTGAGATAGGCCTTCTCGGTCAGGCGGCAGGCAAATACCAAGCGCTGTTTGGCGGCGGCGCTTTTGAGTACATAGAAATCGACGCGCTCCGTCATGATGCCTTGGCGCGATGAATGAGAAAATCGACCAGCAACGGCACGGGCCGGCCCGTGCTGCCTTTCTGCGCGCCGCTCAGCCACGCGGTTCCCGCCACGTCCAAGTGCGCCCACTGCAAATCCTTGGCGAACTTGCCGAGGAATGAGGCAGCCGTGCAGGCGCCGCCTTCGCGGCCACCGATGTTGGCGATGTCCGCGAAATTGCTCTTCAGCTGGTCGGCATACTCCTCGCCGATCGGCATCCGCCAAGCGCGATCGTCCGCACGCAGACCGGCGGACTCGAGTTCGTGGGCCAGGGCGGGCGTATTGCTCATCAAACCGCTGAGGTGATTGCCCAGTGCCACGATGCAGGCACCCGTCAGCGTGGCAACATCGACAACGGCCGCCGGTTTGAAGCGCCGGCTGTACGTGATGGCGTCGCATAGAACCAAGCGGCCCTCGGCGTCGGTATTGAGTATTTCCACCGTCTGTCCGGACATGGTGGTAACGATATCGGCGGGTTTTACGGCGGCACCGCTCGGCATGTTTTCGGCGGCCGCGACGATGGCCACCACATTGATCGGCAGCTTCATGGCCGCGATTGCTCGCAAGGTGCCGAGCACGGCCGCTCCGCCGCTCATGTCGAACTTCATTTCATCCATGGCGGGCGGATCTTTCAGCGAGATGCCGCCGGAATCAAAGGTAATTCCCTTGCCGATGAGACATATCGGTGCGGAACTCTTGCGAGTGCCACGATACTCGCAGACGATGAGGCGAGGAGGCTCATCGGAGCCCTGGGTCACTGCCAGAAAGGCGCCCATCTTGAGTGCCTTGATGCCGCCTTCGTCCAAGACCTTCGACTTGATGCTGGGAAATTCCTTCGCCAATTGCATCGCCCGCGCGCCCATGTAAGTCGGCGTGCAGACATTCGGCGGCAGATTGGCCAGATCGCGCGCGAAAGCCACACCGCAGCCAATGGCCGCCCCCATGCGCAAACCCTCGGCGGCCGCCTTCGCGCTGCGAGCATCCGCGGTTGCGACGATGATATTGGCCAAGCGGCGCGCCTTCGGTTTGGGAGAGGTTTTCAGATCCGGGATTCTGTAGGCATGCGATGAAAATACTTCCGCGACGATGCGCGCGCGGTACAGCACGTCCAGTTCGGGCACGGGCTCCAAGGCAAGGTAGACGACCGCATCGTCCGCGCCGGTCTTGGCGAGTGCCTGCGCGCTCGACAGCATCGCCTTGCGATATTGCTTCCTGCCGAAGGCTGCGCGGGTGCCGAGGCCAACGAGCAACAATCGAGAGGCCGTTGATCCGGAGGGCAGCGGCAGCATCAGCGTGTCGCCAAGCTTGGCTGCGAAATCACCACTGCGCGTCAGGCCCACGATCAGGCCCGCCAACTGCTTGTCGACGTGGCGGCCCGCAATGCCTAGATCGCCATTCTCATAGATGCCGACCGCGGCGCAGCCTGTCTGCGCTCGCGCCTTCGCATCAACTATTGCCATGAATTCCATATCCTACAGCTCCGTTTTATTCGTCGTTGCACCTGAAGGTTTACGCAAATAGTTTACTAGATTATTGAGAAGGCTCTAAGCTGCCAGCATGAAATGGACAGTGCAAAGATATGTGCTGCGCGAAGTAGTGCAGACATGGCTTGCCGTGACCGGTGTTTTGGTCGCGATTCTGGTATCGAATCAGCTGTCGCGCGTGCTGGGCCAAGCCGCCGAGAACCAATACGGCCGGGGCGTGGTTTTTGACCTGATCGCGTTGGGTGCGCTGATGAATCTGTCGGTTATCGTGCCCGTCGGATTGTTATTGGCGGTGGTTTTGACCCTGGGCCGCATGTACCACGACAGCGAAATGGCGGCGCTGCAGGCCTGCGGATTCGGTCCATCCCGGCTGCTGGCGCCTCTATTTTGCTTCTCTGTGCTCATCGCGGCGGGTTTGGGTTGGCTGGTCTTCGTCCAGGTGCCGCGCGCCGACGGCCTGGTGCAGTTGCTGCGTCAATCAGCCATCAAAGAGGCGCAGTTTGGCCAGCTCGACGCCGGCAGGTTCCGCGGCTTCAGCGGCGGCGATGCCGTTTTCTATGCCGAACACGTCGATCAGGACGGCGTCCTACATAATGTATTCGTGCAACGCGAGGTGCAGCAGGGACGAATCGAGGTGGCGCTGGCCGACACGGCGACCTACTCGAAAGGCAACGCGAGCGGCATGCACTTGGTGACGCTGTTCAACGGACGGCGCTACGAGGGCGTTCCCGGGCAGGACGATTTCAGGGTCATTGAGTTTCGCGAGCACGGTATTCCCATCGCCACGCCGGAGGACGTCCGCGGGCCCATGGACCCCGATACCAAACCGACGCGGGAGTTGTTGGGCTCGAGCGATCCGTCCGATATCGCGCAACTGCAATTCAGGGCATCTACGCCAATTATGGCGCTTGTGCTCACCCTCATCGCCGTGCCTTTGAGCAAATTGCGGCCCAGGCAGGGCCGTTATGCAAGACTCGCCTTTGCCATCGTGTTGTACTTCGTCTATTCGATGTTGCTGTCCGGCTCGAAGATTTGGCTGGAGAAAAGCGAGTTGTCCCCCGCCATTGGCGTGTGGTGGGTGCATATCGCGGCCTTGGGATTGGGAGTGTACTTGCTGATGCGCGACGCGAGGAAGGCGTGAATACGCTCGACCGGTATCTCTATCGTACCGTGTTGGTCTACACACTCATGACCATGGCCGTGCTGTTGACGTTGGGTGCGCTGGTCTTGTTCATCAGCCAGCAAGGCGATATTGGCGTCGGCAGCTACAGTGCCGCCGATGCGTTCTTGTTTACGTTCTTGAACCTGCCGCAAACGGCATTCGAGCTGCTGCCGATCGGCGCGATGATCGGCGCGTTGATGGGGCTCGGCCATTTGGCTGCCGGCAGCGAGCTGGTGGTCACGCGAGCATCGGGCGTATCGGTCTGGCGCGTCGCCTGGCCTGTGGGACTGGCGGGCCTGACTTTGGCGGTGATCATGTTCGGTATCGGCGAATATGCAGCGCCGTCCATGGCGCAATTCGCCAAGCGCGAGAAGACCACGGCCAAGTTGGCCGATGTCAGTTTCGCGGGTACCAGCAGCGCCTGGGTCAAGGACGGCAATCGGATCCTGCGAGTGCAAACGGGCGAAGTGGACCGGGCTTTCGGCGGCGTTTCGGTGTTCGAGCTGGATGGACCGACGCGCCTGCGCTCGATTCAACGCGCCGCGCGCATCGAGGTGGCGGACCCGGGGCGTTGGAGCTTGCACAACGTGGCGACATCGCGTTTCGAGAAGGACAAGATCGAAGGCGACACCGTCAACGAGCTGACCTTGCGCTCGACGGTGAACCCGGATTTTCTGGGGCTCGCGGCGACGGATCCGCAGATGCTGACGCTGCATGGATTGGCTTCCTATATCGATCATCTGCGGCGCAATAGCCTTGAAACCGCCAGGTACGAAATCGGTTATTGGTCGCGGATCGCAAGACTCTTTGCGGTGATCATTGTCACTTTGCTGGCGCTGCCCTTTGTCTTTGGTCCCTTGCGCACCAGCGGAGCCGGAACCCGCACGGTTGTCGGAGCACTGCTGGGCGTCGTGTTCTTCCTCGTCACGCGCACCGTCGAAAACGGCGGGCAACTTTTCAATCTGAATCCGGCACTGGTCGGCTGGTTGCCGACCGCGGTGGTGGGCCTTTGCACTTTGGTCGCAATTTCAAGAACGCGCTAGACGAATGATTCGTGTTTTGGAAAGGCGATCGTGCAACGCGAGATGATCGGGGTCGAGGTATAGCCACAGCACTCCTAATGCCGCCGGCGCCCACGCCAGCAGCCCGAAGGCCGCCCGCAAAACGGCCGCCCGCCAATTGAGCGCTTCGCCTCCGGCCGTCACGGCGCGGATGCGCCATGCGCGCATCCCTAAGGTCTGGCCGCTGCGCAGCCAATTGAGCACGTAGTAACCGGCAATCACGAGCACCAGGCCCGCCCGGTAGACGTAGACCCACGCACCCGCGGTGGCCGGCACGACGGCAGCGCCGTGCGTGAAGAAGAGCGCGCCCCCGGTGAATATCATCAGGAGCGCAGCCAGCAGAAATGCGTCGTAGACCAGCGCCGCTGCGCGGCGTCCGAACCCGGCACTGGCGCCATCGATCACGGCCGCGGCGCGGCTGCAGGCTTCTTCGCGCGCGAGGGCGTCGATGGGGCGGCGGGCGAAGCCTTTGCGTCGGCTCCGGATTTAGGTGTGGGCGCCGGCTTGGGTACCAGTAACTGTTCCAGCGGTTTGAAAATGCCATCGTATCGATAGGTGGCAATCTCAAAGGCGCGGCTATTCGCCTTTGCGCTCAATGCGGCATCTTTGGAAGCCGCAACCTGAATCCAGCGCTTATCGCCAATGGCGACGCCGGTCAGTGTGATCACGCTGCCGTCGGCGAGGGTGACAGTCACGATCATGGGCTTGCCGAAGTCGATGTCGCCGGCCTTGGAAACATCTTCATCGGCCAGGTTACTTAAAAAATTGGGCGCAGGCGCCAGTGTCTCTTGATCCGCCGCCAGTCGTCCGCTCGGCGCGCCTTCCAGTACGAAATGGCTGGCCGGCGGGGGAGGCGGGGTTGCTGCGGGCGTGCCGGCTGTTTTGTCGTCCGCGGCGTGGGCGGCGCTGTCTGCTTTGGCCTCTGGCGCTTTGCTGGCCGGGTCGACTACGCGCCGCACGGAATACGCCGGACCTGTCGCGGGCTTGAATTCAATGCTCTGAATTTTGTCGCTGGCGATATCGAGCAGCCGCGTGTCGATCCAGTAGCGCGGCTCGGCTTCGAAGGTGATGCCCGGTTCGACGACATAGCTGGTGTTCTCGCCGGCGCGCCTGACAAAGTTTCCCCCGGCCACGGATTTGCCGACGATGACGCCGTGCTTCCCGTCTTTGGCCGTCAGATCGATCTGCGCACTGGCGGCGCCGGGCTTGGTCGGGTCTTCGACGCCGATGATCGAATAGCTGGCCGGATTGGACGTCTTCTCTTCGCGAATCTTGGTTTCGCTCAACGCCAGCAGCAATGTGCGCAATTTGGCCACGTCCGCGGGGTAGTTCGCCCGCTCCGCCACGGTCCATTCCTGTCCTTGTTTCTGCACGGTGACCGAGGGGGTCGCGCCGCCCTTCAGTACACTCAAGGACGTCACCGTATCCAATTCGCCCGCGAGCGCAGGCCACAACGAAGTGCCGTGAACATCGCGCGGCAGGTTGCGCTGCGTACTCAAGTACAAGGCGCCGGAGATCGCAACCAGCGCGGCAATCAGCAAGGCGATAAGCCGCTGCCGGCTCATGGCGAACCCGCCCCGACGGACTTGGGCGAGGCGCGTCGACGCCGACGCGTCGACAGAATAATTACGCCCGCCACGGCCACGATGAGCGGTGCGATGGCGATATTGATGATCTTGAGTCGGGAACCCAGGCGATTGATGTCAACGTCCAAACCGCGTTCGGTTTCACGCAGTTCTTTGCGCACGCGGGTTTTCTCGGCGGTGAAGCGCTTCAGTTCCGCTTCCTGCTCGGGCGAGAGCATGATGGAGCTCTGATCGTTGCGCGTCTTTTGCAGTTCAGTGAGCTTGTGTTCCGTCTGCTGCAGTTCCGTCTGCAGCTCCAACGCCTTGGAGCGCAAGCGCTCATCGGCCTGGCGCTTGAGCGCATCGATGCGTTCAAACGGACGCGAGAAGGATGCGCGGCCGCGGATGCTGATCAGCGCGTTGCTGCCGCTCAAGTTGTCCAGAATATTCGCGATGAAATCGCCGTTGTTGGCAAAAGCTTGCGCAATCCGTTGACCTAGGAATTGGCGCTGCTGCACCCACAGGTAGTCCATCATGAGATCGGTGTCGGCGATCACGACGATATTGGCCGGCGTGGTCGACTTGGTCAGATGAGGGACCGGCGGGCCCGCCGCGGGCTTCTGATCCGCGGGCGGTCCCATGGGATACGCGGAATCCAGGGGACCTGTGATGCGCGCGGCCAGGGTGTAACGGACGCCGGTGGATTTGAATCCATCACGCAAGGAGGCCGGGTCGATCAGGGCGTTGAAGCGTTGCGCCGGCATGGGTTCTGCGCTCTCGGAACTCATGAGCAGGGGCTCGAATTTGGTCTTGGCGCCGGCGTGCTGCGACAACGAGCCCACGGTGGCTAAGTTGATGGATTCCAGCGAGGCGGTGACCACGTCTTTCGCGTTCATGTCCGCATGACGCAACCCTAGGATCCCGATGTGGCGAACGGGGCCGGTGCCGGCGTTGGCGCGAACCTCCAGTCCACGGCCTAAGTCGCCGATGACCTTGGTGGGATCGTAATCGACGCCCCAGCTCGCCAGCAGCGGCTGAAGGTCCGAGGAATGATTGGCCATGGCCGCCGCCATCGGATTCGAGGGATTCTGTCCGCTCAAGTCAGAGCCTGCGTCGGGATCGAGCATCAGCAGCACTCTGCCGCCGCGCATCACGAATTGATCGATGGCGTACAGTATCTTGGGCGTCAGCTGTTTGGGGTGAACCAGCATCAGTACGTCGACATCCTTGTCGATGTGATCGAGATCGGAGGTCAACGTGCGAACGGTGAACGCCTGCTGAAGCTGGGTATAGATGGGCCAGGGCTCGCCCATTTGCCCGGTCTGAGGATTGAACTGGCCTTGCAGTCCGATCGAACTTAAGAGACCGATCACAGGCTTTTTCGGCGTCGACAACTCTTGAATGAGCTTGGCCACGTCGTATTCCAGGAACTCCTCACGATCGGGCTGGAAGCTCGCAATGACGGAGCGGCCGTCGGTTGAGTTGGTGCCGGCCAGGCCGAAGTACAGCGAGTCCCCGGTATTGCCTGCGGGGAGTGCCTGCAATCCAAATTCGGCCGCCCGGTCTTCATCGTCCGAGAAGGGCTGCGGATCGATGACCTGCAATCGGATCTTGCCGCCTGCGCGCGCCGCAACCTCTTCCAGTAATTCGCGCACGCGGGTCGCATAGGGCTGAATCAGCGGCGAGTGCTTCGCGGCGACATCCCGCGAAAAGTAAAAATACAAGTTCACCGGTTCTTTCAGTTCGTGCACCACCTGCTGTGTGCCGCTGCTCAAGGTGTAGAGCTTGTTTTGCGTGAGGTCGAGGCGCGCGCCACGCAAACCCACATTCGACAGCATGACCACGCCCAAAAACAGCACGGCGAGCAACAACAGGCCGCCGATACCCATTCCCAGTTTTTGCCAACGATTGCCCTTCACTTATTCCGCCTTCTTCATGTCGAGTACCACGGCCGTGGCGGCCAACCAGAAGCCGATCAGGGCGGCGAAGTACACCAAATCACGCAAATCGATCACGCCTTTGGAAATCGCGTCGAAGTGCGTGAAAAAACTCAAGCTGGCGATCGCATCCACAATCGACTGCGGCAGCACGCCGCGCACAAAATCAATCACCAGCGGAAATCCGGCCAGTAAGAATACGAACCCGACCAACGCCGCGGTGATGAATGCCACGACCTGGTTGCGGGTGGCGGCGGATAGGCACATACCGATGGACAAAAAGCCGCCCGCCATGAGGAAACTGCCGATATATGCGGCGATGATGGCGCCGTTGTCGGGAGAGCCCAGGTAGTTCACCGTGATCCACACCGGAAAAGTGAGGGCCAGGGCGATTCCGGCGAATACCCAAGCCGCAAGAAATTTGCCGACGACTGCCTGCCACAGCGTGATCGGGAACGTCATGAGCAGCTCGATGCTGCCGCTGTTGCGTTCCTCAGCCCATAACCGCATGGAAATCGCCGGGATCAGCACCAGGTACAGCCAGGGATGCCAGCGGAAAAAGGACTGAAGGTCAGCCTGATTGCGCTCCAAGAAGCCGCCCACCTGAAAAGTGAAAACGGCGGCGAGCACCAGGAAAATGACGATGAAGACGTACGCCAAGGGCGTCGCAAAATAGCTGCGCAATTCGCGCCGGAAAATCACGAATACCTTGTTCATGCGTCGAGCTCCGCTGCCGGGGCCACCTTGATGCCTTCAGGGTCGGTCAACGACCGGAAGACCTCATCGAGACGTCCCGATTCCAAGTGCAGCTCCGGCACGTCCCACTTATATTTGACGATAATTGCGCTGACCGCCGATAACACATTGGCTCCGGGCTTCGGGAGGGCGGTCAGACGCAGCTCGCGCGCGTTCGATTCGACCGCCGCGACCTCCGGCAGGAGCGCAATTTCGCGCACGCCGGCCTTGAGCTCCTCGGCCTTTTCGAATCTCAAGCTCACCGCGTGGTGGTAGCGCGAGCGCGACTCGAGCGCCGTGGGGGTTTCGTCGGCAACGATGCGGCCATTGGCGATGATGATGGCGCGGGTACATACCTCGTGCACTTCCTCCAAGATATGCGTGGAGACGATCACCAGCTTGTCCTTGCTCAGTTCATTGATCAGCCGGCGCACTTCATGTTTTTGGTTGGGGTCGAGTCCGTCGGTGGGTTCATCCAGGATCAACACCTGCGGATCGTGGATCAGCGCCTGCGCCAGGCCCACGCGGCGCCGAAAGCCCTTGGATAGAGTTTCCACCACCTGGTCGATGACGGGCGCGAGTCCCAATCGGTCGATGACCACCCCGCGCCGTTCCCGGCGCCGCTCGCCGGATAAGCCGCGCACATCGGCCACGAAGTCCAAGAATTCGCTCACGGTCATTTCACCGTAGCTCGGCGCGCCTTCGGGCAAGTATCCCATGCAGGATTTCGCCGCCACCGGCGCCGTTTCAATATCGTGTCCGCAGACCGAAACCTGTCCGGTGGTCGGAGAGATGAAACCGGCGATCATTCGCATGGTCGTGGATTTGCCGGCGCCGTTGGCGCCCAGGAATCCGAGCACCACGCCGGGCGCCCCCGAAAATGTCAGGTCGTTCACGGCCAGCATGTCGCCATACCGCTTGGATAAATTTTTTGTTGTGATCATGCGCGCCTTGGAGCGTCGAAATTGCCAGGAGGTTCCCCAAAATTTTATTTTATGCAGCGAAGCCGGCTGTGCTCAACCCCTAAGGCGCTAGGGGTTGACGGCTTTCTTTTCGATCGCCGCTTTATTTTCCTTCAAAATACGCCGCACATCCGGCAGGCTCGGCCGGTCTGCCATGCGAGCAATCAGCTCGGGCAGCTCAAACCATTTCCGGCCCCATTGTACCAAGCGCGCCGCATCGGCGACGACCTGATCCCGTGCCGCCTCGGAAGGGCCGGTGCGCTCGGGCTGCGATGCCGGCTTTTTTGGCGCCGGTCTTGCGGCGGGCCTCGGCGCCGGCTTGACAACCGCCGCGGCCTTGCGCTCATTGCGTGCGACTTGGGGGGTTGCCTGCGGCTGCGGCGCGCGTTTGCTGCCCAGAAACTTGGGCATCTCCCGTGTTGCCGTGATGGTGGCCGGCTGCTGGATGGTGCTGTCGGATACGCGATCGGGCGCCTTGGCTGAAATGTCGCGTTCATTGCGCGCTTCGGCAACCGGAATGAAGCGTTCGATGTGTTCGGCGCCGACCAGGTTGGCGAGAAAGGCCATTAGCTCCAAGGCATCGGAGAACTGCGTGTCGCCTGACTTGGCGCGTTGTTCGACTTGGGCGCGCAAAGCCAGCGTCTTCTGTTTTGCCAGGTCGACGATCCAGCGCGTCGGGCGCTGATGCTCGGACCAAGGCTGGACGTTCCAATAGCTGTCGTCGTCGAGCGACGAATACTTGGTATGCAGCTCAAGACTCTCGAGCCATCTCCCCAGTAGTTCCAGCAATCGTTGATCGGCGGGTGTTGCCATGTAATGCAGCTCCAGCGCGCACCCTAAACGAACCGTTGCCCGATGGCTAGCGGTACCGGCGGTACTTCGCGGTCCGGCCGCGCTAGACTGCCCGCCATGTGTGGCATTGCGGGAATTGTCGGTGCACGGGCCAGCGCAGAACTCGCGCGCGACATGGCCCTGCGCTTGCGGCATCGAGGTCCGGACGGCGAGGGTGTGTGGGCGGAGGCCGGCGTTGCCCTGTCCCACCGCAGGTTGGCGATTCAGGATCTGACCGAGGCCGGCCGCCAGCCAATGGTGTTCGGCTCGCAGGTGCTGACTTACAACGGCGAGCTTTATAACCATGAGCGTCTGCGGACCACGTTGCCGGGCCCTTGGGCTTCGAGCGGCGACACGGAGGTGGTCTTGAGGCTCCTGGCCACCGAGGGCAGCGCCTGCCTTAAGCGCTTGGTCGGCATGTTCGCCTTCGCCAGTTGGGATACCGGTTCCAAAACCCTGCTGCTGGTCCGCGATCGGCTGGGAATCAAGCCGCTGTACTACCGGCTGCTGCCGGATGGCATTGCCTTCGCGTCGGAACTGAAGGCCTTGGTTTCGCTCGGCGCATGCGAGATCGATGCCAGCGCTGTGCGCGATTTTTTGTTTCACGGCTACATTCCGGCGCCCAAAACGATTTATCGCGGCATCTGCAAATTGCCGGCGGCGCACACCCTCACCTGGCGGGCGGGCAGCGTCAGCATTGAGCGTTATTGGAATCCCTCGACCGCGATTGTCGTGCGCAGTGCCGAGGATACGGTTGCCGAGCTGGATGCGTTGCTGGGCGAAGTGATCCCGCAACACACCGTGTCGGATGTGCCGGTCGGCGTTTTTTTAAGCGGCGGGATCGATTCGGCGCTGACTGCCTACTACTTGGACGCGCCGCGCACCTATACCTTGGGTTTCGAGGCGGGTGGCCGCTCGGAAGCGGAGGCGGCGCGGCAAGTCGCCGCTCATTTGGACACGGAGCATTTGGAAATGACCGCGCCGCAAGCGGATTTCGCGGGGGCGCTGGAGCGCATGCCGGCGATGTTCGATGAGCCTTTTGGCGATAGCGCGGCGTGGTCGAACTACTTGGTGGCGCAGTTTGCGCGCCGCGAAGTGACCGTGGCATTGAGCGGCGAGGGCGGGGACGAGATTTTTTGCGGCTATCCGCGGTACTGGTCGCGCGTTGGCGGGCGTTCGAATTTTTTCAATCGATCCCTGGCACGGTACCTGCCGCCCTTGTCGCGGCTGGCAGCTTCGATGCAGCGCCGCGGCTATGTGGGCCTGCCGGCCTATGCGGCGGCCTTGGGCGGGATGACGGCTCAACAAATCGATTCCTTGCTGGCGCCTTCCTGGAAAGACCCGGGGTATGATTATCTGTGGTTTTATCGCCAGTATTGGCGTGATGAGCTGTCGCCGCTGTCGCAGCTGCGCTGGCTCGATTTGAACACGGATCTCGCGGAGGGCCTGCTGACCAAGGTCGATCGAACCAGCATGGCGCATTCACTAGAGGTGCGGCCGCCGCTGCTCGATCACCGCCTGGTTGAATTCATGCTGAGCGTGGACCCGCACCTGTTGGTGGACGAGCAGCGCAAACGCGGCAAGCTGTTGGTTCGGCGCCTGATGGAGCCGAGGTTGCCGCCCAATCATTTAAATCGACCCAAGTCGGGCTTTGGCCTTCCGGTGCACCGGTGGCTTATGCAACACCCGCAGTTGCTGCGCGATGCGATGCGCCGCCTCATGGATCGCGGCGTCGTGCAGCAGAGCGTCGGCGCCGACTTTAGGCGGGCGTGGTCCCTGTTGGTCTTGGACCGCTGGTTCACCGCCTTTGGCTGAGGCGCCGCGAATACTCTTCGTGCCCGTCTCCGGCGAATTCGGCATGGGCGAATACGCGCGCTCTCTGGCCATCGCGCAGGCGGCGGGGCGTCGATGGCCGCAGGCCGAGATCCATTTTGTCTTGAGCAGCAAGGCTCCCTACGCGAAGGCGGTGCCGTTCGCGGCGACATTGCTCGACTCCTCACCCACATTTCACAGCGCCGCGGTCGCCAGGCTCATCGAGCAATTCAAGCCGACCATCGTCATTTTCGATAATGCGGGGCGTACGGCGCAATTGCGGGCGGCACGCCGGCACGCAGCACGCATCGTCTTTATCAGCGCGCGGGCGCGTCAGCGACGCAAGGCTTTCAGGTGGCGTTGGATGCGATTGCTCGATGAACATTGGATTGCCTATCCGCAGTTCGTCGCCGGCGACTTGGGGTTCATGGAGCGGTTCAAGCTCAGGCGCCTGGGCAAGCCCACTGTTCGCTATCTCGACGTCATTTTGGCCCGCACCCCGGTCGAGCATGAGTCGATACTGCCGCGCGCCGCACTGAAGCCCGGTGGATTCGTGCTCATCGTGCCGGGCGGCGGCACCGGCCACCCGGGCGCTCAGGATGCGGCGGGGCAATTTTTATCCGCCGCCAATGTGCTGGCCGAAAATGAAACGGTCGTATACGTGGGTCCTCCTGGATCGCCGAGCCCGCGGCTGCGCTGCTTCAATTCGCTGCCGCAAGCGGATCTTGCGGACCTGATGCGCGGCGCGCGGCTCATGATCACGAATGGCGGCTCGACGCTGCTGCAAGCGATTGCCTGCGGTCGCGCCTGCATCGCGGTGCCCATCGCCAAGGACCAGCCGCAGCGCATCGCGCGCTGCGTCGATGCCGGCGTGGCGGTGACGACGGAACTGACCGCCGAGGGCATGGTGCGAGCGGCCGTCAAACTCTTGCGTGATGAGCCCGCGCGCGCTGCATTGGCGCAACGAGCCTCGGCTCTCAAGCTTGCGAACGGCATTGAAATTGCGTTGAACGCGCTCGTTCACCTGGCCGAAAGGGCATAGGGCCATCGATGCCAAACGTGATGCTGCTCGGGTATGGCCTGGATCAGCCCTCCTACCGGCACCGCATGCGCAGTTTGATCGAACCTCTGCAGGCGGCGGGGTGGCAGGTGCGCGCGGAACAGTTTCCCAGCGGGCGCTATGGCATTCGGACGTGGGAGCGGCGCGGCCTCTTGCGATGGGCGGACGTCACGGTGTTGCATCAAATCAAACTAAGCTCGATCGAGGCCCGCTTGTTTGCCGCATTCAGCCGCCGGCGCGTATTCGACGTGGACGATGCCATCTACGTGCGCAAGCCGCGCCGCCTGGGCGATCTTCCGGATGAGTCAGCCTGGCGCAAACAAAAGTTCGCCGCCACGTGCCGCTGGGTGGATGCGGTCGCGGCCGGCAATGACGTGCTCGCCGGAGTCGCGAGAGGTTCAGCCCAAGAAGTCGTGGTGCTGCCGACCTCGATCGACACCACGTCCTACCAGCGGAGCTTTGCCGGACCCGCCGATCCGCCGAGGATTGCCTGGATCGGCAGTCCTGAGAATCTGATCTACCTGGACATCATTCGGCCCGCGTTGGCGCGCCTATCCAAGCGCCACGCCTCTCTGAAGCTGCGCGTCATCTGCTCGGCATTTCCTGATTGGGGCGACGTGCAAATTGAGCGCGTTCCCTGGAGTTCTGCCACCGAGGCGCAGTCCTTGGCCGGCGCCCACATCGGGGTCATGCCGCTCACCGATGATGCCTGGTCGCGCGGCAAGTGTGCCTTCAAGCTGCTGCAGTACATGGCGGCCGCGCTGCCTTGCGTGGCATCGCCGGTGGGCGCCAACACGGAAGCGGTGCTGGACGGCGTCAACGGCTTTCACGCCTCGGATGTGGACCAGTGGGAAAGAAGCTTGGAAAAGTTGATCGTCTCGCCGGCATTGCGGGCAGCGTTTGGCGCCGCGGGGCGTCAGCATGTGGAACAGCGCTACTCGATGCGCAACTACCAAGCAAACTACCTGGAGCTGCTCAACCGACTCGCCGCGCGGTGATCTCGCCGCAGCCCGATTAAGTCGGTATGCTTCCCGCATGCATGCCGTGCATACATACCAGATCCTCAATCACTACACGTCTCGGCAAGAACTCGATCCCGGCTTTGATGTTCTCGACAACTCATCGAACGAGCGGCCCGATTGGTATGAGTACGGGCCGATCCGCAAGTTCTTGCTCAACGAGACTTTGGACGAAAACGCTTTCTACGGATTCCTGTCGCCGAAGTTCAAGCTGAAGACGAATTTGAGCGCCGCGGAAGTCCACGATTTCATCCAAGGATCGGAACCCGCGACGGACGTGGTGCTCTTCAGCCCCAGCATCCACAACAGCGCCTTCTACTTGAACGTTTTCGAGCACGGCAACGCCGAGCATCCGGGACTGCTGCGGGTCGCCAACGCCTTCTTCGCGCGCATCGGTCATCCGATGCCGCTCGAGGATTTGGTGTCCGATTCCCGAAATACCGTGCATTCGAACTATTTCATCGCCAAGCCGAGATTTTGGCGGGAGTGGTTGAGGATTACCGAGCAGGTGTTTGCCATCGCCGAAAGCGCCGAAGA
>DASYIN010000178.1:0-16269 GCA_035997505.1 Steroidobacteraceae bacterium | reverse complement strand
CGATTTCCAGAGACTTATGCAGCTCATAGCCCTCATATTCGACGCGGAACTCAATTTGCTTTGTGTCGCCGGTCGAAATGTTGACGCTGCCGTCGTCCGTGTCGACGTGCACGGTGGCGCGATTCGAAACGGTATAGGTTTTGGCGTAGTCATCCGCGTGAGCGGTGGCTGCAAACAGCCCGGTGGCGAAAAGCGCCATGCTGATGATTACCGATTGATGCAGGGTGGTAGATCTATAAAGAGGGGTCATTGGCTAAGCTCTCCCGATGTTGCCAATAGAGAATTTGCAGCACTACCTCTAGTGCTTCGCGTACACGCCGCGTCCGGGGCGTGCATTCATAACCCAGTTAGACGAGAGAAGTTGCAGATTCGTTTAGGCGGGACCGGGGAGGAGGGCCTAACCTGTTGATTTATTGCCTGGCTTGAATTCCCTAGAGCTCAGCGGTGACTCGAACGAATCCAGAGTCTCTTTTGAACTAAGTGGCCACACCTGGGCCAAAGTGCACGGAGTCTCGCGCGTCCGTTCTGAAACCCAGTTCGCTCGGAATTGATTTGATGTGCCGAGCCCGCAGGACTCCCGCCTGCTTGCGCAGTTCCCGGCTTTCGAGTCTCAGCATGTATTTCTTTCTTTCGTCGGTGATAGTGATCGCTTCCTTATCGCGCGAAGCGGCCCTCGTCTCCAGAGACCAAATCTGAGCCGCAATTGCGTTTGTGTCGTGCGAGTCGCCACCGCCTACGGCAACAACAAGGAAGCCGTCTGTGTCCAGCTGGGTGTGATCGACCACGAGTTGCGAGTTCATGATGGGCTCGCCTCCCCTGTGTTCTATTGCTTCAAGCGTCGCGGCGCGCGCGGAAACTATATTGTCGCCAGTCTGGCTGTTCGACATGACGAAGTGGTAGATGTACACATCACACATTGGGGCGTCTCCTATGAGGTGCGGTGATTGACCGCCCGATCGTAGGATTCGTCTGACGCGACCGTCCGTGCGCTACCGAACACAACCGCGTGTTTTCTCAACGCGCGGTCGACGTGCGGTCTTGCGATTTCGTACTAGGCTGTGCCTTTTAGGCGTAACTTATTGATTTATGGCGCTCCCTATGGGATTCGAACCCATGTACCGGCCTTGAGAGGGCCGTGTCCTAGGCCTCTAGACGAAGGGAGCGGACTGGCGGATCTTTAGGTCTTGGGACCCTAAGAGGGCTGGTAGTATACGGGCCAATTTTTTGGACTCAAGCGGAACCCCTCTTTTTGAACTCATCGCCGACGCCACTCCCGCCCGTAATTGTTCCCCGATCTGAGCATTCGATATCGCGTGCGGACATCTCGCCTAACGCGCTGAAAGTGCTATATCGCCTTAAAGAAGCGGGATTTCAGGGCTTCCTGGTGGGTGGCGCGGTGCGTGACCTGCTGCTGGGCTTGAGGCCTAAGGACTTCGACGTAGCTACCGACGCGCTGCCCGAGGACGTGCGGCGGTTGTTCCGCAACTGCCGCCTGATCGGCCGCCGATTTCGCCTCGCGCACGTGTTCTTCGGCCAGGAAATCATCGAAGTTGCGACTTTCCGTGCTGCCGCTGCTCCCGAGCGGGAAGACGCCGAGGATCTGGACGCCGAAGGTGCCGCCGAAGGCGGCTCGGACTCGGCCGCGGAGGGCGCACCAGATTCGGTTTCGGATGAGCCGGCAGAGTTCATACCGCCGAGCGATTCCGAGCATCGTGCCTTCGATCCTCGCGGCCGGATTCTGCGCGATAACATCTACGGCACCATCGAAGAAGATGTCTGGCGGCGCGATTTCGCGGCGAACGGCTTGTACTACAACATCGAGGATTTCTCGATTTGGGATTTCGTCGACGGCGTCAGCGATGTCAGGGCGCGGCGCCTCAAGATGATCGGCGACCCCGAGACGCGCTATCGCGAAGATCCGGTGCGCATGCTGCGGGCAGTGCGCTTCGCCGCCAAACTGGATTTCTCGATCGAGCCCAATACCGAGGGCCCGATCAGGCGGCTCGCATACCTGCTGGACGGTGTTCCGCCGGCGCGATTGTTTGACGAGGTCTTGAAATTATTCCTGTCGGGATTTGGCGTGAAGGCGTACCGGCTGCTGCAGCAATACGGTCTGTTCGAGCATCTGTTCCCGCAATCCGCCGCAGCCTTTGCGCTGCCGCCTTATGCGTATGCCGCGGAAATGCTCGAGATGGGATTGGCGAACACGGATGCGCGAATCGCAGCCGACAAACCGGTGACCCCGACATTCCTGTTTGCGGTGTTGCTGTGGAGCGCGGTGCTGCGCGAACTCAACGAGCGGCAGGCAGGTCCGACGCCCGATCTTGCGCTGCTCTTGCAGGCCACCGACAACGTGCTGCGCACGCAGCAATCGCGCGTCGCCATTCCGCGGCGCTTCGGCATCCCAATGCGCGAACTGCTGATGTTGCAGCCGCGCTTCAATCGCCGCAGCGGTGTGAAATCCTTGAGCCTGCTACAGCATCCGCGCTTTCGCGCCGCCTACGATTTTCTCTTGCTGCGTGCTGAGGCGGGCGTTGCGGATCCCGAGTTGGCCAAGTGGTGGACCGACATTCAGGTGCTGCCGCACGAGGAGCGCGTGACGTTGGTTCAGGCGCGACCGCCGGAGCCGACGCAGGAAGGCTCGCCGGCGGCACCCGGCCGTCGACGCCGCCGCCGTCGACGCGGCGGAGCGGCTCGCAGTTAGCAATGAGCCTCTGGCGCCCGGCATATGTGGCGATCGGCAGCAATCTAGAATCTCCGCGCGAACGCGTACTCGAGGCCATGACGCACATCGCGGCCTTGAGCGCAGTGCGCTCGCTGATGGGCTCGCGCCTTTATCTCTCACGGCCGATGGGACCGCAGGACCAACCGGACTTTGTCAATGCCGCGGCCGGGTTTTTGACCACGGTTAGCGCCAGAGAATTACTCACCGAACTGCTCAACATCGAACGCGGCATGGGACGCAATCGAGAAGCGCGCTGGGGGCCTCGCGTGATTGACTTGGATTTGATTTGGATGGTCGATGCGGCCGTGGCGGAACCCGGTTTGACCGTGCCGCATCCCGGGGTGTCGATACGTAACTTCGTCCTGTATCCTTTGGCGGATATCGCCCCGACGATCAAGATCCCAGGGATGGGCACGGTGCTCGATTTGAAGCGCAGCGTCGGCGGCGATGGGATATCAATCCTGGAGTAAGAGTCTTTAATGGCAGTCGCAGCACCGCATCGTTTTATTGTTGTCGAGGGGCCGATCGGCGTCGGCAAGACCAGTTTGGCGCGCCGCCTGAGCCAATCGCTTGGCGGGCAGCTCATCTTGGAGCAGGCCGACCAAAATCCTTTCCTCGAACGCTTCTACAAAAATCCGCGGGCCGCGGCATTTCAGACGCAATTGTTTTTTCTATTTCAGCGAGCACGCCAGCTGGAAGATGTTCGCCAGGAAGACCTGTTCAGCGCCGTGCGCGTCGCGGACTATCTTTTGGAAAAAGATCGGCTGTTCGCACGCGTCACGTTGGACGACGCGGAATACGCGCTCTATGAACGCGTGTACGAGCGCGTGGTCGTGGATGCGCCCAAGCCGGATCTGGTCGTCTACCTTCAGGCGCCGGTGGATGTGCTGGTCGATCGCATCGGCAAGCGCGGTATTCGCTACGAGCAGCACATCGAGCGCGCCTATTTGGAAAAACTGACGCAGGCCTATGCGCGCTTCTTCCACAGTTACGACGCCTCACCCTTGCTCATCGTCAATTCGGCCGCGATCGATCCGGTGACCAGCGACGGCGACTACGCGCAACTGTTTGCCGAGATCACCAAGGCGCGGCGCGGTCGGCACTTCTTCAATCCGGGCGGACGCTCGCTCCTTCCGGCCGGCTAGACGCCACGCCTCACGCAGGCTGACTAAGTCTAAGCGGGCCGTGCTGGGCCAGTGCCCAGCCGACATGCTCGCGCACCACAGCTGAGGGGTGCTCCGCACGAGACTGAAGCGCCGCTATCACCGCCGATGAACTTGGCGCATTGCCCAGCGCCACCGCAATATTGCGCAGCCATCGTTCGTAGCCGATGCGCCGGATGGCGCTGCCGCTGGTCTTCTCCAAAAAATCAGCTTCGCTCCACGCGAACAGATCGATGAGCTGCGAATGATCCAAACCATGCCGGACCGCGAAGTCCGGCTCCGCGCTGGGGCGTGCAAACTTGTTCCAAGGGCAGACGAGCTGACAGTCATCGCATCCGTATATACGATTGCCTATTGCGCGGCGAAACTCTTCCGGGATCGCTCCGGCGAGCTCAATGGTCAGGTAGGAAATGCAGCGTCGCGCATCGAGCTTATAGGGGGCGACAATGGCGCCGGTCGGGCAGGCCGGCATACAGGCGCTGCAGGTGCCGCAATGCGCGGTGCTCGGCTCGTCGGTGGGCAGCTGCAAATCGAGGTAGATCTCGCCCAGAAAGAAATAGGAGCCGGCTTTGGCGTCGATCAAATTCGTGTGCTTGCCGATCCAGCCCAAACCGGCATTGCGCGCCAAGGCCTTCTCCAGCACCGGCGCGCTGTCGGTAAACACCCGATGGCCGAAGGGGCCCACCGCATCTTGAATGCGCTCGCACAGACTCTGCAGGCGCGAGCGCAGCACCTTGTGGTAATCGCGCCCCAGGGCATAGCGGGATACGTAGCCTACGTTGGCGTCCGCCAGCGTGGCTGTCGCGTCGGAGACATCTTGCGGCCAATAATCCATGCGCACGCTGATGCAGCTCACCGTGCCCGGAATGAGTTCTGCCGGGCGCGTGCGCTTGCTGCCATGCCGGGACATATAGGCCATTTCGCCGTTGAATCCCAAGCGCAGCCATTCGAGAAAATGGGCCTCATCCGCAGGCAGGTCGATGGTGGCGATTCCGAGTCCGGTAAAACCCAAGTCCACAGCCCACGCGCGTATCGAGGCACACAGGGCGCTAGCGTCCAGAGCGGTGGTTAAAGCGGAGGCGGTCATGACGGCTCCGTATAATAGACCGATGCCGGAAAGCCCCTTGAGTTTTGCCTTGCCTGATAGCAGTGCCACCGAAGCACTCGGCATAGGCCTTGCCCGCACCTTCCCGGGGGCCGCGATCGGCGCGACCGTTCATCTGCGCGGGGAGTTGGGCAGCGGCAAAACCACTTGCGCCCGCAGCATGCTGCATGCTCTCGGCATCACCGCCACGGTGCGCAGTCCGACCTACACGCTGGTCGACACGTACAGTGTGTCGGACCTGACCTGCGTGCACGTCGATCTGTATCGATTGCAGAGCGCCGCCGAGGTGGAGGAGTTGGGCTTGAGGGATCTCACCGGGCCGGGGTATCTCATGCTGATCGAGTGGCCTGAGAAGGGGGGCCGCGCCGTTCCTCCGCCCGACCTGTACGTGCAGCTGCAGTACGCCGGCGACGCACGCACGGCGGTGATCGGCGCCGGCAGCGATGCCGGCCGCGGCTGGATCTCGAAGCTAGCAATCGACACTAGCTTAGCGGTCTATGTATCTAATATGACTTGAAAAATTGCGAGATTCGGCGTTTACTTAATGCATGAACCGACTCATGCAGTGCGCGGCGGGAGTGATGCTGGCATTTCTGTTGCTGCAGCCCGCGCACGCAGTCGACGTCCGCGCCGTCCGGCTGTGGGCGGGCCCGGATAACACTCGCGTGGTTGTCGACCTCTCGGCTAACGCACAGCACAGCTTGCAGGTGCTGCACAATCCCGAGCGCGTGGTTCTGGATGTACCGGGTGCTCGGCTCGCCAAGCCTTTACGCGGGGTGCCTGCCGGCACGGGTGCGGTCAAGCGTGTTCGCATGTCGCACAGTCCGTCGGGCAACCTGCGCGTGGTGCTGGACCTTTCGCGTCCTATTCAAGCCAAAAGCTTCATCACCAAGCCCAATGCGCACTACGGCTACCGATTGGTAGTCGACCTGGCAGGTGCAGGGGCGAGCGCAGGCTCGGTCGCGGTGGCGCGCGCCGACAAACCGGTCAAGGCGAAACACGCGCCGTCGGATGCGCGCGATCTCATCATCGCGGTCGATGCCGGTCATGGCGGCGAAGATCCCGGCGCCATCGGCAAGAACGGTACCCGCGAGAAGGACGTGGTGCTCGCGATCGCGAGGGAGTTGGCGGCGAAGATCAATGCCGAGCCGGGCATGAAGGCCGTGCTCACACGCGGCGGCGATTACTTCGTTCCGCTGCGTGACCGCATGCGCCGCGCCCGAGCTCAGCAGGCAGACCTCTTCGTCTCCATTCATGCCGATTCGATTCGCGACCGCAGCATCGACGGGTCTTCTGTGTACATCTTGTCGCAGCGCGGTGCCACCGACGAAGCATCGCGTTGGCTCGCAGAACGGGAGAATGCGTCGGACTTGATCGGCGGCGTGTCTCTCGACGACAAGGATAATGTTCTGGCGTCTGTGCTTTTAGACCTGTCGCAGTCGGCCTCGTTGAATGCGAGCCAGGTGGCGGCCGAGCGCGTGCTGCGTCAATTGACGCAGGCCGGCGAAGTTCGCAAGCATGAAGTGCAGCAGGCGCGATTCGTCGTCCTGAAATCCCCCGACATTCCTTCGATGCTGGTCGAGACCGCCTATATTTCAAACCCACAGGAAGAGCAGCGCCTGCGGACGTTGACGCATCAGGCCAGGCTCGCCGCCGCAATCCATCAAGGCGTGCACGACTATTTCTACGCCAATCCGCCGATGGGCACGCGGATCGCGCAGCTGGCGGCCGCCGGTTCGCCGCGGCCGGTGCTCGCAACCGCGTCCAACACAGGCGGCGCGGGCGACTAGCCAATCCTCGCGCGATCGCGCGCCCTCACGCTTACGCTTGTGCGAAAATGCGCGACCCGAGGTCGCCATTGCCCATTCAATTACTGTCCGACTCCCTCATCAGTCAAATCGCTGCCGGCGAGGTCATTGAGCGCCCGGCGTCCGTCGTCAAGGAACTGGTGGAAAACGCGTTGGACGCCGGGGCGCGGCGCATCGAGGTCGAGCTGGAGCGCGGTGGCTGCGGGCTGATCCGTGTGCGCGACGACGGCAGCGGCATCGACCCCTCCGAAATCAGCCTGGCGCTGGCGCGGCATGCCACCAGCAAGATTGTATCGCTCGGCGATCTCGAGCACGTCTCGACCTTGGGCTTCAGGGGCGAAGCCCTGCCGAGCATCGCCTCTGTGGCGCGCTTGTCGCTGGTATCGCGATGCGCAAGCGCGGAGCACGCCTGGGTGGTCAACGCGCGCGACGGTGAGATCAGCGCGCCGGCCCCGGCCTCGCACGGGTTTGGCAGCAGCGTCGAGGTGCGCGACCTGTTTTTCAATGTTCCGGCGCGGCGCAAATTCCTGCGCACCGAAGCCACCGAATATCAGCACATCGTGCGCATGCTGGAGCGCCTGGCGCTGTCGCGCTTCGACGTGGCTTTCGCGCTCGCGCATAACGGCAAGAATGTCTGGAGCCTCGCATCCGCGCAGAGCAGTGCAGAACGCTTGGATCGCGTCGCAAAGATCTGCGGCGACGAATTTGCGTCGCATGTGATCGAGCTACAGCATGAAACCGAATCCCTAAGGCTGTCCGGCTGGCTGGCATTGCCGACTTTTTCGCGCAGCCAGGCGGACCTGCAATTCACCTTTCTGAATGGGCGCTTCGTGCGCGACAAGCTGCTCGTCGGCGCCGCACGGTTAGCCTATCGGGACGTGCTGTTTCACGGCCGATTTTGCGCCTACGTCTTGTACTTGGGATTGGATCCCGCCCAGGTTGACGTCAATGCGCATCCGCAAAAGCTCGAAGTTCGATTCCGCGACTCGCGGCGCGTCCATGATTTTGTGTTCCGGACATTGGAGAAGGTGCTGGCCGAGACGCGGCCCTCCGGTGAGTCGCGCGGCAGCGCACCTGCCGATTGGCTGACGGGCGCCGCAGCCGGCTTTGCCGGCGCAGGTCCGTCGCAAGCCCGATTCTCGCTGCCGGACCCGCAGCATTCGGCCTCGGCGGACGCCTATCGGTCCTTTTTGAGTCCCGCGATCGAGGTGCACGATGCACCGCCGGCGACTTTGGGCGGCGTGGGGAACGGCGTTGAGGCTGCCGGCACTTCCGCGCCCTTGGGGTACGCCATCGCACAGCTGCATGGCGTCTATATTTTGGCGCAGTCCGCGGACGGCATGGTGCTGGTGGACATGCACGCAGCGCATGAGCGAATCATGTACGAAGGGATGAAGAAACTGCTGGCGGGGCACACGGCGCAACAGCAGCTGCTCATGCCGGAAATTATCCACGTCACGCCGGCACAGGCGGACATGGCGGACAGCCACGCCCAGGAATTTTCCGCATTGGGATTCGGGGTTACACGCATTGGCCCCGCGGAGCTCGCGCTGCGGGCCATCCCGACGCTGCTGGCGCGGCGCGACCCGGCGGGCATCGTTCGCGACGTGCTGTCGGACCTCCTGGAGTCGGGTCATTCGCGGCGCGTGGAGGAGTCGATCAATCATCTGCTCGCCACCATGGCCTGTCATGCCGCCGTGCGCGCCCAGCGAACTTTAAGCGTGCCGGAAATGAATGCGTTGCTGCGCGAGATGGAGGGCACGGAGCGCGCAGACCAGTGCAACCACGGCCGTCCCACCTGGGTTCGTTTGTCGATGAGCGAGCTGGACCGCCTGTTTCTGCGCGGAAGATGAATACTCAGGCAGACTCCTAGGTGGCCAAGAGCCGCTCCGCGGTATTGTTGATGGGTCCGACGGGTTCGGGCAAGACCGAGGCGGCGGTACGCCTCGCCGAGCAGCTGCCGCTCGAGATAATCAGCGTCGATTCAGCCCTGGTCTATCGCGGCATGGACATCGGCACGGCCAAACCGGCTTCCAGCGTCCGTGCCCGGATTCCGCATCACCTGATCGATATCCGCGATCCTGCGCAGGGTTATTCGGTGGGCGAGTTCACGCTCGACGTGCAGCGAGTCATGCAGGAGGTCTGGTCGCGGGGACGTCAGCCGCTCTTGGTTGGGGGCACCATGATGTACTTCCATGCACTCACGGCGGGGATAGCCGATCTGCCGGAAGCGGATTTGGCCGTGCGTGCCGCCATCGATGCCAAGGCGGCGCAGGCGGGCTGGGCGGCGGTGCACGAGGAGCTAAGCCAGGTCGACCCGCAGGCCGCGGCGCGCATTCATATCAACGACCCGCAGCGCATTCAGCGGGCCCTCGAGGTCCATCGCATCACCGGCAAGACCATCACGACCCTGCAACAGGACCGGGTGTCGGTGTTTGCCGACGTAAATGTCATGGAAATTGCTCTTGCCCCCCTTGAACGGGGCGAGTTACACACCAAGATCGAAATGCGATTTAAGGCAATGCTCGACGCCGGTTTCGTGGAAGAAGTCAGGAGCTTGTACGAAAGAGGCGATTTGAGCCCGGAACATCCATCCATGCGTGCGGTCGGATATCGGCAGCTATGGCGATATCTGGCGGGACAGAGCGGACTGAATGAAGCCACAACTGAGGCCATTGCGGCGACGCGGCAGCTCGCGAAGCGGCAAATGACCTGGCTTCGTCGGCGCACCGAAGCACGATGGTTAGATTCCATGCGTCCGGACGTTGCACGCGCGATTTATGAAGCACTATCCGAAGGCGGATTTGCGTAAGGCCTTTACAACGTGTTTACAACGTGGGCTATTGCGCTGTGCTAGCATTAATCGGGTATGTGCCTCGTGCCGCATGGAAGTGATACGGCAGTACAAACGACACTAAAAACAAGGAGCTTTACTCATGGCCCGTGGCCAGTCTCTGCAGGATCCATTCTTGAATGCCCTGCGCAAAGAAAGGGTGCCCGTTTCGATTTACTTAGTGAATGGCATCAAATTACAAGGACAGATCGATTCATTCGACCAGTTCGTCGTCTTATTGAGAAACAGCGTTAGTCAGATGGTTTATAAACACGCCATCTCCACCGTCGTGCCCGCACGCAATGTGCGCTTGCCGACCGGAGAGGATGGCGAAGTGACGGAACCGGCTATCGTCGAATGAGTGGGTGGCGCTCTGCAATTATTTGAACGCCCGCAGGGCGGCGAGCGCGCCGTTTTGGTCGGTGTCGGCATCGGGCATCCTGTTGATCCGAACGACATCGCTGAATTCGCGGCACTGGCCGCCTCCGCGGGTACGGTCTCGGTCGGTACTGTGTTGTCGTCGCGTTCGCGTCCCGATCCCAAATACTTCGTGGGTTCCGGCAAGGCCGAGGAAATTCGTGCCTTCGCCGAGGCGCAGCGCGCCGATTTGGTGCTGGTCGACCAAACCCTGACCCCCAGCCAGGAACGCAACCTAGAGAAGCTGACCGGCCGCCGCGTATTGGACCGTAACGGATTGATTTTAGACATCTTCGCGCAACGCGCACGGAGTTTCGAGGGCAAGCTTCAAGTCGAACTTGCGCAGCTGTCGCATTTGGCGACCCGCCTCGTTCGGGGATGGACTCACCTTGAGCGGCAAAAGGGCGGAATCGGATTGAGAGGCCCCGGCGAAACCCAGTTGGAGACCGATCGACGCTTGATCGCGAAGCGCATCAAAACCTTGCGCTCGCGTTTGGAGAAGCTCGATCGACAACGCGACACAGGACGCCATGTGCGGCGCGAAGTGCCCGTGCCGACGGTCGCGCTGGTCGGCTATACCAACGCCGGCAAGTCAACTCTGTTCAATGCGCTCACTGGATCTGACAGTTTCGTTGCCGACCAGCTGTTTGCGACGCTCGATCCGACCGTGCGCCGCGTGAAATTGGCCGACGTGGGCGAGGTGGTGTTGGCGGACACGGTCGGATTTGTGCGTGCGTTACCGCACGAACTGGTCGCCGCGTTTCGTTCGACGCTGCAGGAGGCGCGCGACGCCGATTTGCTGCTGCATGTCGTCGATGCCAGCGATCCGCTGCGCGATGAGAGAATGGAACAGGTGCGTGAAGTGCTCCGCGGCATCGGTGCGGGGGACATTCGCGAGCTGCTGGTTTTCAACAAGATTGATTTGAGCGGCGACAAGCCGCGCCGCGTCGACGGCGCCGACGGAGTGGCCACCCAGGTCTGGGTTTCGGCGGTGAGCGGCTCAGGGCTCGACGTGTTGCGCGAAGGCCTGACACGCGCCGTGCGCCCGAATCTGGTACGCCGGACCTTTCATCTGCAGCTCGGAGCTGCCGCGGTCCGATCAGAGTTGTACGAGCGCAATGCCGTTCGCAGCGAGCGGCAGTGCGAAGACGGCAGCTGGGATATGGAAGTCGAGTTGGATTTAACCGAAGTTGCCAAACTCTCGGGAGCCAAGGGTGTCAATCTCCTGGAACCCGCCCGCGCGCTTGCGCAGCGCGTCGCTTGAGTTCTAGGTAGGCGGCGGGTCGCCTGATAGAATACGCGGCTACTTCATCCATGATCCCGAACTTCGCAACTTATAATTAGGCACAACTCATGGCTTGGAACGAACCTGGCGGGGAGAAGCGCAATCCCTGGAACCGACCCCAGCAATCGCAAAACGATCTGGATGATGTGCTGCGAAATTTCCAGCGCCGCTTAAGCGCGCTGTTCGGCCGCGGCGGCGGCGGTGGCCTCGGCGGCGGCACGAGTTCGCCCGGCATGGGCAAAGGCTTGACCAGTATTGTGGTCTTGATCGCCGCGGTCTGGGTCGGCAGCGGTTTGTATCGGGTGGATGCGCAGGAGCGCGCGGTCATACTGCGCTTCGGCAAGTACATGCAGACCACCGGGCCTGGATATAACTGGCATCTGCCGTGGCCGATCGAACAGAAGCGCATCGTCAACGTCTCGCAGCAGTTCAGCGTGACCGACGATGCGAGAATGCTCACCGCGGATACGAATCTGGTTGAAGTCAAATCGGCCGTTCAATACACCAAGCCGGACCCGCGCAAATATTTGTTCCAGGTCAACAATGTCGAAGAGACCCTGGTGCAGGTGAGCGAGAGCGCCATGCGCGAGGCAGTCGGCCAGGCCTCGCTCGACAAGGCGCTCGCCTTCGATCCGTCGATCACGGATCGCGCCAAGAAGCTGCTGCAAAAGACGCTCGATAACTATGACATGGGCGTCAACATCATCAGCGTCAAGCTGGGCGATGTCATCGTCCCTGATCCTGTGCAGGATGCGCAGCGCGACGCCATCAAGGCGGATAAGGACCGGCAGCGCTATCAGCAAGATGCCGAAACCTATCGAAATGACGTCGTGCCGCGCGCGCGCGGCCAGGCGTCCAAGAATCTGCTCGACGCCGAAGCCTATCGACTGCAGGTGCTGGCGTTGGCTCAGGGCGAGTCCTCGCGATTCGAGCAGGTATTGAGCCAGTACGAACATGCGCCCGCCATCACGCGTGAACGCATGTATCTGGAGACGATGGAAAACGTCTACAGGAACTCGCGCAAGGTCATCGTCGATACCAAGGGCGGCAACAACATGATGTACCTGCCGCTGGAGAAGCTGTTCTCCACGGGCCAGCAATTGATCTCCAATCCGAACGACACCATGACGGTGGCGCCGTCATCGCGGCTGCCGGAGATCCAGGTGACCCCGGCGGAAGATCCCGCGCGGGCGCGTGGGGTGCGCTGATGCAAAACCGCATGCTTTATATCCTGCTTGCACTCGTGGCGGTCATTCTGATCGTCCGCGCCAGCGTCTTCACCGTGGACGAGGGCCAGCTCGCCATCAAATCCATCGGCGGCGAAATCGTCGATTCGAACTACGCGCCCGGGCTGCATCTTAAGATTCCCCTGGTGAACGAAGTGCGGCGCTACGATCGCCGAATCCTGACGCAGATGTATCCATCCGAGCACTTTCTGACGCGCGAGCAGGAACAGCTGAACGTGGATTTCTACGTCAAGTGGCGCATCTTGAACCTGCGCCGCTACTACGAATCCACCAGCGGCTCAGAGGAAGTGGCCAATGCCCGTTTGGGCGAGACCGTCAAGGACAGCATCAAGAGCGTGGTCACGCAGCGCACCTTGCAGCAAGTCATCACCGCGGAACGCGCAGAGTTCACCGATGCCATGATGAAGACGGCGCGGCCGCTGGCGGAGCAGCTCGGCGTCGAGCTGGTGGACGTGCGCATCACCAAGATCGATCTTCCGCAACAGGTGCAGGATTCGGTGTTCGATCGCATGCGCGCCACCTTCAAGGCGCAGGCGGCCAAATTGCGCGCCGAGGGCGTCGAGGCCTCCGATAAAATTCGCGCGGAGGCGAACAAGGCGCAAACAGAAATTCTGGCCAATGCGGCGCGCCAGGCGGCGCAGACCCGCGGTCAGGGCGATGCATCGGCGAGCGAGGTGTATGCCAAGGCGTATTCGAAGAACACGGAGTTCTACAGCTTCTATCGCAGCATGCAGTCATACCGCGAGGCCATTGGTACGCAGGGCGATATGCTGGTGATTGCGCCCGACAATGCGTACTTCAAGTATTTCAACAAGCAGCAGCCGCAGCCGCCTCAGCGCTAATCGTCAAGTCACAATGGATATCGGTTGGACTGAATTAGCGCGCTATTTGGGTGGAGCGTTTGCCTTGTACCTGGTGCTCGAAGGAATACTTCCCTTCCTGAATCCGGCCGCGGCGCAGCGTCTGATGGCCAAGCTTGCGAAGACTGAACCCTCGCAGCTGCGCTGGGGCGGATTGATCAGCATGGTGGCGGGGCTTGCATTGCTGTGGATGGCGCGTAATGGGTAAAAACCTGGTCGTGATCGGCCTGCAGTGGGGCGACGAAGGCAAGGGCAAGGTCGTCGACCTTCTGACCGATCAGGTAAAGGCGGTGGTGCGCTTCCAAGGCGGGCACAACGCCGGGCACACCCTGGTCATCGGCGGCAAAAAAACTGTTCTGTCGCTCATTCCCTCCGGCATCCTGCACGAGCATGTGCGCTGCCTGATCGGCAACGGCGTGGTGCTCTCGCTCGAGGCATTCTTCAAGGAAGCTGAAATGCTGATCGGGCAGGGGGTGCCGGTATTCGAGCGACTGCGCGTCAGTCCGGCCTGTCCCCTGATCCTCTCCTCGCATGTCGCGCTTGATAAGGCGCGCGAGAAGGCCCAGGGCGAAAAAGCCATCGGCACGACCGGGCGTGGCATCGGGCCTGCGTACGAGGACAAGGTGGCGCGGCGGGCGCTGCGCGTCGCGGACCTGTTTCACCGTGAACGCTTCGCCGCGAAGCTGGGCGAAGTTCTGGACTATCACAACTTCATCCTGCAGCGTTATTTTCAAACCGCGCCGGTCAATTTCCAGCAGGTGCTCGAGTCTAATCTGGCGCTGGGTGAACTCTTAAAGCCGCTCGTCGCGGACGTCACCGGCATCCTTGAGCAATTGAGCGTCGAGGGCAGCAACGTGCTGTTCGAAGGTGCGCAAGGCGCGATGTTGGACGTCGATTTGGGAACCTATCCGTACGTGACTTCTTCCACGACGACGGCCGGGGGTGCGGCCGCGGGCAGCGGGATAGGCCCGAGGCGGCTGCATGAGGTGCTCGGCATCGTCAAAGCCTATGCCACGCGCGTCGGCGCGGGCCCTTTCCCGACGGAGCTTAACGACGATACCGGCGAGTACCTGTCGCGCGTGGGGCATGAATTTGGCTCGGTGACCGGACGGCGGCGGCGCTGCGGTTGGTTTGATGCGGTTGCTTTGCGCCGCTCCATCGTGCATAACAGTTGCTCATTGTTGTGCGTGACCAAGCTCGACGTGCTGGACGGCTTGGACACGATCCGCATTTGCGTGGGCTACAAGACCGATGCCGGCGTGGCGTCGACTCCGCCCTTGTTATCGGGAGATTTCGGCGACTGCGAGGCGGTCTACGAGGACATGCCGGGCTGGAGGGAGAACACTGTGGGAATTACGAGCTACGACAAGTTGCCTCTGCACGCGCGAAACTATCTCGATCGGCTGCAAGCGTTGGTCGGCGTCCCCATTACGATCATTTCAACGGGCCCTGATCGCGAGCAAACCATCATTCGCGCCAATCCCTTCGCCTGATGCACGCCGCATCCCAGAGTTCGAACGAGCCCGTTCAAGCCACCTACGCGCCGGATCTGCAAGCCTTCGTCTTCGTCTTGTTCTTCGCGTTCGGCGGCATCACCAGTTTGAACGATGTCCTGATCCCGAAACTCAAGTCGCTGTTTACGCTCACCTATGGCGAGGTGATGCTGGTTCAATCGGCGTTCTTCGCGGCGTACTTCATCATCTCGATCCCGGCCGCCGCATTGGTACGGCGCATCGGCTACATGCGGTCCGCCGTCACCGGATTGCTGATCATGACGGCAGGCTGCGCCTTGTTTATACCGGCCTCGTCGCAAGGCTTGTTCGGCTTGTTTCTGCTTGCCCTGTTCGTGTTGGCATCGGGCATCACCACGGTGCAAGTCGTGGCCAATCCGCTGATTTCCATGCTCGGAAAGCCGTCCACCACCAGCAGTCGATTGACCTTTGCCCAGGCGTTCAATTCACTCGGCACGACCATTTTCCCGTACGTCGGATCGATACTGATCCTGGGGACGTTGGCAAAAATTGATCCAAAAACCTTATCGGGCGCCGCGCTCGATAATTTCCGCACCGCGGAGACTCACGTCATCGTGCAGACCTATGTGGGCCTCGCGTTGGCGCTGGGCTTGATCGCGGCTGCCGTTTTCTGGCGCCGCAAGGCACTGATCGAGCCCCGCGCCTCGCACACGCCGATACTTCGTGCCTTCAATCTGCTGACGCGCCCACGATTTGCATTTGGCACGCTGTGCATCTTTCTGTACGTCGGCGGCGAAGTGGCGATCGGCTCACTCATCGTCAACTATTTGATGCAATCGAATACCTTGGGGCTGGATGCGGAAGCGGCCGGCAAGCACATCCAGTTTTACTGGGGCGGCGCCATGGTGGGGCGATTCATCGGCGCCTATGTGCTGAGACTTTTTTCGCCGGGCAAGGTATTGGCTTGTGTTGCCGGTAGTGTGATCGCCTTGCTGACCATTTCCGCCAACACGGTGGGACCGATATCCGCATGGTCGTTGCTCGCGATTGGGTTGTTCAACTCCATCATGTTTCCGACGATTTTTACGCTGGCAAATGAAGGCCTGGGAGAGCGGGCGGCCGAAGGCTCCGGCGTGATTTGCATGGCGATCGTCGGCGGCGCCATCGTGCCGCTGGTGACCGGCAACGCGGCGGATCTTTGGGGATTGAAACTCGCCCTGATCGTGCCGGCGGCTTGCTACATCACCATCCTTGCCTATGGCTGGTTTGCGCGGCGGCCGCTGCAGGCCAGCGCGCTCTAGGCGAGGACGTCGAGGAGCGCCGGCCGGCGCTGGCGATCGAGATTGCCTTGCGT
>DASYIN010000177.1:0-33967 GCA_035997505.1 Steroidobacteraceae bacterium | reverse complement strand
AGCGGAACAGGAATCCGTTCGCATCCGCCGGGATCAAGATCTCCTTGAACATCAACTTGATCACGTCCGCGAACGGCTGGCCCAAGCCCGGTATCCAGAACAAATTGACGCGATTCGGTCCGCGGCGATATTGCATCCAACCGATGACCTTGCGCTCCGCCAGGGTATAGACCGCCATGACCAGAATGACGCTGATCATCATGATCAAGGTCTGCACCGCGAGCAGCAGCGGCGTCGTCCAGTACGGCGTGATGTAGCTGGCGATCCAATCTCGAAGCGGCGTCCAATCCCACATGATCAGATCACAGCGCGGGTCAAACGCCCGTCCTTGGTCTTTTGCAGAGGTTCAGAGCCGCGCACCAGCACGTCGCTTTGGTACGGCGGGATCTCCACCCACGCCCCAGTGGGAATTTCGCCGTTGGGTATGGCACCCGCCCGAACGGGCGCGGCTTCGGTGCGGGTGCCGCAAAGCACTTTCAAGACGTCGCGAATTTCATCCGAGCTGTTGTAGTCGATGCCGTGCAAGCCGAGCAGGTTCGCGAGCACGCGCAGCACCTTCCATCCCGGCCGGCTCTCGCCGGGGAGCTTCGCGGCACCGGCCCAACTCTGCCAGCGCCCTTCTGCATTCACGTAGGTGCCGGCGCCTTCGGCAAACGAGCCGATGGGCAGCACCACGTGCACCACACCGCGCAGGGATTCCGGCAGGTGCGTCGTGAGCGCGACCACCAGGTCGGCGGAAGCGAGCCCCGATGCATCGACGCCTAAATCATTCGCCGGATCGATACCGCCGAACAGCACATAGGCTTTGAGCCACGTCTCCAGCATCTGGCGCGCCGACAAACCCGGCGCACCGACCGAAGCACCGCCGGATGCGCGGTGGGGGACCGCGCCTGCGAGGTAGGCACCGGCCGCATTCGGTCCCTCCGTGATACAGCCAACGCTGGCGCCGCACAAATCCGCGAGTGCGGCGCTCAAGGCCTTGAGCTGTGAGTAGGCGGGATGTCGCTGAGCCAGCGTGCCCAAGATGACGGCATGCCGCGCACCATGCGACAGCGCTGCGATCAGCGATTTATGAGCCTCGGTCACGGTCGCATTGGCCACGCCGGCCGGCACCGGCTTATTCGCGGCGCCCGCCGCGGCGTGCACCAGCGCAGATAATTCCGCCACCATGTCGTTGGTCGCCGCATAGCCTGCGACCGGAAACATGTAATCGAAGCGGCGCGGATTGACGAAGCCCACCTGGGCTCCGCCCTTGATCGCCGCCTTGCGGATACGATGCGCCAACATCGGCATTTCATGGCGCAAATCCGATCCCACGACCAGCACGCCCTCGAGGTGTTCGACCTCGGCAATTTTGAGTCCCAGATGCGGATACGCGGCATCGGTCTCTTGTGCGCGAAAATCCAACTGGCGCAAGCGATGATCGATGTTGTTTGAACCCAAACCGCGCGCGATTTGCGCCAGTAGAAACAGCTCCTCGACGGTGGCCATCGGCGAGGCCAGGTATCCGGTCGCCGCCTTACTCAAGGCGGCGGCCTTTTGCAACCCTTCGGCGGCGGCGTTCAGCGCCACTTCCCATTCCACTTCCCGCAACTGGCCGTCAATGCGCAACATCGGCTGCGACACACGCTCGCCGGAGTACATGCCCTCGAAGCCGAAACGGTCGCGATCGGCGATCCAGGTTTCATTGATCTCTTCGTTCTCGCGCGGCACCATGCGCAGCAACTTGCCGCGCAGCACATGTGCGTACAGGTTGGTGCCGAAGGCATCGTGCGGCGACACCAGCGCCGATTGAGTCATTTCCCACGCGCGGCCGTGATAGCGGAAGGGCTTGTTGTTGAGCGCGCCCACCGGGCACAAATCGATGATGTTGGCCGACAACTCATGATCGACGCTGTGTTCGATGTAGGTGCCGATTTCCATGTGCTCGCCGCGGCCGGTGGCGCCCATTTGCGGATAACCTTGAATCTCGGCGCCGAAGCGCACGCAGCGGGTGCAATGAATGCAGCGCGTCATGTCGGTCGAGACCAGGGGACCGATGTTCTTGTCCTTGACCACGCGCTTGCGCTCGCTGAAGCGCGATATGTCCCGTCCGAAACCCAAAGCCAAATCCTGGAGCTCGCACTCCCCGCCCTGATCGCAAATCGGACAGTCTAGGGGGTGATTAATGAGCAGAAATTCCATGGTCGCGCGTTGCGCGGCCACGGCCTTGGGGGATTTCGTGAATACCTTCATGCCCTCGGTCACCGGCGTGGCGCATGCCGGCAAGGGTTTCGGCGCCTTTTCCACCTCGACCAGGCACATGCGGCAATTCGCCGCGACCGACAATTTGTCGTGGTAGCAAAACCGCGGAATGTAAATGTCGGCCGGGTCCGTCACCTGCATGATCATCTGGCCCTTGCGGGCTTTCAGCGGTACGCCGTTGACTTCGATATTGACCGTATCGTCTGCCATATTTTAAGCCGCGACGGCCGGCCGGCCGTCCAATTGCGTGGCACCTTCCATGATCGAGCGGCCCTTGTGCTCGATCATGTACTGAAACTCCGGCCTGAAATGCTTCAAGAAGCTCTGCACCGGCCACGCGGCAGCGTCGCCCAATGCACAAATGGTGTGCCCCTCGATACGATTGGCCACATCGAGCAGCAGCCCTAAATCCTCGCTGCGCCCTTCTCCGGCAATAATCCGCTTCAACATGCGATCCAGCCACCCGGTGCCTTCGCGGCAGGGTGTGCACTGGCCGCAGGACTCCGACATATAGAAGCGCGCCAGGCGTTCCAATGCCCGCACCATGCAGGTGGTTTCGTCCATGACGATGACCGCGCCCGTGCCGAAGGAGGATCCGGCCTTCTTCAGCGAGTCGTAGTCCATATTCACAGTCCACATGATCTCAGCGGGTAAAACCATGCAGGACGACCCGCCGGGAATGACGGCCTTGAGCTTGCGGCCCTTCCACACGCCGCCAACCAGATCCATCAGATCCTTGAACGGAATCCCCATCGGTAACTCAAAATTCCCCGGCTTCTCGACATGGCCGGAGACGGAGAACATCGCGGTGCCGCCTGAATTCACGGGGCCTAAGCCGGCGAACCACGCCGCGCCCTTGCGCATGATGGTGGGCACCGAGGCAAAGCTCTGCGTGTTGTTGATGGTGGTGGGCTTGCCGAACAAACCGAAGTTGGCCGGGAAAGGCGGTTTGAAGCGCGGCTTGCCGGGTTTGCCCTCGAGGGACTCGAGCAGCGCGGTTTCCTCGCCGCAGATATACGCGCCGGCGCCGATGAAAGTATGCAGATCAAAGTCCACGCCGGAACCCAAAATGTTTTTACCCAGTAAACCCGCTGCATAGGCCTCCGCCAACGCGGCTTCGAAGCGCGGGATGGGTTCGGCCAAGAATTCGCCGCGAATGTAGTTGTAGCCCACGGTGGCCGTCATCGCATACCCGCCGATGGCCATGCCTTCGATGACGGAGTGCGGGTTGTAGCGCAGGATCTCGCGGTCGTGGCAGGTACCTGGCTCGGATTCATCCGAGTTGCACACCACGTACTTCTGCACCGGAGAGCTGCGCGGCATGAAGCTCCACTTCACGCCCGTGGGAAACGCCGCGCCGCCGCGGCCGCGCAGGCCGGATGCCTTCACATCCTCGATGATTTTTTCGCGCGGCGTCTGCTCGCGCAGGATTTTCTCCCACGCTTGATAACCGCCGAACTGCCGGTAGCCCTCGAGCGTCCACGAGCGCTCGTACTTCAGCGCTTCGAATAACACGAGATTTTGTTCGTAAGGCATCGGCGGCTCGCTCTTAAGTCAACTCGTCCAGGATCTTGTCGATGCTCTGCGGCGTGAGGTTTTCATGATAGACATGATCGACCATCATCATCGGCGCCCCGCAGCACGCGGCGAGGCACTCCTCTTCGCGCTTCAGATAAATGCGTCCATCCGGCGTGCTGTCGCCGGTCTTGATGCCGAGTTTCTTCTCGATGTGATCGACGACTTCCTGGGAGCCGCGCAGCATGCAGGAAATATTGGTGCACACCGAGATGTGATGCCGGCCGACCGGCTTGGTCTCGAACATTGAATAAAAAGACGCGACCTCGTACACCAGAATGTTCGGCAATCCCAGGTACTCAGCCACGGCATCCATGAGATCCGGGGTCAGGTGCCCTTGATTCTCGTGCTGCGCGGCATGCAGTGCGGAAATCACGGCGGAGCGTTTGCGATCGGGCGGGAACTTGGCCACCCAGTGATCGATCTCCTCGCGGACGTGGTCGGATAATTTCGCGCTCATCGGTCAATCTCGCCAAACACAATATCCTGGGTGCCGATCACCGCGACGACGTCCGCCAGCATGTGTCCTCGCACCATCTCATCGAGAGAGGCCAGATGCGCGAAGCCCGGAGGCCTCACTTTGAGGCGATAGGGTTTGTTCGCGCCGTCGGAGACCAGGTACACGCCTAATTCGCCCTTGGGCGCTTCGACCGCGGCGTACACCTCGCCCGCCGGCACGCAATAGCCCTCGGTCATCAATTTGAAATGATGGATGAGCGACTCCATGTCGCCTTTCATCTCTTCGCGGCGCGGTGGGCGCACCTTGCGGTCATCGATCATCACGGGTCCCGGATTGGCCTTGAGCCACGCCACGCATTGCTCGATGATGCGATTGGACTGGCGCAACTCCTCGACGCGCACCAGGTAGCGGTCGTAGCAATCGCCGTTCATGCCGACGGGGATGTCGAAATCCATTTTCTCGTATATATCGTAGGGCTGTTTCTTGCGCAGGTCCCACTCGACGCCGGAACCGCGCAGCATGGGTCCGGAGAATCCCAGCTGCATGGCGCGTTCCGGACTCACGACGCCGATATTGACGGTGCGCTGCTTCCAGATGCGGTTGTCCGTCAACAGCGTTTCATATTGATCCACGTTGGCCGGAAAGCGCTTGGTGAAGTCGGCGATGAAATCGAGCAGCCCGCCTGAGCGCCGGCTGTTGAGACGATCCACTTCCTTCTTGCTGCGCCACTGCGAATACGGATACTGCGGCATGGTCTCGGGCAAGTCGCGATACACGCCGCCGGGACGGTAGTAAGTTGCATGCATACGGGTGCCGGAAACGGCCTCGTAGCAATCCATGAGATCTTCGCGCTCACGGAAGCAATACAAGAACACCGTCATGGCGCCGATGTCGATGGCATGCGCGCCCAGCCACATCAGGTGATTCAGGATGCGCGTGATCTCATCGAACATCACGCGGATGTACTGCGCCCGCAACGGCGGTTCGAGCCCCAGGAGTTTTTCGATGGCCATGACGTAGGCATGCTCGTTGCACATCATGGACACGTAATCCAATCGGTCCATGTAGCCGATCGACTGGTTGTACGGCTTGCTCTCGGCCAGCTTCTCCGTGGCCCGGTGCAGGAGTCCCACATGAGGATCCGCCTTTTGAATCACCTCGCCGTCCAGCTCCAGCACCAGACGCAGCACGCCGTGCGCAGCCGGATGCTGGGGTCCGAAATTCATGGTGTAGTTGCGAATTTCAGCCATCGGATTTCGCAATGCTCGTGGTATGAACGGGCGCGTTGGTCAGCTGCGGATCGTAGCGATTATCGTGGCGGATCACCTTCGGCACGAGCACGCGCGGATCGATGGTCACGGGCTGATAAACCACGCGCCCCTTTTCCGGGTCATAGCGCACTTCGACATTGCCTGAAAGCGGAAAATCCTTGCGAAACGGATGCCCGATGAAGCCGTAGTCGGTCAGCAGTCGCCGCAGATCCGGATGACCCTTGAATAGGATGCCGAACAAGTCGAACGCCTCGCGCTCGAACCAATTCGCCCCCGCCCAAATGCCGGTTACCGAGTCGACCATGGGTTGATCATCGTCGGCGCAAAACACGCGCAAACGTAAACGTTGGTTCAACGATATCGACAGCAGGTGATACACCGCCGCAAAGCGCCGTCCCGGCGCAAGCTCTCCCTGGCGCTGCCCGCCGCGCGCCACGCCGCGGCTAAAACCAGAAGAGGTGGCATTTTGTGTGTTCCATTCATCGCGGCCATGCGACAAATAGTCGATCCCGCACACATCCATGCACATTTCAAATTTGAGGTCGGGCGCATCACGCAGCGTTTGCGCAACCGCCAGCAGGTCATCGGCCGGCACTTCGTAGGTCAGCTCACGGGCATGATTCTCGACCGCCTTTAAGCTCGGCAACGCCGATGCAATGACTTTAGCCAGGGCTTCGAGGCGGGTCGGTGTTGCAACCGCCGCCGTGTTGCCTGCGTCCTCGCTCATCGGATAATCGCCTTGTTGCGGCGGATTTTGTTCTGCAACTGAATGATGCCGTACAGCAGCGCTTCCGCGGTCGGCGGGCAGCCCGGCACGTACACATCGACGGGTACGATGCGATCGCAGCCGCGAACCACGGCATAAGAGTAATGATAGTAGCCGCCGCCGTTGGCGCAAGATCCCATGGAAATCACCCAGCGCGGCTCGGTCATCTGGTCGTACACCTTGCGCAGCGCCGGCGCCATTTTATTGACCAGGGTGCCGGCCACAATCATGACGTCGGACTGGCGTGGGCTCGGCCTGAAGATGATGCCGAAACGGTCCTGGTCGTAGCGCGCCGCGCCCGCATGCATCATCTCCACGGCACAGCAGGCCAACCCGAAGGTCATGGGCCATAGCGAGCCGGTGCGAGCCCAATTGATGAGCTTATCGACCGTGGTCACTTCGAAGCCGCGCGCGGTGTTGTCGGCTTCTAATCCCATTCCAACGCCCCTTTCTTGTAGTCATAGGCGAGCGCAACCACCAGCACCAGCGCGAAAATCAGCATGGCGAGCAGCCCAAAAGTGCCGGTAATCTTGAGCGAGACCGCCCAAGGGAAGAAAAACGCGATCTCCAGGTCGAAAACGATGAAGATAATGGCCACGAGGTAGTAGCGAACGTCGAAACGCATGCGCGAGTCTTCGAAAGCCTCGAAACCGCATTCATAGGGCGAGAGTTTTTCGGCATCCGGACGGCGCGGGCCCAGGATCCAACCGACGGTGAACAGCGCGAGGCCGAGAACCGTGGCCAAGCTTAGAAAAATCAGAATTGGTAAGTACTGTCGCAACATTATCAACGCCGTTGACTACACGGATTGACCATAATTGTATCAGGCGTAACTATGCTGCGTCGCGCGGAACTATTCAGTTTTCCGTGCGACGAAGATGGTGCCGACGGCCGGACTCGAACCGGCACAGGTTGCCCCACTAGCCCCTCAAACTAGCGCGTCTACCAATTTCGCCACGTCGGCAATGATCACTTTTGTTCGGGAACCGCAGGCGTCGGCTGCGGCGCTGTCGCGGGCGGCGGCGTCGGAGTGAGCGCTGGCGGCGGCGCCTTGCTCGGCGCCGTTGCCGTTGCTTGTTGCGCAGCACGCTCCAGCACGGACGTCGGTTCCGCGGGCGCGTGCGAGCCGAGATACGCCAACGTCAGGCTTGTGACAAAAAACAGCCCGGCAAAGATGGCGGTCAATTTCGAAAACAACGTGCTCGTGCCGCGTGCGCCGAACACCGTGCCCGATGCGCCCGAGCCGAATCCGGCACCCGCCTCCGCACCCTTGCCCCGCTGCAGCAGCACCAGAGCGATAATCATCAGTGCAAGCAGCACATGCACGCCCAATATCAAACCACGCAACATAAAAAAATCTCTTTAGTGGCGAACGGCCGCGGCCGCGCAAATCTGTCGAAACTCATCGGCGCTCAACGAAGCGCCGCCTACCAATCCACCATCCACATCCGGCATCGCAAATAGCTCAGCTGCATTGCCGGCCTTGACGCTGCCGCCGTACAAAATGCGTAAATGGCCCGCCATCTTAGCATCATGGGCTGCGATCCGATTGCGCAGGAACGCGTGCACCGCCTGCGCCTGCTCGGGCGATGCCGTGCGCCCTGTGCCAATGGCCCACACCGGCTCGTACGCCAGCACCGCCTGCGCAAATCCGCCCACGCCATGCATCGCGATCACTGCGTCGACCTGACGCCCGACCACCTCTTCGGTCTGCTTGGCCTCGCGCTCTTCCAGGGTTTCCCCCACGCAAAGCACCGGCGTCAAACCTCCGGCAAGCGCAGCCGCAAATTTCCGCGCCACCAATGTGTCATCTTCGTGATACCAGCGCCGCCGCTCGGAATGTCCGACAATGACGTAGCTGCACCCCACATCCTTGAGCATCGCCGCACCCACCTGACCGGTAAAGGCGCCACCGGACTCGGCGCACACATCCTGCGCGCCGACCATGATGTGTCCGCCTTCCAACGTGCGTACCGCGTCGGCTAAATAGACATAAGGCGGAAAAACCGCAATGTCGATCGGCCAGTCCGGCCTGACATGCCTTTCCAGCTCGGCGAGCAACGCCTGATTCAGGGCCTGCGACCCGTGCATTTTCCAATTGCCCGCGACCATCGGACGACGCATAGCCAACCTTCGGGCACTTTGCCCTGCGGGAAAGGCGGCGAAGATTAGCCGCGAAGCCCCGTAACTGCAAGCCCCCGTTAGGAATTAGCGCTGGACGCAGCCTCGACGGCCGCCGCGATATCCTTGGCACCCTTCCTGACGAGGGCCGCGTCCGCGCCCTCCACCATCACCCGAATCACCGGTTCCGTGCCGGAGGCTCGCAGCACGATTCGGCCGCGCCCCTTGAGGCGCCGCTCCACCTCCTCGACCACCCGCACCACCTGGGGTTCCGCGCGCGGATCAAAGCGCTTCAAGACCTGCACATTGAGCAGCACCTGCGGATACTTCTTCATGGCCGCGGCCAGTTCGGCCAGCCCCGACCCGGTCTGCTTCATAATGGCCAGCACTTGCAGGGCGCTGATCAAGCCGTCTCCGGTCGTGGTCTTGTCGAGGCACAGGATGTGGCCGGAGGTCTCTCCGCCCAACGTGCCGCTCGCCT
Source organism: Steroidobacteraceae bacterium (assembly GCA_035997505.1). Taxonomy (GTDB): domain Bacteria; phylum Pseudomonadota; class Gammaproteobacteria; order Steroidobacterales; family Steroidobacteraceae; genus Bog-1198. The sequence goes on along the minus strand of DASYIN010000177.1, from coordinate 25,049 downwards.
GATTCAGCATGGCCAGGACATTGCGATCGCCCACCTGAGCGCGCAAAAACTCGATGCCGCGCTCGCCAAGCGCATGCTCCAGCCCCAAATTACTCATCACGGTGCCCACTACAGGACCCTTGAGGTCGCCGGCCAGCCGGCGCGCAGTGGCGAGAATGTAGAGCAGTTGATCGCCATCCACGCACCGCCCCAGCTCATCCACCATGACGACCCGATCTCCATCGCCGTCGAGCGCCAATCCGACCTGGGCACGCACTCCCGGCACGGTGAGCTGCAGCAGTTCCGGCGATGTGGATCCGCAGCCGTCATTGATGTTGCGGCCGTTCGGCGAACAACCGATCGGTACGATCTCCGCACCCAAGTCCGCCAACACGCGCGGCGCCACTTTGTAGCCTGCACCGTTGGCACAGTCGATCACGATCTTGAAGCCCTTCAGGCTCATGCCGGCCGGGATCGTGGAGGCGCAAAAATCCTGGTACTGAGTTCGGCTGCGATCGATGCGGATCGCGCGGCCCAGGTGCTGGGATTCCTGGGTGACCACCGGAAGCTCCAACAAGGCTTCGATTTCCTGTTCCACCTTATCCGACAGTTTGCTGCCGGTGGCATCGAAGAACTTGATGCCGTTGTCCTCGTACGGGTTGTGCGAGGCGCTGATAACCACGCCGAAACTGCAGCCCAGGCGCTGGGTCATGTAGGCAATGCCGGGTGTGGGCAGCGGGCCGATGAGCATCACATCCACGCCGGCCGCCACGAATCCGGCCTCGAGAGCGGACTCGAACATGTAGCCCGAGACGCGCGTATCCTTGCCGATGAGCACGCGTCCGCCGCCGGGACTTAGGACTCGCGCAGCGGAGCTCGCCAGACGCAACGCAAAATCCACGGTCATCGGCGCGGTGCCGACCCGACCGCGAACTCCATCAGTGCCGAAATAGTGGCTCAAGTCGTCATTCCTTGCAGCACCGCGCTGACGCTGCGCACCACGTCAACGGTGGGTGTGACATCATGGGTGCGGATGATGCGCGCGCCGTTGGCCAGCGCCAAGGCGGCCAATCCCAAGCCGCCGTAGAGCCGATCGTTCACGCCTTTGCCCAATATCTTGCCGAGCACGCTCTTGCGCGACACTCCGACCAAGAGCGGTGCATCGAGCGCCGCAAAACGCGAAAGGTCCCTCAATAGCGTCAAGTTGTGCTCCAGGTTCTTGCCAAAACCAAATCCAGGATCAAGCGCAATGGCGTCGCTCGCGATACCCGCCTCGATGCATTCGCGTCGTTCGTGGTCCAGGAACTCCATTACCTCGGTCACCACGTCATTATAGTGCGGGCTGTCCTGCATCGTACGCGGCTCGCCCTGCATGTGCATGAGACACACGCCCGCTTGAGCTTCGGCCGCGACGCTGCGCGCGCGCGGCTCGCGCAGGGCGTAGACATCGTTAATGATGCAGGCGCCGGCAGCCACGGCTGCGGTCATCACGCTGGGTTTGGACGTATCGATGGAAATCGCCACATCGCAGCCGGCAGCAATGGCTTCGATGACCGGTACGACCCGCGCGATCTCCACCGACGCCTCCACTGCCAGAGCCCCGGGCCGCGTCGACTGACCGCCGATGTCGATGATGGCCGCCCCTTCTGCGGCGATTTGCCGCGCGCGCTCCACAGCAGCATCGAGCGCGGCATAGCGCCCGCCGTCGGAAAACGAATCCGGGGTGACATTGAGAATCCCCATGACGATGGGGCGCGTCAGGTCAATTGTTCTATTTCGACAACGCCACAGCATGGGTCCCGCTCAATGCAAAAAGGCCGATGGGGTTTCCATCGGCCTTGGAATTTCACGATTCAAGAACGCGCGGCTAATGTTGTCCGGCCGGGTTGACCAGCGGGGTGGTCGGCTTTTCCGCTGAAGGACCCCGCGGCGTCGGCGTCGGCGTATCGTCCCAATCCCGCGGCGGCCGCGGTGCGCGACCTTCCATGATGTCCTTGATCATTTCCTCATCGATGGTCTCGTACTTGATCAAGGCCTCCGACATGGTCTGCAGTTTGTCCATGTTGGTCTGCAGGATTTTATAGGCACGCTGATAGTTGCTGTCGATCACGCGGCGCACTTCTTCGTCGATCACGTGCGCCGTGACATCCGAGACTTGCTTGTGCTGCGTGACGCTGCGGCCCAGGAATACCTCGCCGGATTCTTCGCTGTACGTCTGCGGACCGAGGCGATCCGAAAGACCCCAGCGCGTGACCATGTTGCGGGCGAGTTCGGTGGCGCGTTCGATATCGTTGGATGCGCCCGTGGTGACGGCGTCGGCGCCGAATACCAGCTCTTCGGCAATGCGGCCGCCGAACAATGTGGCAATGCGGCTCTCGAGTTGGCGTTTGCTGGTGGAATAGCGATCCGCTTCGGGCAGGAACATCGTGACGCCCAAGGCGCGCCCGCGCGGAATGATCGTCACCTTGTACACCGGATCATGCTCGGGGACGCTCAAGCCCACGATGGCGTGACCGGATTCATGATAGGCCGTATTGCGCTTCTCTTCTTCCGTCATGACCATGGAGCGGCGTTCCGCGCCCATCATGATCTTGTCCTTCGCGCGCTCGAACTCTTCCATCGTCACCGAACGCTTATTGCCGCGCGCCGCAAACAGCGCCGCTTCGTTCACGAGATTGGCGAGATCGGCGCCCGAGAAACCGGGAGTGCCGCGCGCTATGACCGACGGCTTGACGTTATCGCCGAGCGGCACTTTACGCATGTGCACTTTGAGGATTTGTTCGCGGCCGCGCACATCGGGCAGCGGTACCACCACTTGACGATCGAAGCGGCCCGGACGCAGCAGCGCCGGATCCAGCACGTCGGGCCGGTTGGTCGCCGCAATGACAATGATGCCTTCATTGCCCTCGAAGCCATCCATCTCGACCAGCAATTGGTTCAAGGTCTGTTCGCGCTCATCATGGCCGCCGCCCAAGCCGGCACCGCGGTGCCGGCCGACAGCATCGATTTCATCGATAAAGATGATGCACGGAGCGTGCTTCTTGGCCTGCTCAAACATGTCGCGGACGCGCGAGGCGCCCACGCCGACGAACATTTCGACGAAATCGGAGCCCGAAATGGTGAAGAAAGGCACTTTGGCTTCGCCGGCAATGGCGCGGGCCAGCAGGGTTTTGCCCGTTCCTGGCGAGCCCACCATCAAGACGCCCTTCGGGATCTTGCCGCCAAGTTTCTGGAACTTGCCGGGATCTTTCAAGAAATCGACGATTTCTACGACTTCTTGCTTGGCTTCCTCGACCCCCGCCACGTCGGCGAAGGTGATGTTCACCTGGTCCTCACCCAAAAGCCGTGCACGGCTCTTACCGAAGGACATGGCACCCCGGCCGCCGGACGCGCCCTGCATCTGGCGCATGAAGTAGGCCCAGAAGCCAATGAGAATCAATATCGGGAAGGCTGAGATCAGCAATTGCAGGAACACCGACTGCTGCTTCGGCGGCTCACCGCCGAACTTCACGCTCTGCTGCTGCAGCAACCCGATCAGGGCCGCGTTGTTGGTCTCAGGATTGAATGTGACAAATTGTTCGCCGGAGCGCTTCTTACCCTCGATGATCTCGCCCTTGAGAGTCACCGATTCAACGGTACCGCTCTTCACATCGGTGAGAAACTGCGAGTAGATCATTTGCGACGGCTGACCCGTGCGCATACCGAATTGGCTGAAAATCGCGAGCAGAATGACCGCTAACGCGACCCATAAGAGAATTTGTTTCGTCAAATCGTTCAAGTTTCACCTGCAACCGTCATACCATGGGACAAGGAAATCTGACGGGCGTTCCTCAACTTACACCATCCTAAACTGCCGCGCCAACAGATAGATCTCGGGACTGCGAGTTCGTGACGCCTTCGGCTTTTTAGTGACCACCCGGCCATAACGCGAGCGGGCATCCCGAATGATCTGCTCGAACCCGGCGCCTTGAAATAACTTCACAAGCAAGTCGCCTCCGGGAGCCAAAACGCGGTCGGCGAACTCCATTGCGAGTTCTGCCAGGTACATTGAGCGAGGTTGGTCCACGGCATCGATTCCTGCCATGTTTGGGGCCATATCCGACAAAACAAGGTCGATCTTGTCCGTCCCCACCCGCTCCAGGACCTGCGCCAGCACCGACTCGTCCCGGAAGTCGCCCTGAACGAATTCGACGCCCGGAATGGCGTCCATGGGCAATATGTCCGTGGCCACGATGCGGCTTTTGCCGCCCACAATGCGGGCCGCATACTGGCTCCAGCCGCCCGGCGCGGCGCCCAAATCGACCATGCGAATGCCCGGCCGCAACAGATGCTCAGCCTCCTGAATCTGCGCCAGCTTGAAAACCGCGCGCGAGCGCCAGCCTTCCTTCTGTGCGCGCTTCACAAATTCATCGTTGGCGTGTTCGGCCAGCCAACGGGAACTGCTTTTGGAACGCTTGGGCATTTTACGCTGCGACTATAATGCGCAGATGACACTGACCGAGAAACAAAAGAAACATTTGCGCCGTCTGGGCCACCCTTTGAGCCCGATTGTCATGCTGGGCAATGCCGGCCTGACCCCCGGTGTCGTGAAGGAATTGGAGCGCGCCCTCACCGATCACGAATTGGTCAAAGTGTCCGCCCGCGTCGGGGACCGCAGCGAGCGCGACGCGGCGCTCGAGACTCTAGCGAAGCAGACATCCAGCGAGATCGTGCAACGTATCGGCAATGTCGGCCTGTTCTACCGCCGCAGCACGGCGCTACCCAAGATTCTGCTGCCGGATTGATGTTAGTGCGCCGCCTGCTTCGCTGCAGCCAGGTATGCATCCGCAGCCTTGACCAGCGCCGGCTTCTGCGCCGCCAAATGATGCGCAGTCTCCATGCCGCGCGCCAGATTGCCGGATGCTCCTGAGGGGATGTTCGCGCGCACCCACGCCTCGAGCTGATCCAGCGGCAATGCATCCCAAAATGCGGCGGGCGTCTGCTGCGCAACCATCAGCGGCCGAACCGTGCTCGGCAGCGCCTTCAGCAGCTGATCCAGATTGGCGATGTAGGTGTCCCAGGAAAGCCGCGGATGTTCGCGCGCCAACGCAACAATCAACCGAGGGCTGAGTGTATTGGCTTGCGGCGGCAGTTCATCGGACAGTGCAATCTGCACGACCTGCCGGGCGAGGTCCGGATCACGCACCCGTGCCAGCGCCAGGTAGCAACGCTCCATGAACGTGTCGTCTTTTGCGCCCTTGGCCAGCGCATGCAGCTGCGCAAACGTCGCGGCGTCCGCGTTTTGTCCGACGATCGTGAACAAGGTCGTTTGCGCATCCGCGCTCAACCCGTGCGGATCCTGGACGAATGCAGCGAAGCGTCGCCGTGCCTCATCGATCGTGGCTTGATCACCCCAGCGGCTCAAGTCCCGCAAGAGCGTATCGCGCAAGTCGCCCACATCCGGCGTTTCCTGCGGGGCGGCGTCCCACCCGAGAGTCTCGGCCACGGGCTTGATCAATGTGCGCGCATACGCCGCGAAGGCTTCATGCCCGGGCGAGCCGCGCTCGGCGTATTCAATGATCGCGAGCGCACGGGCGATCTGCTGCCAGGCACGTCCATCGTGGTTGGCGCCCATGGCGGATGCCAGCGCCAAAAAGCTCTGCAACGATGCCTCCCCGCTTCCCACCAACGCCCATTGATCGTCAAGCAGGGCGATGCGATCGCCGTCCACTGCGGCGGGAAATCGCCGCGTGTTCACGGCGAGCGTGCCGGCGTCATACTGGACGCGGTAATAACCGACGGCGTCAGCATTGACGGACAGTGCCTCGTCACAGCGGCCTGCCGCGGTCTTCTGATCCTGGGTGTCGAGCAGCACGTTGCGCGGCGCCGCGGTGCCGGCGCGAATTCTCAAGGGGACCTGCCACTCCGCAACACTCTGACTACCGGCATTCGCACCACCGCCATTCAGCAGGAAGCGCTTCTGGCTCAAGGTCACGCTGCGATTGCCCGACGAATCGCAGGCCGCCGTCACTTGAACCAAGGGAAATCCCGGCTTCTCGATCCACGGCGCCGCAACTGCAGGCACGTTCTTGCCGCTTGCTTGCCCAAGGGCATTCCAGAGATCTGCCGCAGCCGCGTTCGAATAGGCGCGGTCCTTGATGTAGCTGCGGATTCCCTGGCGAAACACGTCCTCGCCGATGTAAGCCTCCAGCATGCGCAGCAGCGCTTCGCCTTTGCTGTAGGTAATGTCCGAATCGAAAGATTCGGCCGCTTGCAGCTCGTCGGTTACGTGCTGCTCGATGGCATGCGAAGTCGCACGCGCATCCGCCGCCATCGCCGACTCCTTTGATTCGTCTTCCTGTTCCCACCAACGCCACGCGGGATAACGCGCCGCCGTCTCCTTCGCGGCGAGCCACGAGGCAAAGCTTTCGTTCAGCCAGGTATCGTCCCACCATCCCATGGTGACCAGGTCGCCGAACCACTGGTGCGCCATCTCGTGCGCTTGAATGCTGAAAACCGTTTGCCGGTCCTGCATGGTGCTCGAGGGACTGACCAGCAACGCCTGATCGTTGTAAGTAATTGCCCCCCAATTTTCCATGGCGCCGGAAAAGCCGCCCGGCACGGCAATGGAATCGAGTTTGGGCAGCGGATACGAATAGGCAAAGTAAACGTTGTAGTCGTCCAGGATATCCTGCGCGCTGGCAAGCGCCACGGCGCCATCTTGCTCGTGACCCGCGACGGCCCAGACACCGAAGTGCGTGCCGCCGCGCGCCGCGGAGACCTCGCGCAGGTCCCCGCCGGTGAATACCACGAGGTAGGACGGCATCTTCGGCGATCGTTGAAAGCTCACCGTCGCTGACTGGCCGTGGACCGTGCGCCGTGCAACGGGCATGTTTCCAACCGTGGCCCAGGACTTGGGCACCGTGACGGTCAGGTGAAAATAGGCGCGAAATGACGGTTCATCCCAGCAGGGGAACATGCGGCGCGCATCCGTGGCTTCCATTTGCGTCGACAAGAGAACTCCCTGACCGCCGCCGGGTTTCGTGTACTTCTGTGCAAACAGGCCCTGCGGCTGCGTCTCGATTTTGCCACTGTACGAAAAAGTCAGTGTGTGCAGGCCGGTCGCCGGCTTCGTCAACGTCACGGTGGTGAGCTGCTGCTCATCGCTCGACGCCACGCTCTTGACCGGCTTACCGTCCAACAGCACATGACTCAAGGTCTCGTTGAGCGAATTGAATTGCACCGTCGCGGTCGCCGCGCGGAATTGCAGCTGCACCGACTCGGTTCCGGTTAATTTCAAGGCATCGACATCGGGCACGACGGCGACGTCGTAACTGACAGGCACCACATTCTTGGGCAGGCGACCGGGCGCCGATTCGAAGGAGAATGGCGCTCCGCACCACGCGGTGGGCGCCAGCGAGCAGCACAGTGCCGCGAAATAGAACCGGGTGTGGTTAAGCATGGCCATATTCATCCTTATAAATCATGACGGCGACGCACAGGCAGGCCAGGACGTAGAGTCCCGCCGAGACGCCGTGCCAGGCGCCAAAACCCAAGCCCCAAGCACTGCCGTGCGCCTGTGCCAGATTCATTACGCGCTTCAAAATCCATTCGTTTACCGCAAGCAACGCGACGGCCAGAAACCCGAGGCGAAATCGGCCGCGGTTCGGCAGTGGCAGCGCCAGCGCCGCGACGGCGAGTCCCAGATAAGTTTCGACACTGAAGAGTCTGGCCAAGATGAGGCCGGCGGAATGCCGATCGCTTTGGAAGTGGAACACCGTCGCCGCAACCCACAGCAGCGACCAGAGGCTGCCCGCCCAGAGTGTCATCAGCGCCCGAAAGGGACGCGCCAGCATTTCGCAGTTCCTTACACGTAGCGGACGGAAACGATTTCGTAGGTCCGCGTTCCGCCCGGCGTGGTGACATCGACGACGTCGCCCTCGGATTTACCGATGAGCGCGCGTGCAATCGGCGAGGACACTGACAAGAGCCCCTGCTTGATGTTGGCTTCATCATCGCCGACGAGTTGATAGGCAACTTTGTTGCCGCCGTCCTGATCCTCGAGCTCGAGCGTGGCGCCGAAGACCACGCGGCCGTTGGCCGTGAGCTTGGTGACATCGATCACCTCCGCATTGCCCAAGCGGCTTTCGATTTGATTGATGCGGCCTTCGATGAAGCTTTGCTGCTCGCGCGCGGCATGATATTCCGCGTTCTCGCTCAAGTCGCCGTGCGCGCGCGCTTCGGCAATGGCTTTGATCACATTCGGGCGCGCCTCGCTCTTCAGCTGCTTGAGTTCCGTGCGCAGCCGTTCGGCACCCCGCAACGTCATGGGGGTACGGGTCACGCCAATTCCTTGTGCAAGTCCTGCAATCGATTCACTTCGATGTCGCCTAGGTGATCCAGCGCGTCGCAAGTCGCGCGCGCTCCGGCCACGGTGGTGTAGTAGGTTACTCGCCTCGCCACCGCTTCGCGACGAATCGACCGGGATTCGCGCACCGCCTGCTTGCCCTCGGTGGTGTTGACGATCAACGCCACCTCGTCATTTTTTATCATATCGACGACGTGCGGGCGACCCTCGCGGACTTTATTGACCCGCCGGCAGATTATGCCGGCCTCTTCGAGCACCTTCGAAGTGCCGCCGGTGGCGGCGATCTCAAAGCCGCGCGCGATGAGCATTTGCGCCAGGATCACGGCGCCCGGCTTGTCACGGTCGCGCACGCTGATGAAACACAGGCCCCGGGTCGGCAGGATCACGCCCGAAGCCGCCTGTGCCTTGGCATAGGCTTCGCCAAAGGTATTGCCCGTGCCCATCACTTCGCCGGTGGATTTCATCTCCGGCCCCAGGATGGGATCGGCCTCGGGGAACTTGTTGAAGGGGAACACCGCCTCCTTGACCGAGAAGTACGGTGGAATGCGCTCCACGGTGCGCTCCTGCGCGGCCAAGGTCTTGCCAGTCATGACCCGGGCCGCCACCTTGGCCAATGGGATGCCGGTCGCCTTGGATACAAAGGGCACCGTGCGCGAGGCGCGCGGATTGACCTCGAGGATGTAGATCACGCCGCTTTGGATGGCAAATTGGATGTTCATCAAGCCGATGACATTGAGCGCCTTCGCCAGCTTGCGCGTTTGCACGCGCAGCTCGTCTTGAATTTCGGGCGTGAGGCCGTTCGGCGGCAGCGAGCAGCCCGAGTCGCCGGAGTGCACGCCGGCCTGCTCGATGTGCTCCATGATGCCCCCGATGAGCACATCGGTGCCGTCACTGACCGCATCCACATCCACCTCGACGGCCAGATCCAGGAATCGATCCAGCAGCACCGGGCTGTCGTTCGAGACCTTCACGGCATCGTTCATGTACTGGCGCAGATCATCTTCGTTGAACACGACCTCCATGGCCCGCCCGCCAAGCACGTAGCTGGGCCGCACCACCAGCGGGAAGCCCACGTCGCGCGCCATCAGGATGGCTTGCTCTTCGGTGCGCGCCGATGCATTCGCAGGCTGCTTGAGCTTCAACGTGTTCACGAGCTTCTGGAAGCGCTCGCGATCCTCGGCGACATCGATGCTGTCGGGGGTGGTGCCGATGATGGGCGCGCCCGCGGCGGCGAGCGCACGCGATAATTTCAGCGGTGTCTGACCGCCGAACTGCACGATCACGCCTTCGGGCTTTTCCTTCTCGATGATCTCCATGACGTCTTCGAAGGTCAGCGGTTCGAAGTACAGCCGATCGGAGGTATCGTAGTCGGTGGAGACCGTCTCCGGATTGCAGTTCACCATGATGGTCTCGAAGCCGTCTTCGCGCAGCGCCATCGCGGCGTGCACGCAGCAGTAGTCGAACTCGATGCCCTGACCGATGCGATTCGGGCCTCCCCCTAAGATCATGATCTTGCGCCGCTCGGTGGGGGCCGCCTCGCATTCTTCTTCATAGGTGGAATACAAATAGGCTGTCGAGGTGCTGAACTCGGCCGCACAGGTGTCGACGCGCTTGTAGACCGGATGCAGCGCCAGCTTGCGCCGCTCGCGGCGAACGTCCGTCTCGTCGCGCCCGACCAGCTTGGCGATGCGCGAGTCCGAGAACCCCTTGCGCTTGAGTTGGCGCAGGCGCGCAAGGTTCAGGCTTTCAAAGCCCTCCTTGGCCAGCGTCGCTTCCTCGCGCAGCAGATCTTCGATTTGCGACAGGAACCAGGGATCGATCTTCGTGGCATCGAACACCTGTTGCAGCGTCCAGCCGGCGCGAAATGCGTCCGCCACGTACAGAATCCGATCTGGGCCCGGCCAGCGCAGCTCATAAGCCAGCTTCTCGGCCGCCGCTTCGGACAGCGGCAGCGTCAGCTGCTCATTGAACCCGTCGTAACCGGTCTCCAGGCTGCGCAGCGCCTTTTGCATGGACTCTTGGAAAGTCCGGCCGATTGCCATCGCCTCACCTACCGATTTCATCTGGGTGGTCAGGCGGGTGTTGGCGCCGGGAAACTTCTCGAAGGTAAAGCGCGGGATCTTGGTGACCACGTAATCGATGGTGGGCTCGAACGATGCGGGGGTCGCGCCGCCGGTGATTTCGTTTTTCAATTCGCTCAAGGTGTAGCCGACGGCGAGTTTGGCGGCGATTTTGGCGATCGGAAATCCGGTGGCTTTCGAGGCGAGTGCGGAAGAACGCGACACGCGCGGATTCATTTCGATCACCAACACGCGCCCGTCGTCCGGATTGATGGCGAATTGCACGTTGGAGCCGCCGGTATCGACGCCGATCTTGCGCAGCACCGCGATCGAGGCGTCGCGCAGCCGCTGGTATTCGCGGTCGGTCAGGGATTGCGCCGGCGCCACGGTGATCGAATCGCCGGTGTGCACGCCCATAGGATCGATGTTCTCGATGGAGCAGACGATGATGCAGTTGTCGTCGTGGTCGCGCACCACCTCCATCTCGAACTCTTTCCAGCCGAGCACCGATTCCTCGAGCAGCACCTCGTTGGTGGGCGAGGCGTCGAGGCCTCGCGCCACGATGCCTTCGAACTCTTCGCGGTTGTAAGCGATGCCGCCGCCGGAGCCGCCCAGGGTAAAGGAGGGCCGGATCACGGTGGGGAAGCCGATCTCGGACTGCACCGCGAGGGCCTCTTCCATGCTGTGGGCGATGCGGGCGCGGGCGGTCTCCAAGCCGATGTCGGCCATGGCGCGGCGGAACAGCTCGCGATCCTCCGCCATGTCGATGGCGCGCTGCGAGGCGCCGATCATCTCGACGCTGAACTTTTCCAAGATCCCTTCGCGCACCAGATCGAGCGCGGTATTGAGGGCGGTCTGACCGCCCATGGTGGGCAGCAAGGCCGTCGGGCGTTCCTTCTCGATGATGCGGGCAATGGTGCGCCAGTTGATGGGCTCTATATAAATGGCGTCCGCCATTTCCGGGTCGGTCATGATGGTGGCCGGATTGGAGTTCACCAGGATGACGCGATATCCCTCTTCTTTCAGGGCCTTACATGCTTGAGCTCCAGAATAATCGAACTCGCAGGCTTGACCTATGATGATGGGCCCTGCGCCGATGATGAGGATGCTGTCGAGATCGGTACGCTTTGGCACTAGCCTTCCACAGATTTCTGTTTGACGGGGGTGCGGCCGCGAGAATTGGCCTGCACGCGCTTCACCATCAAATACATAAAGTGTTCGAACAGCAGCCGCAGGTCGTGGGGACCTGGACTGGCTTCAGGATGACCTTGAAAGCTGAAGGCAGGACGGTCGGTGCGGGTCAGGCCCTGCAGGGAACCATCGAACAACGAGCGGTGCGTTGCGCGCACGGTGTCCGGCAGCGTCGCTTCATCGACGGCGAAGCCGTGGTTCTGGCTGGAGATCAACACGCGCCCTGAGTCGATCTCGAGCACGGGGTGATTGGCGCCATGGTGGCCGAACTTCATTTTCACGGTCTTCGCGCCGCTCGCGAGTCCGAGCAATTGATGGCCCAGGCAAATGCCGAACACCGGGATATCGGTTTCCAAGAATTTCGTAATGGCCTGGATGGCGTAGTCGCAGGGCTCAGGATCGCCGGGCCCGTTGGATAAGAAAATACCATCAGGATTCATCGCAAGTACTTGATCTGCAGGAGTTTGCGCGGGAACCACGGTCATGCGGCAGCCATGCTCCGCGAGAATTCTCAAGATGCTGCGCTTCATGCCGTAATCGTAGGCGACCACATGCAGGCGGCTCTGCGGGCGCGGCGGCTTGGCCGCGGTCTTCCAGATGAGCCCATCATTCCATTGATAGATTTTTTTGGTCGAAACCGCCTTGGCCAGGTCCATGCCCTTGAGGCCCGGAAATTTCTTGGCCGCGCGCACCGCGGCGCTCTGATCGATATTATCGCCCGTCATGATGCAGCCGGACTGTGCGCCCTTCTCGCGCAGCAGACGCGTGAGTTTACGGGTATCGATGTCCGCGATCGCGACCACCTTGCAGCGAAGCAGGAAACTCTGCAGCGACTCGGTGGACCGCCAATTCGAGTGCAGCAGCGGCAGATCGCGGATCACCAGGCCCGCGGCATAGACGGCCCCTGACTCGAGATCCTCGGGAGTCGTACCGGTGTTGCCGATATGCGGATAGGTCAGGGTCACGATCTGCCGGCAGTACGAAGGATCGGTGAGGATCTCTTGATAGCCGGTCATCGCGGTATTGAAAACTACCTCACCCGTCGTGTTGCCTTTTGCGCCTACAGAGACGCCTCGGAACACGGTGCCATCTTCAAGAGCTAGCACTGCAGGTGTCGACACTCCGGTTCCTCGCTTTGCGCTACGGCGCGTTGCCGCAGATGCGCAAAGCGGGAGGCGCTCCTTAGAACGTCCTCCCGCTTTATGGGTTAATTCGCGATCAGTTTCCGGGCGCGAATATTAACGATGCCCGCGTTGACTGTCCATGCCTCTTCTCAAAGTCCCAGCACATCCTTCATGCCGTACAGGCCTGCCGGACGGCCAATCAGCCAGGCGGCCGCCCGCAGCGCCCCGCGCGCAAAGATCATCCGGTCCGTGCTCCGATGCGTCAGCTCCAGACGCTCGCCGGCCGCCGCAAAGGTCACTGTATGGTCGCCGACAATATCGCCGGCCCGGACCACCGAAAAGCCGATGCTGCCGGGCCCACGCGCCACATCGGCGCCATGGCGATCAAAAACGGCGACTTCGCTCAGAGTGCGGCCGCGCGATTTCGCGACCACCTCGCCCAAGCTCAACGCGGTGCCCGAGGGGGCATCGCGCTTGTCCCGACGATGCGCCTCGGAAATTTCCACATCGTATGTCTCTCCCAAGGCCCGCGCCGCCTGCGCGACCAGCTGACTTAAAGTAGCGACGCCGACGCTGGTGTTGGGCGCAATCAAGACGGCAATCGACTTCGCGGCGCGCTCAAGATCCGCCGTCGCAGCCGCGTCGAACGCGGTTGCGCCGACCAGCAGCGGCACACCAGCCTCGCTGCACGCCCGCGCATGCGCCGCCACCGCGCTGCCCACACTGAAATCCACCGCGACTGAGCTGTCCTTCAAGGCCGCAACGCAATCGGCGGTGACTTTGACGCCCGTGGCCTGACCGTCCGCGGCGGCGTCTCGGCCCGCCCGGACACTGTCAGCCGAAGCGGTCGCGCCGTGCAAGTGAAAGGCCGACCCTTCGCGCAGCGCCGCAATCAAGGACTGTCCCATGCGGCCGGTAATGCCAAAGATCACCAGCGGCTGCGAGGCCAGCGTCTGCTGCGAGGCCGGCGTCCGGGCCACTTACTCGACCGCGCGCGTAAAGAACTTCTTCACGCCCTCGAAAAAGGTCTGCTCTTTCGGATGATGGCTGCCCTGCTCCAGTGAGGTCTCGAATTTCCGGAGCATGTCCTTTTGCTCGGCGCGCAAACTCACCGGTGTTTCGACCACGACCCTGCAGAATAAATCGCCGGCGGCGCCGCCGCGCACCGGATGCACGCCTTTTTCGCGCATGCGAAAAACGCGGCCCGATTGGGTTTCGGCGGGAATCTTCAATATCACCTCGCCGTCGAGCGTCGGCACCTCGACCGTGCCGCCGAGCGCCGCCGTGACGAAGGTGATGGGCACTTCGCAGGACAGATGGCTGCCCTCGCGCTCAAAGATCGCATGCTCTTTGACACGAATCTCGATATACAGATCGCCGGCCGGACCGCCGTTGCGGCCGGCTTCGCCCTCGCCGTTCAAACGAATGCGATCGCCGGTATCGACGCCCGCGGGCACCTTGACCGGCAGCGTTTTCTCCTGCCGAACGCGTCCCTGCCCAAAGCAGGTGTCGCAGGGATTGGAAATGATCTTGCCGCGGCCTTTGCAGCGCGGACAGGGTTGTTGGATGGTGAATATGGATTGCTGCACCCGAACCTGGCCCTGGCCGTTGCAGGTGTCGCAGGTCTTCGGGGTCGATCCCTTGGCCGCGCCCGTACCCTTGCAGGTTTTGCACTCGCCCATGGAGGGGATGCGGATCTCGGTCTCGGTGCCGAACACCGCCTTTTCCAATTCCAGTTCCAACTCGTAGCGCAGGTCGGCGCCGCGAAACACCTGCGCGCGGCCGCGCTGACCGCCAGAGAAAATATCGCCGAACATCTCGCCGAAAATATCGCCGAACGCCTCGCCGGCGCTGAACCCGCCGGCGCGGTTGCCTTCCAGGCCCGCATGTCCAAATTGATCGTAGACGGCGCGCTTGTGCGTATCGCACAAGACCTCGTAGGCCTCCTTGCACTCTTTGAAGCGATGCTCCGCGTCCGGATCGTCGGGATTGCGATCGGGATGAAACTTCATCGCGAGCCGGCGGTAGGCCTTTTTGATTTCGGCTTCCGACGCGTTTCGCGGCAAGTCGAGGAGCTTGTAATAATCCTGCTTCGCCATTGCTTACCTTAAGGCCTATCCCATAAAAACGAACCGCCGGCACTATGCATACCGGCGGTTTCAATCAACAATCTATCCCATCACAAATGCCCGTCAGGCCTTCTTGCGATCGGAGTCCTTCACTTCCTCGAACTCCGCATCCAACACGTCGTCCTTCGGCGCTTGCTGCCCCGCGGCACCTGCGTCGGCTCCGGCCCCCGAGGCGCCCGCACCGGCGGCGCCGGCGGACTGCTCGTACATCTTCTGCATGATGGCGCTCGATGCCTGTTCCAATTCCGTGGTCTTGCGCTCGATTTCCTCGCGGTCATCGCCGCTCATCGCGGTCCTGACGGCCGCCACCGCATCGCTGGCCGACTTCTTCTGATCGTCGGAAATCTTGTCGCCGACATCCTTGAGCGCCTTCTCGACGGTGTGAACGCTCGCATCGGCCTTGTTGCGCGCACCGACCAGCTCACGGAACTTCTTGTCTTCCTCGGCATGCGCTTCGGCATCCGAGACCATGCGCTTGATTTCCGCTTCCGACAGGCCGCTCGAGGCCTTGATGACGATGCGCTGCTCCTTGCCGGTTTTCACATCCTTCGCCGACACGTTCAAGATGCCGTTGGCGTCGATGTCGAAGGCGACCTCGATCTGCGGCATGCCGCGCGGTGCGGACGGAATATCCGTCAGGTCGAATCGACCCAGGGACTTGTTGTCGCTCGATCGATCGCGCTCGCCCTGCAGCACGTGAATGGTCACGCCGGTCTGATTGTCGTCCGCGGTCGAAAAGGTCTGCGCCGCCTTGGTCGGGATCGTGGTGTTCTTCTCGATCACCTTGGTCATGACGCCGCCCAAGGTCTCTATCCCTAAGGACAGCGGGGTGACGTCGAGCAGGAGCACGTCCTTCACATCGCCGGCAAGCACGCCGCCCTGAATCGCGGCGCCCACGGCCACGGCTTCGTCCGGGTTCACGTCCTTGCGCGGCTCCTTGCCGAACAGATCCTTCACGGCCTTCTGCACCATGGGCATGCGGGTCTGACCGCCGACCAGAATGACCTCACCCACATCCTTCAGGGCCAAGCCGGCATCCTTGAGCGCAATGCGGCAGGGCTCCATGGTCTTTTGGACCAGATCCTCGACCAGCGACTCGAGCTTCGCGCGGGTCAGTTTCATGTTCAGGTGCTTCGGACCGGCCGCATCCGCGGTGATGTAGGGCAGGTTGATCTCGGTCTGCTGGCTGGATGAGAGCTCGATCTTGGCTTTTTCCGCCGTTTCCTTCAGGCGTTGCATGGCCAAAGGATCTTTGCGCACATCGATGCCGCTTTCCTTCTTGAACTCATCCGCGAGATAGTTGACGACGCGAATATCGAAGTCCTCGCCCCCGAGGAAGGTATCGCCGTTGGTGGACAGCACTTCGAACTGCCGCTCGCCATCCACTTCCGCGATCTCGATCACGGACACGTCGAAGGTGCCGCCGCCCAGATCGTAGACGGCGATCTTGCGATCACCGCCATCCTTGTCGAGGCCATAGGCCAACGCAGCCGCGGTGGGCTCGTTGATGATGCGCTTGACGTTCAAGCCCGCAATGCGGCCGGCGTCCTTGGTGGCCTGGCGCTGCGAGTCGTTGAAATAGGCCGGTACCGTGATGACCGCTTCGGTGACGGTTTCGCCGAGGTAGTCCTCGGCGGTCTTCTTCATTTTCATCAGGACGCGCGCGGAGATTTCCTGCGCCGCCATTTTTTTGCCCTGCACTTCGACCCAGGCATCGCCGTTGTCGGCTTTGACGATCTTGTAGGAGACCATGCCCATGTCTTTCTTGACGACATCGTCGGTGAATTTGCGGCCGATGAGGCGCTTGACTGCGGCAATGGTATTCGCAGGGTTGGTGACGGCCTGGCGCTTGGCGGACTGTCCGACCAGCACTTCGCCATCCTTGGTGAACGCAACGATCGACGGCGTGGTGCGATCACCCTCGCTGTTCTCGATGACTTTGGGCTTGCCGCCCTCCATGATCGCGACGCAGGAATTCGTCGTGCCGAGATCGATGCCAATCATTTTACCCATTGTGAAAACCCTCTAAAATCAGACGTTGTGACCTTACTTGGGGACATGCACTGAATTTTCAATTGGCGTCCCCGCCGGGTGCCTTACTGACGACCACCCTCGCCGGGCGCAGCAGCCGCCCGTTCAATGAATACCCTTTTTGGATCACCGACAAAACGGTATTGGCCGGCTGATCGGCACTCGCTTGGGCGACCATGGCCTCGTGCCAGGCCGGATCGAAAGGCTGGCCTTGAGGGTCGATGATCTTGATGCCCGCCTTTTCGAACGCCCGCTGCAGTTGCTTCAAGGTCGCGTGCGTCCCCTCGAGCAGAGGCGACCCGGAATTCGCCCCCGCGGCACTGAGACCCGCTTCCAGCGAGTCGATGACGCCGATCAGCTCCTGCGCAAAGCGCTCGATGGCGTACTTGCGGGCATTGTCCAACTCGCGATCCATGCGCTTGCGGTAGTTATCCAGTTCCGCCGCGGTGCGCAAATAGCTGTTCCAATTCTCGCTCGCTTTGGCCTCTGCGGCGGCCAGCGCGGTGGGCGCGGCGGCAGGAGCTTCCGCTCCGGCGTCCGCCGTGTCGGCCCGGACTTGCGGGTTGTTGTCATTCACGCGTTAAGGTCCTCAAGGATTAAAGGCAGCTAAAAGCCGCTCGAAGCGACCATTTTGGGGGCTATTTACGAGCGTTCAAGGCCGAACCCAGGAGCTTGGCCGTGATATCGACGATCGGAATTACGCGCTCGTAAGCCATGCGGGTCGGGCCGATGATACCGAGGACGCCAACCACCTGGTTGTCGACCATGTAGGGGGCCGTTACCACGCTGATGTCGTCCAGGATCCGGTAGCCCGACTCCTGCCCGATAAAAATCTGGATACCGTCAGCCCGCAGGCAGCTGTCCAACAGCCGCAGGATATCGTGCTTCTCGTTGAAAGCCTCGAACAGCCGGCGCAGGCGATCGACATTCGATAATTCGGCGAACCCCATGAGATTGGTTTCACCGGCGATGACATATTCCACCTTGTCCGAAGGCGGGGAATCGAACACCTTCTGCGCGACCTGGATGGCGTCCCGCATGAGCTGATCCATGTGCTGGCGCGTCTCCTGCAGCTGCGCCAACAGCAGTGCGCGAACGTCCGGCAGCGAACGCCCGGCGAAGGCCTCGTTGAGATAATTGGCGGCGCGGCGCAGCTCCTCCGGCGAGTGGAAGCGGTCCAGCTGGACGACGCGGTTCTGCACCTCGCGATTGCTCATGACCATGATGGCCAGGGCGCGATTTTCCGACAGGCCGACAAACTCGATGTGCGAGAGCGCGATGTAGTGCGGATTCGGCAGCGTCACCAGCCCCGCCATGTGCGAGACGCTCGAGAGCATCTGCGACACGGTCTGCACCAAGGAGCGGCCGTTGGCCGAATCGGCACCCAGGCGCCGCTCGATGTCCTCGATTTCCTCGTGATGCAGGGGCTTGAGCTTGAGCAGCGTATCAACGAAAAACCGGTAGCCCTTGTCGGTGGGAATGCGGCCGGCCGAGGTGTGGGGCGAGGCGACGAACCCTAGATCTTCCAAGTCCGCCATGACATTGCGGATGGTCGCCGAAGAGAGGCTCAAGCCCGAATCGCGCGACAGTGTTCGAGACCCCACGGGCTGGCCATCGCGGATGTAGTTCTCGATCAGGGCCTTGAGCAGCATCTGCGCCCGCTCATTCAGTCCCTCGTCGGCACCTTCTGTCATAGTAGGTCCATATAACATGTTTGAAGCTACCTAGCGCATCCGGCCGAAGTCAAGTCTGCGTGACCGGCTTGCTGCGCTCATGCTACAAGGGATCGATCATGACTCATTCCTTCAGGTCCATTGCACTGGTGGGCAACGCCAAAGATTTGCGCGTTTCTGAATGCATGCTCGGCCTGGCGGCGCATTTTCAGGCCCGCGGCGTGACGGTGCTGGTCGACCCTGCCGTGGGCCTGGCCTTCAAAGCCGGCAGCGTGGTCATCTGCCCGGAACAGTCCTTCGCCACCCGCGCCGATCTCATCGTCGCCATCGGCGGCGATGGCACGCTGCTGTATGCGGCGCGCCTGGTGGCAGGCCATTCGGTACCGTTGCTCGGAGTCAACCGTGGACGACTCGGTTTTCTGACCGACGTCAGCCCCGCATCCATGCTCGAGGATGTCGATTCAGTCCTGGAGGGACGCTACAGCGAGGATCGCCGATCGCTGCTGGCGGCGCGGCTCGAGAGCCATGACGGCAGCATCGCGCGCGCGCTGGCGCTGAACGATGTGGTCGTCAACAAGTGGGAAACCGGACGGACCATGGATTTCGAGACCACCATCAATGGCCGCTTCGTCAATTCGCACGGCGGCGACGGCATGGTGATCGCGACCGCGACCGGATCGACCGCCTATGCCCTCTCCTGCGGCGGACCCATCATCGAGCCGGACCTCGAGGTCTGGGTGCTCGCACCGATCTCGCCGCATACCTTGAGCGACCGTCCGATCGTGGTGCGCGCGGGCAGCAAGATCCAGCTGCGCATGTCGGATCGTTTCGAATCGCGCGCGCAGGTCACCTGCGACGGCACGGCCATCGGAGATTTGGAACAGGGCGACAATTTGTATGTCGAGGGCGCGGATGCGCAGATCACACTGCTGCATCCGCCGGGCTACGACTACTATCGACTGCTGCGCTCCAAGCTGCATTGGGGGCGCGGCGCACACAATGGCCATCCGGACGCTTAAAGGAGCTTAAGCGTGCTGACGCACCTTCAACTGCGGGATTTGGTGCTCGTCGATCAAGCGGAGCTCGAACTCAGCCGGGGCTTAACCGCGCTGACGGGCGAGACCGGCGCCGGTAAATCCATCGTGGTCGACGCCTTGCTGCTGGTCTCCGGCGGCCGGGGCACCGGTGATGTGGCGCGTCAGGGCGCGGAGCGGGCGGAAGTGACCGCGAGCTTCTCGGACCTGCCGCCTGCCGCGATCGAATGGCTGAAGGGACAGTCCATCGACTTCGACGGCGAACTCGTGGTACGTCGCGTCATCGGTGCGGATGGCCGCTCGCGCGCCTATGTGAACGGCCAGGTGGTCCCCCTCCAAGCTTTGCGGGAACTGGCCGAGCATTTGATCGAAATCCACGGCCAACAGGAATTTCAGCACTTGGTAAGCCGCGCGGCGCAGCGCGAACTCCTCGACCAACGGCTGACCGCCCCAGCTTTGAAGACGACCGTCGCCGAGGCTTTCAATCGCCACAGCGCCAGCCGGCGCGATTTCGAGGCGCTGCAAAGCGCGGCCGAGAACCGCGACGCACGCCTGGATTTGCTGCGCTATCAATTGCGCGAGCTCAAAGCCGAAGTCTCGACGACGGCTCAAATCGAGGCGCTGTTCACCGAACAGAAGCGCGTGGCGGCGCGCGGCCGTTTAGGGGAAGCAGCGCGCATCGCGATGACCGCCGCCTACGAATCCGACGGTGAGAACGCACACGGTTTGCTGAGCAAAGCGGCTGCCGCACTGCGCAGCGTGTCGGACATCGACCCCGAACTCGGCGAGGCGGGCAAGTTGTTGGCCGAAGCCACCATTCTCACGCAGGAAGCGGGCGCGTCGCTGCGCCGCTACCTTGAGACCCTTGATATCGATCCTGCGCGTCAAGACGAGATCGAGCGCCGCGCGGCGGCGCTCGAGTCCCTGGCCCGGAAACATCGCGTCGGGGTGCTGGAACTGCCGGACCAATTGGCACGCATCGAGCAAGAGGTGAACGCGCTCGACAATGTCCAGGTGAGCCTGGCCGCCCTCGAAAAGCAGGTCGCCGAGACCACCCGCGAGTATCGCAGCGCAGCGAAGAGCCTGACCGCAGCGCGCCAGACGGCCGCGCAACTGCTGCAGATCCAGGTGACCGAGCTCATGCAGACCCTGGGGATGGCCGGTGGCCAGTTCGCCGCGGCGCTGCGCCCGAGCGAACAAGAATTCTCGGTGAACGGCAGCGACGAGGTGGAATTCCTGGTGAGCGCGAATCCGGGCCAGCCGCTGAAGAGCCTGGCCAAGGTCGCCTCCGGCGGCGAGTTGTCGCGCATCAGCCTCGCGGTTCAGGTTGCCGGGCGCGCGGCCTCATCGCCAATCTGCATGGTGTTCGACGAAGTGGACGCCGGCATCGGCGGCGCAGTGGCCGAGATCGTCGGCAGGCAGCTGCGCTCCCTGGGCGAGCGCGCTCAAGTGCTGTGCGTGACGCATCTGGCGCAGGTGGCATCGCAGGCGCACAGTCAATTTCGCGTGACCAAGCTCAGCGACGGCAAGATCACGCGCACCGCGGTGAAGCCCTTGGGCGCGGCCGAGCGAGTCGATGAGATCGCACGCATGCTCGGCGGAATCGACATCTCTGAACAGGCGCGCGCGCATGCGCGCGACATGCTGGCGCGCGCAGTATCGGTCGAGACGACAAAGAAGAAGGGATCGCGCGGCGCACCGCGCTAGTGAACGCAGCTCCGGACGGGCAGCCGAAACTTAAGACGTCGGTTTGGTGCGCTTTTGATTGGGGCAATTGGTCTTGCGGCAATGTCCATATAGGATCAGCGCATGATCGCTGATCTCAAACCCCAGGCGTTTGGCGACGGCGTGCTGCCGCTCTTCAATTCCGCCATCCATGAACTCTTCCACTTTTCCGCAGTCAACACACACGATGTGATCGTGATGAGCGCCCTGGTTGAGCTCGAAAACCGCCATGCCGCCCTCGAAGTGATGGCGAGTGACCAAGCCCGCGGCTTCGAATTGGGTTAGTACCCGGTAAACCGTGGCCAGGCCGATGTCCTCATTGGAGACCAGCAGCTTTTTATAAATATCTTCCGCGCTCATGTGACGCGCGGATCCATCGGCGAGGATGTCCAAGATTTTAAGGCGTGGCAGCGTGACTTTGAGACCGGCATTACGCAGGTCATTGCTCTCACTGCTCGAGTCAGGCTTTAGGCGCTGCGGCATGCTGGGCCTTCCGGTATGATAGGCGTTGATTATCAATCATTTGACGGCTGTTAACCACTTTCATGAAAATAATTCAGTGCCTGCTCTTCGTATCCGCGATTTCGCTGCTGGGCTCCGGCTGCGTGTACCGCATCAACATTCAGCAAGGCAATTTTCTCAATCAAAGCGCTGTCGATACCGTGAAAGAGGGCATGACGCGAAGTCAGGTGCGCTATTTGTTGGGAACGCCCATGGTGGCCGACAGCTTCAATAAGGAACGTTGGGACTATATTTACTATCTCAAGAAGGGCCGGTCGCGGCACGTCGACTCGCGGCGCGTCACGGTCTACTTCGACGGCGACAAAGTCGCTCGCCTGGACAAGCCCACGGACGAGGAAGCCGCGAAGCAAGACGCATCCGCCGCCAAGATTAAGAACGGTCGGGTCTACTAGCCTTGCGGCTAGGCGTTTTCTGCGCGTGAGCTTGTTTTCTGCGCGCGACCTTGGGCTCTTCTAGCAGCGGGCGGTAGATTTCGATCCGGTCGCCCTCTTTCAATATTTGATCGCGCGGTGCCACCTTGCCGAAGATGCCCACCGCCGCGTTCGCCAAATCGACGCCTGAGAACTCTTGATCCGATGCCGCCTGCGCCAAGGCGTCTGCGATCCGCGCACCCAGCGGCAGCTCGAGTGATTTTGCGATACTGCGCTGAGTCTGCGCATAGACGATCTCGACGTTGATCATGGTCTCGTGCGCGCTCGCCGCCGCATGGCGGCCGGCTAGGCGTAGACCTTTTTCGCGCGCACCGCAAACGCATCGACGATGCTGCCGCACAGCGTCTCGAACACGGCATTGAACGCCGCCGAGGTGAGGCGATTCTTGAACTCGAATTCGACCTTGAAATTCACGCGCGAACCTTTATCCCCGATCGCCTCGAAGCGCCACGCGCCGGTCAGGTCGCGAAACGGTCCATGCGTCAGCCGCATGTCGATCTGCGCGCCAGGCGTGAGGGTGTTGCGCGTGGTGAATTCAGTTTGCAGCACGCCATGCGCAATCTTCAACGTGGCGATCCGCTCGGTGGCCGACACATCCTCGACGCGGACTCCGACGCACCAAGGCAGGAATTCCGGGTAGCGCGGCACGTCATTCACCAGGGCAAACATCTGCGCGGGAGTGAAGGTGACTAGGGCGCTGCGCTCGACGACCTGCATGGGCGCATTGTCCGGCAAAAGCGCGGGCGCCGCCATCGGACTATGAGTAAACTTGCCATGCGCTCCGCGCAACCCTTGAAGCGGCCCCGTCCGAAATTTGCTATGAAAGACACGAAAACCGAGGAAAAGCTGCCGCCCATTGCGGTGAATCGCAAGGCGCGCTTCGATTTTTTTATCGAGGAGCGTTTCGAGGCGGGCATCTCGCTCATGGGCTGGGAGGTCAAGAGCATGCGCGCCGGTAAGGCCCAGATCGCCGAGGCCTATGTCTACGTCAAGAACGGGGAGGCATTCCTGTTCGGCGCCCACTTGAACCCATTGACCTCAGCCTCAACGCACGTGGAGACCGATCCCACGCGCACGCGCAAGCTGCTCCTGAATCGTCGGCAGCTCGATCATCTGGTCGGCGCCGTGGAGCGGCGCGGCTATACACTGGTACCGCTGCAACTGTACTGGAAGAGCGGCCGTGCCAAGCTCGAAATCGGCCTGGCAAAGGGCAAGAAACAGCACGACAAACGCCACAGCGAAAAGGATCGGGATTGGCAGCGGGACAAAGGCCGGATCATGAAGGCGATGCGCCGTTAGGGCCTGCTCGAACAGGTGCCCGGGGCCATTTTTGGTTCACAGGGCCGAAACAGCGTAAACTAATAGTTCGATTGGGGCCGACCGGTTTCGACATGGGTTGCGAAACTGCAGGTGCGTACCGAGGTGCAGGTTCCTCGTTAAACTATTTGCAAACTTATAGTTGCCAATCAAGACAACTACGCTCTAGCCGCCTAATCGCGGTTGAAACCCAGACGGCTCGTGCTGATGCGAACGTCAGGGTGTAGCGCTCATCAGATAGTGGAATACACGTGCCTGGGGTGTATTAAACGAAAAATTACCGGGCTGGCTGCACGCTTTCCCTGCCCGTTGGGTAGTGTGCGGTGAGAACAATAGACGTGGCTACGTACGTAGATCTTGTAGCGTAGGACTTATGGACGGGGGTTCGATTCCCCCCGGCTCCACCAATTTTTCGCCCTGGGAAGCATGACTAGAATTGAGGTTCCGAACACCGCAGGTCGCCGCCGCTCGGGCCGAGCCGGCCGTTGGTTCATGATTTTGCTGTTGCTGATCGTGGTCGGCTGCGGTCTGTGGACGTGGCTGACGCTGGCGTGGGCATACGCCGAGGGCGAGCGCGCGGGCGTGCTGCAGAAGTTCGTGCGCCGCGGCTGGGTTTGCAAAACGCACGAAGGCGAGATAGCCCTGTACTACGGGGGCGGGCAGTACTTGGGTCCTGGCACCTCCCCGCAGCTGTGGGACTTCAGCGTGCGCGACAAGTCGGTTGCGCAGCAGCTTGCTAAAGCGGTCGGACATCGCGTGGAGTTGCACTACACCGAACATCCCGGCATCCCGACCAACTGTTTTGCCGACACGCGCTACTTTGTCGACAAGGTGACCATCGCCGACACCGAACCGGGGGTGGGACCCGCCCTGCCCGCGTCGCCCGCACCCTCCGTGCCGCCCGCGCCCTCGACGCCGCCCGGCAATTCCGGCAGCGCCGCGCCGACGCCTCCGCCGACGCGCTAGGAAAACTTTTGCATTGAGCTGGCGACCTGTGCGGCGATGCTGACCGCCGTGCGCAAGGCCAGCAAGCCATCCTCGCCCGTGACGGGCGGCGGCTTTCCCGAGGCAACCGCTTCCAGAAAGGCCTCGATTTCTGATTTCAGTGCATCGCCCTGCTCATAGGTGTTCTCGTCGATCTTCACCTGCGGCATGCCGTCCGCGCCCACGCCCGCTCCCTTGCGGATCACGGTGAGAATCTTCTGCTGCAAATCCAGGGACATGTAGGCGTCGTCCTGGAACAGCCGCAGCTTGCGCTCGGTCTTGAGGCTGACGCGGCTGGCCGTGGCATTCGCCACGCAGCCATTGGCGAAGCGCAAGCGCGCGTTCGCGATATCGATCTCTTTGGAAAAAACGCTGCTGCCGATGGCATCCACCGCCACGACCGGCGAGCGTACTATGCTCAAGATCAGGTCGATGTCGTGAATCATCAAATCGAGCACGACATCCACGTCGGTGCCGCGATGCTTGAACGGCGCGAGCCGCG
>DASYIN010000176.1:0-21251 GCA_035997505.1 Steroidobacteraceae bacterium | reverse complement strand
ATAACGGCCTAAGTCCTTAGGGAGATTCAAATAGTATGGATTTAAGTATCCGCGTGCTTGTTTGCGCTTCTGTTATGGGTGTCGCGCTCGGCGCGTCGCCGTCCTTTGGCGCCGAGCGTGCACCCGCCGACACGCCGGCCGCCAAAATAGCCTTGGTGCCGGAGCCCACCGAGTCGCCGCGCTACTTGAAGGATGAGCGTCAGGTCAGCTCCGGCTCGGTATCGATGGCGGGACACGCGGTCGGCTATCAAGCCGAAGCGGGAATTTTGGTGGTGCATGTCAAGGACCCGATGGATGATGATCCGCCGTTGCCGAAAGAGGATCGCACCGGCCCGCCGCCGCCGCAGCCGCCGCAAGTCGGCATGTCCTATGTCGCTTATTTTCGGGGCGACAAGGAAGATGGGCATCGGCCCATCACCTTCATCTATAACGGTGGCCCGGGTTCCTCGACCGTCTGGCTGCATATGGGTGCCTTTGGGCCGAAACGTGTGGTGACCCCCGATGACACCCATAGCCCCGGCGCGCCATATCGCGTCATTGACAATGAATTCACGCTGCTCGATGCCAGCGATCTGGTGTTCATCGATGCGCCCGGAACCGGCTTCGGCCATTTGCGCGGAGCGGACAAGGAAAAGGCGTTCTTCGGCATCGATCAAGATGCGCACGCCTTTGCCAATTTCATCGTGGAGTTCCTGTCGCGCCACAATCGCTGGAATTCGCCGAAATACCTGTTCGGCGAAAGCTACGGCACGACCCGCTCCGCGGCCCTGGCGTATCTTCTGCAGAACGAAAAATCGTTGGACTTGAACGGCGTGATTCTGTTGTCGCAGATATTGAATTTCGACAATAGCCCCGACGGTCCGCAGTTCAATCCGGGCATGGATCTGCCCTATGCGCTGGCATTGCCCACTTACGCGGCCACTGCGTGGTACCACCACAAGCTGGAAAATCAGCCTGCGGCGATCGAGCCCTTCCTGCACGAGGTGGAAACGTTTGCGATGACCGATTACCTGCAGGCACTGGCCGCCGGTTCGACGCTGACGCCGCAGCGCAAGTCAGAGATCGCCGCCAAACTGCACAGCTACACCGGACTGCCGGTCGACTACATCGAGCGCGCGAACCTGCGCGTGAACGGCGGCGAGTTCGAGAAAACGCTGCTGGGCGCCGAAATCACGGCCGGCCGACTGGATACGCGTTTCGCGGGTCCCACCCTTGATCCCATGAGCAAGGAAGCGGAATACGATCCGCAATCCGCCGCCATTTCCTCCGCCTATGTCTCGGCATTCAACGACTATGTGAGGACCACGCTGAAATTCGGCAACAAGAAAATCTACAAAGCCGTGTACTTTGAGGTCGGCAACCGTTGGGAGTTTCTGCATCAGCCGCCGGGCGCACCCAGCAAAGTACCGGGTCCTGTGAACGTCATGCCGGATCTTGCCGTGGCGATGAAGCAGAATCCCAACCTCAAGGTGCAGTTGAACGGCGGCTACTATGATTTGGCCACTCCGTATTTCGCGGCCGAGTACGAGCTGCGTCAGTTGCCGATCGAGGACAGCCTACGGGGCAATATTGAGATGCACTTTTATACGTCTGGTCACATGGTGTACGCACATGAGCCGGACCTGAAGGCGCTGCATGCCAATGTCGCCGCCTTTATCGAAAAAACCAAGAGCGGCGGCGGCAAGTAGCTGTCCGTTGATTGAAAGTTTCGGAGTGACTATGTAAGAAATTCATGCGAACGCAGGAGTGTTTATATGAACAATCAAATGCACACTGAAGCCGCACTAAGATCCGCATCGCCCGGTGGAAAGACAAACGCTGCGGCGAATGCTCTTGGCCCGTCCGCCGAATTCCGCGGCAGCCAACAAGCTGCGGGACTGTTGATGCGCTTGTTTCGCCGCTACCCGCAGCACCTGACTCTGCGACTGTGGGACGGCGCGACCATCAACGCCGGCAGCGGCGCCGCATCCCAGTCCCCCTTCACGCTGGTGTTTCGCACTCCCGAGGCGGTCTGGTCGGCGGTCTTGGGAAGCGATCCGCTGGCCCTTGCCGATGCTTATTTCCGGGGCGAGTTGGACATAGAAGGGGATTTCTTCGCCGCCTTGAGCATCAAAGACCATTTGGATGTCCTGCAGATGCCGCGCGGCCAGAAGCTTTTGGCGGCAGCCGCCGCGTGGCGCCTGCGCCTGCTGAATGCCGCTGCGCGCCATTCGAGCGGACTATTTGCGCCGTCCGATGCGCCGCGAATCAAGGCGCATTCGAAGGCGGAAAATCGCGAGGCCATCCATTTTCATTACGATGTGTCGAACGATTTTTATGCGCTTTGGCTTGATCGGGCGATGGTCTACTCATGCGCGTATTTCGAGACTGCCGACATGGATCTCGATGCCGCTCAACAGGCCAAGCTCGGCCATATCTGCCGCAAATTATCGCTAAAACCAGGAGAGAGGTTTCTCGACATCGGCTGCGGTTGGGGCGCGTTGGTAATCCACGCCGCGCAAAACTACGGAGTGCATGCCCACGGCGTCACTTTGAGTCCACAGCAGCTGACCGTCGCGCGCGAGCGCATCGCCCGCGCGGGGCTCGAAGATCGCGTCACCGTTGAGCTGCTGGACTACCGGGATCTGCCGGGAGAAGGGTTGTACGACAAGGTTGCCAGCGTGGGTATGTTCGAGCACGTGGGTCTCAGGAATCTTCCCGTCTATTTTTCAACCGTGCACCGACTGCTCAAACCGCGCGGCCTGTTCCTCAACCATGGCATCACGCATGATTCGGAAGGGTGGGAGCCGTCGGTGTCCACTGAATTCATCAATCGCTATGTGTTTCCGGATGGGCAGCTCGACACGATCAGCAACGTGCAGCGGGTCATGGAGCGCTCGAAATTCGAGATCGCCGACGTTGAAGGGTTGCGTCCGCATTACGCGATGACGCTGCGGCACTGGGTCGCGCGCCTCGAGGGCAATCGAGCGCTTGCGCTTCAATACGTCAACGAAGCGACGTACCGGGTTTGGCGACTGTACATGGCGGCCTGCGCGCTGCAGTTCGAGTCAGGAGAGATCGGTATTTACCAGGTGTTGGCCGGCAAGCGCGCGATCGGAGTTCCCGACTTGCCGCTGACGCGGCGGCACTTGTACCGCTAGGGGGGAGTACTCAGGCAGGCTTCTGGCTACCGGTCTTCTTGAGTTTCCTTGATGGCGTGCATCAAAGCATGCGTGTCTGCGGGCTTCGTCATCTCGGTCACCTCGGCATCCGGCCGGCCGCGCAGCGCCGTCAGGTCGCGCCTCAGCTCATCGATGATCTGCAGAATCTTGGTGACCTTCTGTTCGGTCAATAAATTGATCTGCAGGTCCAGGTGCGCACGATGTTCCGCGACTTGCGCCATGCGATTTTGCCGAATGAGCACCGCAACGGTCAGCAGCAGCACGATGAAGCTGACGAATGCCTGCAGCCACAAGAAGGGAGGTGTGTCGATGTGGCGCCAGCCCTGATGCTCTCCCCACCCGTTCACGCCCACCCACGCCAGGATGAATGTTAACGCCAGGGCGAAGAATGCGGGGCTGCCGAACAATCTGCTGATGCGCTCGATCGCGAGTTGCAATCCCGAGATCTTCGCCTCTTCGCCCTCCTTGAATTGCGACAGGATCTCGAGATTTTCTTTCGCGGGCGAGGGCAGGGCGGACGAGGGCTGTTCGGTTTCGCGGCTTGCCATGGTGTAAAGATACGCTCAAGCGCCGCTTGAGTTTCGCCGTTGATTGGGTGGCAATGTCGACAACCGCCTGTAGGCAAGCGCTGACATCAGGCGCAATGCGCGCAGCCTAGACGCCGGGTGCCGCATGATTCACATTAGTCATCAGTGTCAAAGAACAAAGGAAATGCCAATGCGCTCTGAAATAGCCATCGCGAGTGCCGCACTGCTCTGTATCGCATCCCTGGCGCAAGCCGCCACCGACTGGCCCAGCTACAATCGCACCCTGACATCGGATCGCTACGCCACCGTGGAAAAAATCGACAACAAGAATGTCGCGGGCCTCAAGGTGCTGTGCAGCTTCGATACCGGCGAGCAGCTGTCTTTTCAATCCGGACTGGTGCAGGTCGATGGCGCGCTTTTTGGGACTACTGAACGCGACACGTTTTCCATCGATCCCAATAACTGCAAGCTCAATTGGCGCAGCCATGAAGACGCTTCCGGCGAATTGAAGGTCAATCGCGGTCTTGCATGGCTGGATAAACGTGTCTTTCGCGGAACCGCGGATGGCAAGGTAATCGCCTACGACGCCAAGAACGGCAAGCGCATGTGGTCGACCACCATCGCGGATGCAGCCAAGGGCGAATCGGTGCCGGCGGCGCCGATTGCGTGGAACGGGCTGGTGTTCATCGGCAATGCCGGCGGCGACAACAAAGGCGTGAAAGGGCGCATGTATGCGCTCGACGACAAGGATGGCCACATCGTTTGGGAGTTCTACCTGGTGCCCAAAGGGCCGGGCGACGTTGCCCGCGGACCTGCCGCACCGGATCCGAAGTCGGTGTATGCCGCGACGTGGAAGGAGACGAAGGGGTTTCCGATCACCGGCGGCGCCACTTGGACTTCCTATTCGCTGGATCCGGTGACCGGACACCTGTTTGTCCCCGTCGGCAACGCAGCGCCCGATTTCAACAGGGAAAGCCGACCGGGTGAAAATTTGTTCACGAGTTCCGTCCTGGTGCTGGATGCCAAGACCGGCGCTTACCAACAGCACTTTCAGCTGGTCAAACGCGATTTTCACGATTGGGACGTATCCTCACCGCCGGCGCTGTTCCTGAGCAATCACGGCCATCGAATGTTGGCGGAAGCGCCGAAGGACGGGCACCTCTACCTGATCGACCTGAATACCGGAAAGCTCCTCTACCGCAAGCCCATGACCACCATTACCAATGCCGAAGCGCCGCTGACTGCCCAAGGCACCCGGTTTTGTCCCGGGGCGCAGGGCGGGGCGGAATGGAATGGGCCGGCGTTCGACGCGGCGGACAATCTCATTTTCGCCGGCGAGGTCGATTGGTGTACCACGGTGCAGTCGGTTCCTGCCAGTGCATTGGCGAGCACGCCGGCCGGCAAGCCCTGGAGCGGCGCGACGCAGGGGTTCGGCAAGCAGGATGACCCGAAAAAGTGGTCGGGCTGGCTGGTCGCAAGCAATGCAGACACAGGCGAACGCAAGTGGGAGTTCCATGCACCGTTCCCCGTGTTGGGAGGTGTCACGCCGACGACAGGGCGATTGGTGCTGTTCGGCGATATGGGCGGTACTTTCTATGCATTCGACGCAGGGACCGGCAAGAAACTCTGGTCCAAGGATCTTGGCGGCGCCATTGGCGGCGGCGTCATCACCTACGATACCGGCGTCGGACAGAAGATCGCGGTCGCGGTCGGCATGAGCTCGCCAATCTGGCCCACGCAGAAGGTCAACGGCAAGATCTATATCCTGGGACTATGAGCGCGGCGCTGCGCAGTGCATGCGCAGCGAGCTCATTTGCTCACCCCACCACAATCCGATCATCCGGCAGAATTCGGCGTCTTGTAATCCATGACGGGCCGGGTGATCGGGGCGCAGTCCGGACAAGCCGCTATGCGTCACCGTGACCAGCGTGCCCGATGCGGTGGCCTCGAACTGAATCTCCACTTCCGTGTGCTCATGCGGCGCGAAATTCATGGCGCGCCAGGTGAATTTGAGGCAGCGCGGCGGCTCCCAGACGCGGACCCGGCCGATATCGACGACATGCTGCGTGCCGTCCGCGTCGAACGATTCGAACAGCCGTCCTCCGACTTTGGGCTCGATGCATAGCAAGCCGCTGCGGGAGGCTGAGTGGCGAAACTTCGGGCCGCGACGCCACCAGCGATCGATATCGCCGGTGAAGATGTCGAACGCCTCCGCCGGCGCAACCGCGACCGCGACGCTGACGCGCGCGCGATCGCCGCTCATGGCTTGAGTCTGCCCGTGCGCCGCGGATTCTCTGCAAAATCCTTGAAGGCCTGCAGCTGGCGCCGCCATAAATTTTCCACCTGTGCCATCCAGTCCTGCACGGGCTGGAAGGCGGTCGCATGAACGCTGTAAATACGGACTCGCGCATCGCGCTCGATGCCCTGTTCGAAGACCAAGCCTGCCTTGCGCAGCACGCGCAGATGGCGGCTGAGCGCCTGTGGACTCATATCGAGGCATTCCGCCAATTCACCGGCGCGCCGCGGCTTCTGCAGCAGCAGGCGGATCATTTGGCGCCGAGAGGTATCGGAGAGGGCGCCGAATGCCGCGCTCAATTCGATTTCAGAGAAACCCATCTGGCGCGGCGCTAGGGCGGGTTGCGAAGCCGCTGGGTCACCCACCACAGATGGCCTTCGGGATCGAGAGCGCCGTAGCTGCGGTCCGACCAATAATCCGCGCCGTAGTCATGGGTGGCAGGCTCTTCGATGATTTGCGCACCGCGCTGCCGCGCATGCGCGCAATGCGCATCGGCGTCATCGACGAAAAACATGATGGATTGGGTGGTCGCGCCGCTCAAGCTTTTCGGGCTGCGCATGGTGCTCTTCCACGCCCGCGGCGACTCCGATGTCTCCTGGGCGACCATGATCAAGCCCGCGCCATAGGTCAGTTCGCTGTGCTCAATTTGACCCTTGTCGCCTTCGATCTTCAGCCGCACCTGGAAACCGAATGCATCGCACAGCCATTGGATGGCGGCAGCCGCATCTTGATAGACCACCGCGCTCGACATGCGCGGCCAGTCCTGGGGGGTTGGCTTCATATCGCACCTCCGAATCAAATATTAACCGATTCGGAGAAAGTTAACACAGTCGTTAACTAATGGCAAAGCTTCAATTTTTCAGGCGGTAGCCGGTCTTGAATATCCAGGCCACGAGCCCGAGACAAATGAGAAAGAACCCCACCGTCATCGACATGCTGATGCCGACACTGACGTCGGCGGCGCCGTAAAAGCTCCAGCGAAAGCCGCTGATCAAGTACACGATGGGATTGAACAGGCTGAAGGTTCGCCAGGCCGGCGGCAACATGTCGATGGAGTAAAACGCGCCGCCCAAGAATGTCAGGGGCGTGATGATCAGCATTGGAATGAATTGCAATTGCTCGAAGCCCTTTGCCCAAATGCCGATGATGAAGCCGAACAGGCTGAACGTGGCCGCGGTCATCAGCAAGAAGGCCACCATCCACAGCGGATGCAGGATTTTGATGGGCACGAACAGCGAGGCCGTCGCCAGAATGATCAAGCCCAGCACCACCGATTTTGTCGCCGCGGCGCCGACGTAGGCCATGACGATCTCCATATAAGAGACCGGCGCCGACAACAGCTCGTAGATGGTGCCGGTGAACTTCGGGAAATAAATGCCGAAGGACGCGTTCGACAGGCTTTCCGTGAAGAGCGCCAGCATGATGAGGCCCGGCACTATGAACGCGCCGTAGCTCACACCGCTGGGCGTGGTGAGTCGTGAGCCTATCGCCGCGCCGAACACGACAAAATACAGCGAAGTGGTGATGACCGGGGTTACCAGGCTCTGCAACAGAGTGCGCAAGGCCCGTGCCATCTCGAATTTATAGATAGCCCATACGCCGTGACGATTGAAGGCGGGTGGTGCGGCCGTATTGCTCATGCGCGCTCGCTCACTAAGTTGACGAAGATGTCTTCCAGGGAGCTCTGATGCGTCTGCAGGTCCTTGATCACGATTGACAGCTCGCCCAGGCGCTTGAGCAGCAGGGAGATATCGACGCTGTCCGCGCCATCCACGGTGTAGACCAAATCCCTGCCCTCCGCCTTGAGTTCCAGGCCCCAGTCTTTGAGCTCCGTGGGAATTTGCTGCAAGGGCGTCTGCAGATGCAGCGTCAACTGCTTCTTGCCGAGCTTCTTCATCAATTCCCGCTTGTCCTCGACCAGCATCAAGGTGCCCTTGTTGATTACGCCGATTCGATCAGCCATCTCCTCGGCCTCTTCGATATAGTGCGTGGTCAAAATAATGGTCACGCCCTTGTCGCGAAGTGCACGCACCAAAGCCCACATGTCGCGGCGCAATTCCACGTCCACGCCGGCCGTCGGCTCATCCAAAAATAATATTTGCGGTTCGTGAGACAGAGCCTTGGCGATCATGACCCGCCGCTTCATGCCGCCGGACAGCGTCATGATTCTGCTGTTGCGCTTGTCGAGCAGTGACAAATCGCGCAGCAGGCTTTCGATGAATTGCGGATTCGGCGGCCGGCCGAACAGGCCGCGGCTGAAGGAAACGGTTGCCCACACGGACTCAAATGCATCGGTGCTCAGTTCCTGCGGCACCAGGCCGATCATCGACCGGGCGGCGCGGTAGTCGCGCACGATATCGTGACCATCCGCCGTCACGCTGCCGGAGCTTGCGGTGACGATGCCGCACACGATGTTGATCAGCGTGGTCTTGCCGGCGCCGTTGGGGCCAAGCAACGCGAAGATCTCGCCTTTTTCGATGTCGAGATTGACGACCTTCAACGCCTGAAAGCCGGTGGCGTAGGATTTACTGACGCCGCTGATGGAAATGACGGCCGGCATGGGCTAGCGGCCGATGCGTGCGACCAGCGCGCGCGTGAATTCCGCGGTGTTCGCCTTGCCGCCCAAATCGCCGGTGCGGACCTTGTCGACGTTGAGCGTTTGATCGATCGCCGTGCGCAATCGGGCCGCCATGTGGGGCAGGTGGCAGTGCTCCAGCATCATCGCGGCGGCCAGCAGCAGGGCGATCGGATTGGCGATGCCTTTGCCGGCAATGTCCGGCGCGGAGCCATGTACCGCCTCGAATATGGCGGCGTCGGCGCCGATATTGGCGCCCGGCGTCATGCCCAACCCTCCCACCAGGCCGGCAACCAGATCGGAGAGGATGTCGCCAAACAAATTGGTGGTCACCAACATGTCGAATTGCCACGGATTCAGCACCAGCTTCATCGCGCAAGCGTCGATGATGACGGTTTCCAGGATGAATTGACCCTTGTACTTGCGTTCGTACAGCTCGAGGCCGGTCTCGAGAAAAATCCCCGTCAGGGCCTTCATGATGTTGGCCTTGTGGACGATCGCGACCTTTTTGCGGCCGGTCGCGACCGCATGCGCGAAGGCAAAATCCAACAGACGCCGGCTGCCTTGACGCGTATTCACGCCTGTGGCCATGGCGAGCGCATGAGGATCATCATCAATCGGAATGTAGATCTCGTGGCCGATGTACAAGCCCTCGAGATTCTCACGCACCACCACCAGATCGATGTTGTCGAATCGGCCGCCCGGAATGAGCGTTCGCGCCGGGCGTAAATTCGCGTAGAGCTTGAATTCTTCCCGCAGCCGAACATTGGAGGATCGGTAGCCGCCGCCGGAGGGAGTCTCGAGCGGACCTTTGAGCGCGAGGTGCGTACGGCGGATACTTTCCAGGGTCTTCGGCGGCAGGGGATCGCCCGCGGCGGTGACGCCCTCCAGGCCGGCGATTTGTCTTTCCCAGGCAAATGGCGCGCCGAGCGCATCCAATGCGGCAAGAACTGCGTCCATGATTTCGGGGCCGATCCCATCTCCGGGTATGAGCGTGGCAGGAATCGCTTGCGGCATTAAAAGAGTTCTCGTTTGGGAAAGGCGAATAGGATACTCGAACTCGCTGCCCTACACTGTTTTGAGATCGAGGAGAATTGCGCATTCAAACGGATGAAATCATTTTGGCGACGCGACGCTGGCTGGAAAAATCCGTGATCGGGCTCAACTTGTGCCCGTTCGCGGAGGGCCCTTATCGGGGCAATCGCGTGCGTTTTTTTGTGAGCGAGCAGCGCAGCGCCTCCGGGTTGCTCGAAGAATTGCATTCAGAGCTCAAGTCGCTCGAGGCTGTGGATCCGCAGGCGTGCGAGACCGCGCTGCTCATCCACCCGTGGGTTCTCAATGACTTTATCGAATACAACGACTTTCTCGAGGTCTGCGATGGCGTGGTTGCCGAACTGGGCCTCGAGGGCACATTACAAGTGGCCAGTTTTCACCCGCAATACCAGTTTGCCGATTCGCAGCCCGGCGACATCGAGAACTACACCAACCGCTCGCCCTATCCGATGCTGCATCTGTTGAGAGAGGCGAGCGTGGAGCGTGCCATCGCCGCCACCGGCGATACCACACAGATCTACTTGAGAAACATGCGCACATTGCGCGCGCTCGGCCACGCCGGCTGGCAGCGTTTATGGCGCGAGTAGATTTTTGTGCATGGGGATGAACTCGATGCGTTCGCCCGAGCCCACGTAGTATTGCACCTGCGCGCTGCCCGCATAGCCGCGTGCGGCATACAGTTTCACCCCCGGCAGCGTCGCCATGAGCTCGACGCGGGCATATCCATGCGCGCGTGCTTCGTTCTCGCAGCGATCGAGCAGCAATGAGCCGATGCCGCGGCGCGCGTGGTCCGGGTCGACAAAGAAGGCCCGGATCTTCGCGGCCTGGGTCTTAGGATCAAGGGTCGATGCGTCGCGCTCCGCACGGGCGTCGCCGCCGAACAGCGTCGCGCGGAAGCTCCAGCCCCCGCAGCCGACGAGCTCTCCGGCATCCTCGGCCACAAAATATGTCTCGTCGGCCAGCAATTGGCTGTCGACGCCGAATGCGCCGCGCAACGCGCCTTCGATCTGCTCGCTTCGATAATCCGCCGCGCTCAATCCACGGGCGGATCGAGCGATCAATGCGTTGAGCGCTGGAATGTCGGCGAGCACCGCTTTACGGAGAGTAGGCATGACCGCGCTATTCGGCAGAACCTTGCGGGGCGGGTTTGCGCGAATCGCGCCCGTAATAATCGGGATAGTCGCTGCTCAAGCCCTTGAAGCGCCGGTGAACCCATAGATATTGTTCCGGCACCAGGCGGACCTGTGCCTCGAGCAGTCGGTTGTAGCGTGCGACATCGTCCACCGTGTCCGCGCCGGGGAAATTCTCGAATGGCGGCCCGATGACCACCCGGTATCCGGCGTTGCCGGGCAGTCGCTCCCCGAAGTAGGTCATGACGGCGGCCCCGGAAATGCGCGCCAACCGCGAGGTTGCGGGATTGCTGGCTGCCGGGATGCCGAAAAAATTGACCATGGCGGCGCCTTTGTTGCGATAGCTCTGGTCGGGGGCGAACCACACGGCTTCATTCTTTTTCAGCGCCCGAACCATGCTCCGGATGTCGTCCTTGGGGATCGGATTTCCGTGGCGGCAAAAGCTTTCGAACATGATGTGCGACAACAGGGCGTTTTTAAGGGGTCGATAGACGACATTCAGGGGCACCACCGTGCCGAGTATGCGGGTGGAGATCTCAATGGTCGTAAAATGCCCTCCCACCAGGATCGCGCCGCGGCCCTTGGCAAGTGCGGCCTTCAAGTGATCCAGCCCCTGCACCTCCGCCATCTTGTTGAGACGCTTATCGCTGCTCCACCAGGTATCGGCGGTCTCGCACAGGGCCATCCCTAAGCTGCGGCAATGCCGGTCAAGCAGCTTTTCACGCTCGGGTTTCGATAATTCAGGCAGGCAAAGCGCGATATTTCGCCGCGCAATGCGCAGATAGCTCAAGGGTAGAGACCTAAGCAGCACCCCGATGCCATTGCCGACCAGTCTTTGGGCCGGGTAGGGCAGTAACTCCACCATGCGCATGACTGCCAAACCAGCCCATGTAATCCAGTATTTGGGCAGAAAGTAGGCTACTGGCATCCGAATGCGGTCATTAAAATGGTGATTTTCGGTGTACGCAACAGGGCGAGAGAATAGCCGCCTTGGGGGTCCGTTACCAGGCGTTGCTGCGCTGCAGCATAGCGCGCTTATAGCAGGAATATTCGTACTTATCAGCAAATTGCTGTAATATCCGCGCCGGTTCGTGATTTCTACTTGGTCCGTTTCTGGTCACCGCGCCGCTCCGGCGTCACCTTGGCCACAACCCACAAAGCAGGTTTCTTCGATCCAGGTGGCTGGCATTCCGCTATAAGGTTCAGTACTCGAAGCACGCGTGATCAGCCGATAGTTTCTTTTGTAGTAGGTATTCTTCACATGACGAAAATGTATGTTGGCAATCTCCCGTTCTCGATGGACGAGTCCGCAGTGCGCGCGCTGTTCGAAAAGCATGGCGCGGTACAGTCGGTTGCGTTGATCAATGATCGCGACACCGGTCGGCCCCGCGGCTTCGGCTTCGTTGAAATGGCAAGCGCAGATGCTGCGCGGGCCATGCAGGCCTTGAACGGCCACGACGTCGACGGGCGAGCGCTGAAAGTGAATGAGGCGCAGGAGCGCACCGGCGGTGGCGGCGGTGGCGGCGGCGGCGGTGGTGGTGGTGGATCTCGCGGTCCGAAGCGCTGGTAACAGTGGCTTAAGATTTAAGCGATAACGAGGGCCGCAGCGATGCGGCCCTTCATCTTTCCGGTAAGGCAATTGCGCAATCAGGGTTTACGCCCGGAGAGTCATTGCCTATAATCGCGGCCCTCGGCGGGGCTCGAATGGCTAGGGCTGGAGTTTTCACTTCTGCCCCTTGCAGTGGCGCGCGATTTTTTGGAGTGGGCCCCTTCTAGGGGCTTTTTGTTAAGCGAATGGAAGGGGGCCGATGGTCCCCTTTTTAGTTTTAAAGATGGCCTTATAAAAATGCGTGACGCCTTGATCCGCTTGCTAGAGCCGCCGATCGAGGCGCTCGGATTTGAGTTGGTCGACGTTGAGGTTGCGCGGGAAGGGCGCGGCGGCGTGCTGCGGATTTTCATCGATCGTCGCGCGGAGGACTCCGCGGCCAGTGTCACGGTGGACGACTGCGCAAGCGTGAGTCACGCCGTGAGCGAGGTGCTCGAGATCCATGATCCGATCAAGGGGCATTACACGCTGGAGGTTTCCTCGCCGGGCTTTGATCGGATCCTGCGCACGCGCGCGCATTTTGAGCGATTCGTCGGTGAGCGGATTTTTGCCGAGTTGAAGCTGCCGATGGATGGGCGGCGGCGGTTTGTCGGGCTATTGAAGTCCGCGTCAAGCGGCACGATTGTAGTGGAAGTCGACGGCAGGGCGTACGAGCTGCCGCTCGATCGGATTCAGAAGGCGAGATTGCGGCCAGAGTGAGCGAGGAGT
The DNA here is from genome assembly GCA_035997505.1 of Steroidobacteraceae bacterium. GTDB lineage: Bacteria > Pseudomonadota > Gammaproteobacteria > Steroidobacterales > Steroidobacteraceae > Bog-1198. The sequence continues at coordinate 8,195 of DASYIN010000176.1, read as the reverse complement.
CTTGAGGTTATGAACAAAGAAATATTGATGGCCGTCGACGCGGTTTCCAACGAGAAGGGCGTCGATAAGGAAATTATATTCGACGCGCTCGAAGCCGCGCTCGCATCCGCCACTCGCAAGAAGCACGGCGAGGAGTTGGACGTACGCGTTTCGATCAACCGCAAGACCGGCGGTTACGACACTTTTCGCCGCTGGAAGGTGTTCGCGGACGACTCCTCCGAGCTTGAAGTGCCGGAGCGCGAATTGCGCCTCGACGATGCCCGCGATATCGACAAAGACGTCGAGCCGGGCGGTTTCGTCGAGGAACCGATGGAATCGGTTCCATTCGGCCGCATCCTGGCGCAAACCGCCAAGCAGGTCATCGTGCAGAAGGTTCGCGAGGCCGAACGTGCGCAAGTGGTCGATGCCTACAAGGACCGCGCCGGAACGCTGGTCAGCGGCATCGTCAAACGCGTCGATCGCAACGGCGTGTACGTCGATCTCGGCGCCAATGCCGAAGGGTTCATTGCGCGCGAGGAGATGATCCCGCGCGAGCCGGTGCGCTCTCAAGATCGCATCAAGGCGTACCTGAAAGAGGTGCGCACGGAGCCGCGAGGCCCGCAATTGTTCCTGTCGCGCACCGCGCCGGAATTCCTGATCGAATTGTTCAAACTCGAAGTCCCTGAGGTCGGTCAGGGCTTGATCAACATTCTGGCCGCAGCCCGCGACGCCGGCGTGCGCGCCAAGATTGCGGTACGCAGCAACGATCCGCGCGTCGATCCGGTCGGCGCCTGCGTCGGTATGCGCGGATCGCGCGTGCAAGCGGTTTCCAATGAGATTGCCGGCGAGCGCGTCGACATCATTCCATTCGACGACAACAACGCGCAGTTCGTGATCAATGCCATGGCGCCCGCCGAGGTCACCTCCATCGTGGTCGATGAAGATTCCCACTCGATGGACATTGCCGTCTCGGAAGACAAGCTGTCGCAGGCCATCGGCCGCGGCGGCCAGAATATCCGACTGGCGAGCGAGCTGACCGGTTGGGAATTGAACGTCATGAGCGAATCGCAGGCGGAAGCCAAGAGCGAGACCGAGTCTCTGGCGCTGCGCGAAACCTTCATGAAGCAGTTGGACGTCGATGCCGATGTGGCGAGCATTTTGGTGCAAGAGGGTTTCTCGACCATTGAGGAAATCGCCTATGTGCCGGCGAGCGAATTGAACGGCATCGAGGAATTCGACGAGGAAATCGTCAAGGAGCTGCGCACCCGCGCACGCGATGTACTGCTGACTCAGGCCATCGCCAGCGAGGAGTCCATGGACGGCGCGGAACCCGGACCGGATTTGATCGAGATTACGGGCGAGGCGCTCGGCAAGACGCTGGCGCGCAAGGGTGTGCGCACGCGCGATGATTTGGCCGACTTGGCGGTCGACGAGCTGGTCGAGATGGGCAGCGTCGACGAAAAGAAGGCCGGCGAACTGATTATGAATGCCCGCAAGCACTGGTTCGCGGAAGAAGCTAAGGTCTAGGAGCACGTATGGCAGATGTAACCGTCGCTCAGTTCGCTGAGGTGTTGAAGGTTCCCGTGGATCGGCTGCTGCAGCAGCTCGATCAGGCCGGTATCAAGGTCGTCGGCGCCGAAGACATGATCAGCGAAGATGCCAAGCACGAGTTGCTGACGCATCTGCGCCGCAGCCACGGTCACGACGAATCCCAAGGGGATGCTGCTCCGCGCAAAATCACGTTGCGCCGCAAGTCGCAGTCCGAGTTGAAGCTGGCAAGCCCCCAAGGGCGCGCGCGCACGGTGAATGTCGAGGTGCGCAGCAAGCGCACCTACGTCAAGCGCGAAGTGCTGGAAGATCAGGCGCGGCATCAACAGGAAGAGATCGACAAGCTGCGCGAGACCGAGGAGCAGGCCAAGGCCGCCCTGGAACGTGCGGAAAAAGAGCGATTGGAGAAGGAGCGGATGGACCGCGAGCGCCAGGAGGAAGAGAGCCGGCGGCGCAGCGACGAGGAAAACCGCAAACGCACCGCCGAAGAAGAGGCGCGTCGCGCCGCCGAGATTCAGGCGCGTGAGGTGGCTGAGCGGGAACGCAAAGCGGCCGCGGCGAAGCCGGGCAAGGCCGCGCGCGAGGTGGTGGACGACAAGTCGACGCGCTACGGGCGGCAGGAATTGCACATCGTCGGCGACGTCAGTTCACGGCATAAAAAGAAGAAGTCACGCGACGGCCGGCGCCGCTCGGTCGGCGAGGCGGACACCAAGCATGGTTTCGAGATGCCGACCGCACGGGTGGTCCGCGAAGTGGCCATCGGCGAGGCGATGACGGTGGGCGAGTTGGCGCAAAAGATGGCCGTCAAGGCGACCGAAGTCATCAAAGTCATGATGAACATGGGCGTGATGGCCACGATCAATCAAATGATCGAGCAGGACACCGCGGTGTTGGTGGTCGAGGAAATGGGCCACACGGCTGTGCTGCGCAAGGAAAATATCATCGAGGATGACCTGCAGGGCGAAACGGATTCCTCGCTGGAAGTCTTGCCGCGTCCGCCGGTTGTGACCGTCATGGGACATGTCGACCACGGCAAAACCTCGCTGTTGGACTACATCAGGCGCAGCAAGGTGGCGGCGGGCGAAGCCGGCGGCATCACCCAGCATATCGGCGCGTACCACGTTGAAACGGCCAAGGGCATGGTGACGTTCCTCGACACACCCGGCCATGCGGCGTTCACGTCGATGCGCGCACGCGGCGCGCAGGTCACGGATATCGTCATTTTGGTTGTCGGCGCCGATGACGGCGTCATGCCCCAGACCATTGAGGCCATTCAGCACGCTCAGGCGGCGAAGGTGCCCATTGTCGTGGCGCTCAATAAGATGGACAAGCCGGAGGCCGATGCGGAAAAGGTCAAGCAGGAGCTCACGAAGTACGGCGTCATCCCGGAAGAGTGGGGCGGCGAGAATATTTTCGTCCCCGTCTCGGCGCGCACCGGTCTGGGCGTTGACCAGCTGCTCGACAGCATTCTGCTGCAGGCCGAAGTGCTGGAGCTCAAGGCGCCGACCGCCGGTCTTGCCGCAGGCTACGTCATCGAATCCAGTCTCGAGAAGGGTCGCGGCGCCGTGGCCACAGTGCTGGTGCTGCGCGGCACCCTGAAGTTGGGCGATCCGCTGCTCATCGGCCAGGAATTTGGACGAGTGCGTGCATTGTTCGATGAGGCTGGACACTCGGTCGAGTCGGCCGGGCCGTCGATACCGGTGGTGGTGCTGGGACTGTCGGGCGCTCCGAACGCGGGCGATGAGCTGCTGGTCGTGGAAAGCGAGCGCAAGGCGCGCGAAGTCGCCATGCATCGGCAATCGAAATCGCGTGACGTCAAGCTGGCGCAAAAGGCCACCAACATGCAGGACGTGTTCTCGACCATGGGCGAGAGCAAGGCCGACCTGGTGCAGCTGTTGGTGAAGGCCGATGTGCAGGGCAGCGCCGAAGCGCTGCGCGATTCCTTGAACGGCCTCTCGACCGCCGAGGTCGCGGTGAACATCGTGGCGTCCGGCGTCGGCGGCCTCACCGAGTCCGACGTCACCCTGGCTGCGGCTTCGAAGGCACGCATCATCGCGTTCAATGTGCGCGGCGACGCCGCCGCGCGCGCCGCCATCAAGGAGCATGGCGTCGACGTGCGTTACTACAGCATCATTTACGAAGCCATCGATGACATCAAGGCGGTGCTCACCGGCATGCTGTCGCCGGAGGTCAAGGAGTCGATCGTCGGGCTCGCCGAGGTCAGGAGCGTCTTCCGCTCGAGCAAATTCGGCACGGTCGCGGGCTGCATGGTCATCGACGGCTATGTACGCCGCAATTTCCCGATCCGTGTGCTGCGCGACAACGTGGTGATCTTCGAGGGGGCTTTGGAATCCTTGAAGCGTTTCAAGGACGACGTAAACGAGGTGCGCGCGGGCACCGAGTGCGGCATTGGCGTCAAGAACTACAATGACGTGCGCGAAGGCGATCAGATCGAATGCTATTCACGCGTGGAAGTGGCGCGCACTCTGTAGTGCGCGTCGCCCTCGCAGGCAGGTAGCCCATGGCCAAAGACAACCCGCGGGCCAAGCGCTTGGGAGAGCAGATTCAGCGCGAGCTCACGGAGCTTTTGCGGCGCGACGTCAAGGATGAGCGCATCGGCAATGTCACCATCACCGCCGTCAATGTCAGCGGAGATCTGCGCACCGCGCGGGTTTACTATCTGGTGTTCGGCAAGGAAGGGGCGGACCCGAAAGTGCAGCAGGGCCTCACGAGCGCCGCGGGTTTCCTGCGCAACGCCTTGTCGAAGTCGCTGATGATCCGCTATACGCCGACATTGACGTTCGAACTGGATACCAGCATCGAACACGGCGTGCGATTGACGCAGCTGATCGACTCGTTGAAGAAACCTGCAGATCCGCCACAGGTGAACGATTCCGGCACCGACGAGCACGACCATATCATTGATGAGGGCTGAGAATGCCCGTCGATCTGCATGGCATTCTTTTGCTCGACAAGCCCCTGGGCTTGAGCTCCGCCGGCGCCGTGGCGCGCGTCAAACGCCTGTTCAATGCCCGCAAGGCGGGACATACCGGGTCGCTGGATCCGCTGGCATCGGGCCTGCTGCCGATTTGCTTCGGCGAAGCCACCAAATTCGGCACCCAACTATTGGACGCCGACAAAACCTACCGCGTGACGGTTCGGCTCGGTGAACGCACGCCGAGCGCGGATCGCGAGTCCGAGGTGATCGAAACGCGCGAGCTGCCCGCCTTCTTGCGCGAGCAATTGCAGCGCGCGCTGGCTGACTTTCCCCGCGACTACCAACAGATTCCCCCGATGCATTCGGCGTTGAAGCAGGAGGGAAAACCCCTGTACGAATACGCGCGCGCCGGCATCACGCGGGAACGCGCGGCGCGCAGCATCACGATTCACGAGTTGCAACTGCTCGATTGGCGGGCGCCGGATCTTTCGTTTGATGTGCGTTGCACGAAAGGGACCTACATCCGCGTGCTCGCCGAGGACCTGGCGGCACAATTGGGAACCATTGGGCATCTGGCGGCCCTGCGCCGGCTGGCTGTGGCACCGTTTCACCTCGAGCCCCAGTGGTCATTCGAGGCATTGGAATCCGTAAGCCCCGAGGACCGCCATAAAGCGCTTCTCCCGGTTGATGCCGCATTGCAGGCCTGGCGACGATTTGACCTGCCTGCCGCGGGCGTTAACGCCCTGCGGCAGGGCCAAACGGTCGATGTTGCCGTTGAACTCCCCGGAATGGTGCGTATCTATGCGGATGGCCTGGGGTTTTTGGGTTTGGGCGAAATCGAGGCGGCGGGGCTGTTAAAGCCCCTGCGACTTATTTCATCCGCCGCGAATCGTGCTTGAGGGCACGTGCCGCGACGCGTACAATGCGCGGCTTCTTAAAAGGTCCTAAGTTATTGATTGAGGGTTCGATTTCAATGCCACTTACTCGTGAAGAAAAGACGGGCGTCGTCGGTAAATTTCAGCGCAGCGCGCAAGACACCGGTTCCCCCGAAGTTCAAATTGCCTTGTTGTCCGAGCGCATTAACGGCTTGAGTCAGCATTTCACCACGCACAAAGCCGACCATGCATCGCGTCGCGGACTGCTCAAGATGGTCAATCAGCGCCGCAAGCTGCTCGATTACCTGAAGAGCAGAACTCCGGACAAGTACACGCAATTGGTCGAACGCTTAGGGTTACGCCGCTAACAGGCGCCGCTGCAGGCGCGCACTGGCGCCTGCGTCTTTCACATCCGAATTACGCAAAGGGGCTCCACGTGAGCGCTATCAAAAAAAGTTTTAAGTATGGAGATCACACCGTAACGCTGGAGACCGGCGAACTCGCCCGGCAGGCCGACGGTGCGGTACTCGTATCCATGAATGACACGGTGGTTCTGGTCACCGCCGTAGGCCTGAAGAAAGCGACGCCGGGCCGTGACTTCTTTCCTCTGACCGTGAATTACATCGAAAAAACCTACGCAGCGGGACGCATTCCCGGCGGTTTCTTCAAGCGCGAGGGACGTCCTACCGAAAAGGAGACGCTGACATCGCGTCTGATCGATCGGCCGATCCGCCCGCTGTTTCCCGAAGGTTTCATTAACGACGTTCAAGTCGTGGCTCAAGTCATTTCCGTCAACAGCGAAATGGATCCTGATATTGCCTCGCTTCTCGGTGCGTCCGCGGCGCTGGCCATTTCCGGCATGCCATTTCTGGGGCCCATTGGCGGCGCCCGCGTCGGCTACATCGACGGCAAATACATTCTGAATCCCACGACCGCCCAACTTGCCACGTCGCAGCTCGACCTGGTGGTAGCCGGCACCGCTGAAGGCGTGCTGATGGTGGAGTCTGAAGCCGCCGGCCTCAATGAAGAGGTCATGCTGGGTGCGGTCACGTTCGGTCACGAACAAATGCAGATCGCCATCAAGACCATCAACGAACTCGCCGCGGAAGCGGGCAAGCCGAAGTGGTCATGGGTCGCGCCGGAGCCGAACAAGGAACTCCAATCCGCAGTCAACGGATTCGCGGAGACGGCCGTTGCCGCCGCCTACACACTCACCGAAAAGATGGCGCGCTACGCCAAGATCAAGGAGGTCAAGGCCGCGGCGGTTGAAGCTCTAGCCAAGGGCGAGACGCCCAAATTTACCGCCGAACAAGTGGGCGCCGAGTTTTCCAATCTGGAATATCGATTGGTGCGCGGCAAGATTCTCGATGGTCAGCCACGCATCGACGGCCGCGACACCAAGACGGTGCGCGCCATCAATATCCGTACGGGTGTGCTCGCTCGAACTCACGGTTCGGCGTTGTTCACCCGCGGCGAAACCCAGGCTCTGGTCGTGACGACGTTGGGAACCGGGCGGGATGCGCAGATCATCGACGGCCTGATGGGCGAGAAGAAAGAGCCCTTCATGCTGCACTACAATTTCCCCCCGTTCAGCGTCGGCGAAACCGGCATGATGGGTTCGCCGAAACGCCGCGAAATCGGTCACGGCAATCTGGCCAAGCGCGGCGTCAAGGCCGTGATGCCGGGCGTCGAGAAATTCCCGTACGTCATTCGCGTGGTTTCGGAAATCCTGGAGTCAAACGGCTCGAGCTCCATGGCCTCGGTGTGCGGCACCAGCCTCGCCTTGATGGACGCGGGTGTGCCGATCAAGGCGCCGGTCGCCGGCGTGGCGATGGGCCTGGTCAAGGAAGGTTCGCGCTTCCAAGTTTTGACGGACATCCTGGGCGACGAGGATCATCTCGGCGACATGGATTTCAAAGTGGCCGGCACGAAGGACGGCATTACGGCGCTGCAGATGGACATCAAGATCACGAGCATCACGCGCGAGATCATGAAAGTGGCATTGGATCAGGCGCGCGAAGGCCGGCTGCACATATTGGGCGAGATGAACAAAGTGCTCTCCAAACCACGCGAGAACATGTCCGAATGGGCACCCACCATCATCACCATGAAGATCGATCCGGAAAAGATCCGCGAGGTGATCGGCAAGGGCGGCGCGGTCATCCGCCAGATTACCGAAGAAACCGGCACCTCGATCGATATCGAAAACGACGGCACGGTCAAAATTGCCTCGGTGCAAGGTGCGGCGGGGCGTGAAGCTCAACGACGTATCGAACTGATCACCGCTGATATCGAAGTGGGCCGGATATACGAAGGCAAGGTCGCCCGCCTCATGGACTTCGGCGCATTCGTGACCATTCTTCCCGGCCGCGACGGCCTCGTGCACATCTCCCAGATCTCCGAAGAACGTGTGGAACGGGTGGGCGACAAGCTCAAGGAAGGCGACGTGGTGCGCGTCAAGGTGCTCGAGGTCGACCGGCAGGGCCGCGTACGGCTGTCCATGCGCAACGTCGACGCTGCGTAGTTTCGGCGCGGCGATCCGATAGCCGCGGTCGATGCGCGGCTAGTCGCTAACCGTCGCGCAGCAGGTTCGACGCAACCCGCGGCCGCGGCGGCTCTCCGCCGGCCACGGTTTTTACGCGCTCTCGAAGCTGAGGCGTCGGCTGCTGATTCATCAGCTGCTTCAGGCTCTGTTCCAAATGCGGGCTCACCTGGCCTTGCAGCGTGGTGCCGTAGGAGCGGATCACGCTGACCATAAATTCCTGGCTTAGGATCGGTTCAGCCAAATGCTCCTGCTCGGCAATGACCTGAAGCAGGATACTGCGCGTAATGTCGGCACTGTTTTTCTTGTCGAC
>DASYIN010000175.1:0-19465 GCA_035997505.1 Steroidobacteraceae bacterium | reverse complement strand
CTGCGCGGCGCCTTAATCGGCGCAACCGGTAAGGTCCGGATGCTAGAATTCGCGCCGGGAGACGCATAAAGGAGCCTCGATGAAATTGATCAAATCCGCTGCATGCGCGGTTGCGCTGACACTGGCTGCCTCGATATCCGGCCACGCGGCGCAGGCTTGGACCGAGGGCGTGAATTATTTCCTGATTCAGCCGGCGCGAACTCCTGCCGTCCCGGCCGGCAAGGTTGAAGTCACGGAAGTCTTCTCGTACGCGTGCCCTGCATGCAACATTTTCCAGCCCACCATGCACAAGCTGAAGTCGGCCATGCCGCCCAATGTGGTTGTGGACTACCTGCCGGCGGCATTCAATACCGCGGAGGACTGGCCGATGTTCCAGCTCGCGTATGTCACCGCGCAGCTGCTGGGCGTGGACCAACAGACCCACGATGCCATGTTCGACGCGGTCTGGAAGGGCGGAGACTTGAGCATCACCGACTCCTCGCGCGGGCTCAAGACCCACATGCCGACGATTGAGGATGCCGCAAAGTTTTACAGCCAGCATGCCGGCGTGCCGGCCGACAAATTCCTGGCCACGTCCAAATCCTTTTCAGCCGACCTCAAGGTACGCACGGCTCAGGAGCTGATGGTGGCGTACAAAGTGGATCGCACACCAACGATCATCGTCAATGGCAAGTACCGAATGCATGTGGAATCGGCGGGCGGCACGGATCAGCTGATCGACCTGGTCAAATACCTGGTTGCAAAGGAAACCAAGTAGCAGCCGCGGCGCTCGCATGAAAGACCTGTTCCTGCTGCACCCTCGAATTTGGATCTCAGTGATCGTCGGCACGGTGCTGTTTTTCTTCCTGCCGCATGACTGGTCGACCGTGACTCGAATTCTGCTGTGCTGGAACGCCGGCGTCGTTCTGTTTCTAATCTTGATTGCCTTCTGGATGACGCGGCTCACCGCGGCGCAAATCTGCACGAAATATATCGAAGAGGATGAGTCGGGGCCCTTCATTCTCGTGCTGGTGATCATTGCGGCGGTCGCCAGTCTGTTCGCCATCATCGAGCCGCTGGCCACCATCAAGCAGGTGAGCGGTGCGACGCGCGCGGCGCACCTCGCGCTTGCCGCGCTCACGCTGGTTGATTCCTGGCTGCTGGTTCCCGTCATGTTCACCACGCATTACGCGGATATGTTCTACAGCGTGGAGGGCAAAAACCGGCCGTTGCGCTTTCCGAACACTCCGGAACCGGTATTTTGGGATTTCGCCTACTTTTCCTTCACCATCGCGGCAGCGTGTCAGACCGCGGACGTATCCACGGAGAACGCCGAGATCCGCCGCACCGTGATTGCACAAACCCTGATCTCGTTTCTGTTCAACGCGTCCATATTAGGGTTTGCCATCAATGTCACGGCGGGGCTGATCGGCGGCAACTGAAGCCGCCGACGCGCACGGCGCATCAGTTCGAGGCGCCTTTGACGACATCCCCGCCCTTCATGACAAACGTCACGGACTGCAGCCGTGCGACATCCGCCAGCGGATCACCCGCCACGGCGATGAGATCACCATAGCGCCCGACGGCGATGGCCCCGACATCGCCCTGCCGGCCCAGCGCTTCCGCCGCATTGGCGGTGGCGGCCTGAATTGCTTGCATGGGCGTCATTCCCCATTTCACCATCGTGACGAACTGGCGGGCGTTGTAGCCATTCGGATAGACGCCGCCATCGGTGCCGAAGACCATCTTGACCCCGGCCTTCACGGCCGCTTGAAAAGTCTGACGCTGCTTCAAGCCGATGATGCGTTCCTTTTCCAAAGACTCCTTGTAAACACCGTTTTTCTCGCCCTCGGCCATGATGTAGTCATCGTTGTAGATGTCCATGGAGAACCAGGTTCCATGCTGCTTGGCCAGCGTGAACGCCTCCTCGTCGGCGAGGCTCGCATGCTCGACGGTGTCGACCCCTGCGCGAATCGCGTCCTTGATCCCCGATGCGCCGTGCGCATGAACTGCGACGCGAAGTCCCAACATGTGCGCCTCGTTGACCAGCGCTTTCATTTCGGCGAGATCGTACTGTTGCCCGCCCACCGTGTCAGTTTTCGACAGCACGCCGCCGGTGCCGCAAAATTTGATGACCTCTGCTCCGTACTTGCGCAATTTGCGCACCGTCGCGCGGATTTCCTCGGCGCCGTTCGCCACGGCAGGTCTCTGTACCGTCATGGAGGGCGGTAGTTCGGTGGCGTCGCAGTGCCCGCCCGTGGCGCCGATCGCATAGGTCGCCGGAACGATCCGCGGGCCGGCGACGATACCCTGCTCAATGGCCTGCTTGATCGCGACGTCGTCGAAATTACCCGACCCGACGTTGCGAATCGTGGTGAACCCGGCCTCCAAAGTCTTTTGGGCATTGGCGACGCCGACCACGGTCCAGAAGTTGTCGGTAAATTGCAGCCGGCGATAGCCGCTGAAATGCGGGTCGGACGTCAGGTGCACATGCATGTCGATCAGCCCCGGCAGCAGCGTCATGCCCTTCAGGTCGACGCGGCGCGAACCGGCGGGCATGGCAGTTCCCTGCGCGCCGACTGCGGCAATGCGTCCGTCTATGATGGTGATCTGCGGACGGTCAACCACGCGGCCCGTCAGTACATCGACCATGCGGTCGGCCTCGACCACGACGGTGTCGGCCATTGCGGCGCTTGGCAGGCCATTGACAAGCAGCGCGCCGGCAATCAAGGCATATTTGAAGAAACTAGATCGCATGCTCATCCCCCATTTTTTTTATCTTCAGCAACGCTATCACAACGGCGGCGTGGCCGGTTCAACCTTGGTCAATAAGACTTCGAGCCGCGGGGCATCGGCACCGCGCACGGACGCGAAGGCCACGATGTGTTCCAAGATATGCTGCACATAGCCTCGGGTCTCGTTGTAGGGAATATTCTCGATCCAGATGTCGGGATCCATCGGCGTGGGCGGCAGCCAGCGCGCGACTGCCGTGGGTCCCGCGTTGTAGGCCGCAAGAGTCAGCGTCAATTGTTCGCCATAACGATCCAATAATTCGCGCAAGTGGGCCGCGCCGAGCGGTATCGCGATCGATGGATCGAACAGGCCATCGCGGCCCGGAACCGGGAGATGCCAGCGCCGAGCCACTGCCGATGCGGTCGAGTTCACCATTTGCATGACGCCGCGGGCGTCGGCGCGCGAGACGGCATCCTTGCGAAACAGACTCTCCTGGCGCATGACGGCCCATATCCAATCCTGCGGCAGTTGCGCCAGCTTGCTCCCCTGACTCACCGAATCCAGGAAGGGCCGTGGATAGCGCAGCGTCACATCGTCGAATTCTCCGCTCTGAGCCAGGGTTGTGATGGACTGAGCAAACCATCCCCAGCGCGAGGCGAGGAGTGCGGCCTGGACTCTCAAAGCGTTATCGGCGCTCTCCAGCGCGGCGTTCCATTCGGAGGTCGCCTCATCCGTCATGTCGCAGTCGAACAGTTCATGCGCGCGGACGATTCCCGGCTCCTGGGCCAGCGCGGTTTGAGCGGCCGCATCGAGCGGCGAGGGCCGCACGTTTAAATTGTAAGGTTGCGCAAGACGATCCGCTGCGAGGTAGCCGTAGTAGTCGCGCAGTCCCGCGATGTCGCGGAATATCGGCGCGGCCGCCTCGTTACCTTGAGCGACGGCGACGGTGCGCGCACGCCAATACCGCCAGCGTGGCTGGGCGGCCAGGTTCGATGGCATGAGATCAAGCCACGCAAGCGCGCGCGCGAAATCGTGTTTCCACAATGCGGCGCGTACCCGCCACTCTTGCACCGGGCCGTCGATTACGGCCGCGGGCAGATCGTCGAATGCCGCCATGGCGCGCGGATCGCGATCGTAGGCAGCGCCGAGCGCGGCAGCGCGCTTGAGGCGATCCTGGTTTTCCAGTGTCAGCGCCTCGTGCGCGACGAGCTTCGGCAGCAGGTCCAGGGCGTACGCCGGTTCCGTGCGCGCGAGCTTGTCAAATCCGGCAGCCAGGGCTTCCGGTTCGACAGCCAAGGCGGGATGAGTCGCCAAAACAGTCAGCGCGGCGCGCGGCGAATCAAGCAGATCAGACCATTGCAGGAGTGCTGCCCGGCGATTCAAGGGTACGTCAGCCGCGAATTCGCGTGCCAGCCGCTGCGAGTCGGCGGACAGTGCCGCCCGCGTGCGGCTCTCGGCCAGTGTGGGCGTGAGCAATCCCTCTCGACGCAACCATGCGAACACGTTGGAGCACTCGGCGGGCGGCTTTTGCGGCGCCATCCAGCGAATGAGTGCGGCGGCGGCGAGACCTTGCGTATCGTTCGTGGACAGTCGCACATCGAGGCGGTCGCAGATCAACACCGGATCAACCACGTCGATGGAGCGGGGCATGAACCAGTCCCAGCGATGGCGCTGCGCCAGGCTTGCGAGCCAGTCGCGCCGCAGGCCGCGCGTCGCCAGCTGTCCGACGCGAGCGTGCAGAAACGCGTCAATTGCCGCATCGAGATTTTCATTCGCCGAAACACTCAAGTCGCGCCGCAGTCTAGCCGCGATCAGGTAGTCGTAAATGCCGTAGTGCTCGAGGGCGGGCGAATCCGGAAGGTCCGGTTGATGCAGGCGGACACGCTGCATCGCGGCCATGAATTCCTCGCGCGTGCCGTTCTGCACTGACGGCGGCGCCGTCGGTTGCGCACCGGCAGCCTGAGCAAACAGCCCAATCGTTGCGGCGCCGATGAGCGCCTTTAGCCAGGTCGACATACCCGCATTATGGTGGTTGAATGGCATCAGCATGAAATCTAAAGTCGTGGCGATTTTGGAGACGCGCACCGGCGCCCACCTCGCCGAATTGGTCGCCCGCCGCGGCGGTGTACCGATGCTCGCGCCGGCATTACAAGAAGTGCCGGATATCGACGCGCAGGCAATGCGGTCTCTGGTCGCGCGCTGGCGAGCGGATCCATTCAATGTATGCATCTTTCAAACCGGCGTGGGAGCCAAAGGCTTGTTTTCCGCCGCCGATGCGGCGGATCTGAGTCAGGATCTCAAGGAACTGCTGGCCGCATCCAGGGTTGTGGTGCGCGGTCCGAAGCCCACCGGCGAATTGAACTCGCGTGGAATTCGCATCGACATCCGGGCCGCTGTGCCATTCACCACCGAAACGGTTCTCGCGGCGCTGGCCGATGAGCCGGTCGCTGGGGCTTCGATTCTGGTGCAGCGCTATGGCGAGAAAAATCGCGGACTCTCCTCGGGATTGGAGGCTCGCGGAGCCCGCGTGCATGAGATTGCCACGTATCGCTGGGCGTTGCCCGAGGATACTCAGCCCTTGTCGAGGCTTCTCAACGAGCTTTCGCACGGCCGCGTCGATGCCGTTGTGTTTACCAGTGCGGTTCAAATGCACAATCTCTATTCGATTGCGCAGCAGGCTGGAAGTGCGGCGGAATTGGCGAACAATCTGAATCGCTCGATCGTGGCATCCATAGGTCCTGTGTGCTCGCGGGCATTGCGCGACTATGGGGTAGAGCCGGCGCTCGAAGCAAACCCGCCAAAGCTTGGACCATTGCTTTCGGCGCTGGACATGGCCTTGAGCGGTGCATGAGGCTGTCGGAGCATTGCTGACAGGCGCTCGGCAAAATGTCTGACGAAGGTAAGCTCGATTAACCGGAAAAGAGCGCTCGTGCCGGTGTATAAATAGCCGCTGCAACCGCACCCCATTTGAGGAGTTGAACGCACGTGGATAAACAAAAAACCGAACCCAAACCTTTTCTCACGGACGTGAAGACGTTGCGGGAACGGGCGCGCAAAAACATCGCCAGCGGCGGGGTGACGTTTACCTATCAAGGCGACGTCAAAAAGACCATCGATATCCTGCAGGCGGTTTTGGCCACTGAAATCGTATGCGTACTGCGCTATACCATGCACGCGGTCGCCGCTCAGGGCATTTCGAGCGAAGGCGTGAAAGACGAATTTGCCCAGCACGCCAAGGAAGAGTCGCAGCACATGCACGAAGTTGCCGAGCGCATCAACCAACTCGGCGGCAGGCCGGACTTCAATCCAACCGGACTCGCGACGCGCGCCGCGTCGGAATACGGCAATGCCGAGAACTTGATCGACATGATCAAGGAAAATCTCATCGCGGAACGCATTGCGGTGGATCACTATCGCGAATTGATCCGCTATTTCGGCGATGACGACCCGGGCACCCGCAAGATGCTGGAAGGAATCTTGACGGTGGAAGAAGAGCATGCGAACGACATGCACGATTTGCTGGTGGCGCACGAAGGCCATCCCATGCTGCCCAAATAGGGGCACTAATCCGTTTGGGCTAGGAACTGCCCCCAACAGAAGGCGAGTCGCTGGCGGGAAAGGACTCCTCGAGCGCCTCATCCAGCAGTTCATCCATATGAGCCTTGTCAGGTGCCTGCGCATGCTTTCGCATGTAAGCCGCCGCGTATGAGCAGGCGGGATTGATCGACAAGCCGCGCTCGGCGGCCACTTTGAGCGCGGCGCGCATCAACTCGGCGGCTATGCCGCGACCGCCGATGGCCGGCGCAACATGGGTATGGGTAATGGTCATTACGCCATTCGCGACTGTGTAGTCTAGTTCCGCGCTATGCCCGTCCACCTCGGTGGTGAATCGCATTGCGCCTTGATCATGGCTGATGGTGCTCATGTTGATCTGGATGCTCCTTCGGCTGCTCCGCTGGACGCGCCGGCGGCTTTGGCGCAGGCCTGGCATCAGTGTGCTCCGGTTGGCGGTGCGGCTCAACCGGCGTCGGCTGATGCGGCGGCGTTACGCGTTGCTGCGGGGCGGGGCGCTCGGCGGGTGCCGCGTGATCCGGCTGGCGCGGGGGCGCCTGCTCATGCTGAGGTGCCGGTTCGCGCGCGGGCGTCGGATCGCGCGGGCGTGCCTGCTCACGTGGCGGCGCCTGTTCGTGCGGCGGAGTCTGCTCGCGCTGGGGCGTCGGCTCGCGTGGATGTGTCTGCTCGCGAGCCGGTGCCGGCTCGTGCGGCGGCGAGGCCTCTCGGTTGGGCGGCGTGAGGGGATGAACCTCTCGTGCGGGAGGCGCAACGTTTCGATTCGGCGTGGCCTCTCGATTCGGCGCGGCCTCCGGCGTTCCTCGCGGGGTGCTCTGGCGAGGCTGCGGAGCCTCACGCTCGTTGGGCTTATCCGCACGCTCGTTGGGCCTGTCCGCGCCGCGTCCCGCAGGTCCGGCGTTTCGCGCCGGTACGGGATTTGCAAAATTGCCCGCACGAGGGGTCGCCGCGATCGGCGGATGACCGTGGTTGCTGCTGGCGCGCAGCTGAGGGTTGCCGCGCGCGCTTTGTGCGTGCTCGCGCTGAATGGAGGTCGCTTCGATGTGGCGTTCACGCGCGGCCGCCGCTTCTTGTGCGCTGGCCTGAGCGCGGACGCCGCCGTTGCCACCGTTGAAGCTGACCCGCGTCACGTTATAGTTGTTGACGATGGTCTTGTTATAGACGTTGGTAATGTGCACTGATCCGACGTTGACGACTGCGCGGTTGTAGAAAAGATGACCGCCGCGCCAATAGCCGCCTTCGTAACCGTGGCCGCCGTAGCCGTAACCGTAGTCGACGCCACCATAAAATCCGACTTGCGGACCCCAGTAGCCGGCGTGCCAGAGAAAGACCGCGCCATCGGCGGCCCAGTACCCGGGCGTCCAAAGATAATCGGGCTGCGGTGCTTCCACCCAGGTGCCCGGCACCCAGTAATAATCTTGGGTGTCATCCCCCCAGGCCCAATATCCTGGGGTCCATATATAACCGTCCCCAGGGATGGGCGGTTGGTCGTAGACCGGCAATTCCGGCGGCGCAACGCTCACCGAAACGCTGACTGCTTGCGCCATGCCGAGAGCCGGCGAGAGCAGCAGAAATAACGCAGGTAAAATGGACAGACGCCAGGACTTGGAAAGCATGATTTTCTCCGAACGTGGAACACGTGGGGACGCGAAAAGTTTTTCTAAGCGTCACTCTACAAGGAAGGCCTCGCCGTCTTAATCAGCGGCCTGCGGGCACGCCTGTAGGATATGGCTTATAGATCCCAATAGGCTTTGCCTGCTCCTTATATAATGGTTCCACCTATGACAGCCGCCCCGGTCTCCGCACCAGTAGTTGCCCAGAACGCGGATGTTCGGTTCCTCGGCAAGATCCTCGGCGACGTCATCCGAACTTACGGAGGCAGTGGGCTGCTGGATCGTATTGAGGCGATTCGAGCCGCGTCGGTGGATCGCTATCGCGGCATCGCCAACCCGCGCGGCCTTCATGCCGGCTGGGAAAGCCTATCGCTTGACGAGACCGTGGCCTTTGTCCGCAGCTTCATGCTGTTCTCCATGCTGGCAAACCTGGCGGAAGACCGGCAGGGCGTGGCAGCAGAAAAGGACAGTACCTTGGCTTCCGCCCTGTCCTTCCTCGAAAGCCAGGGCGTAACCACCGCCCAAGCGGCAGCTCTGCTCGATCATGCGCTCATCAGTCCGGTGCTGACCGCGCATCCCACGG
Source organism: Steroidobacteraceae bacterium (assembly GCA_035997505.1). Lineage (GTDB taxonomy): Bacteria > Pseudomonadota > Gammaproteobacteria > Steroidobacterales > Steroidobacteraceae > Bog-1198. The sequence goes on along the minus strand of DASYIN010000175.1, from coordinate 10,987 downwards.
AAGTGATGCGCAAGAGCATGCTGGATCATCGCAACCGCATCGCGGCGTTGATGGCAACGCGCGATGAGGGTCTTCGGGAAACCGGCGCAGGAGAAATAATCGACGAGGCGATCGCAGCACAGATCGCATTCCTGTGGCAGACGCGGGCGTTGCGGCGTGAAAGATTGTATGTCGCGGATGAAGTCGATATCGCGCTGACTTATCTGCGCGACATTTTTTTGCCGGTCATCCCACCGCTCTATGCGCGCTGGGAGCGCCTGCTGGGCAACCGGCCGCCGAGTTTCCTGAGGCTGGGCTCATGGATCGGCGGCGATCGCGACGGAAATCCTCACGTCACCGCGGATTCTTTGCGTCTTGCGCTGGGCCGCGCCAGCCAGGCGCTGCTGACCGATTACCTGGAGCAGCTCAACGCGATCGGCGCAGAGCTCTCGCTTTCAAGTGAACTTGCTGTGGTATCGGAACCGCTCGCGGCGCTGGCGGAGTGCGGCGGCGATATGAACGCGGCGCGGGCCGACGAGCCGTATCGGCGAGCAATCACCGGCATGTACGCGCGCCTCGCCGCGAGCTATCAGAATCTGACCGGTCGCACACCATCGCGCCCGGCCACCGTCGAGGCTCGCGCCTATCCAGATGCGGCGAGCCTGCGCGCGGACCTGCAAATCCTCGAGGACTCGTTGAGATCCGAGAGCCGCGTGCGTCTCAATGGCGGCGGTGCGCTGGCGCGTCTAAATCGCGCGGTAGAGACCTTTGGCTTTCACTTGGCTACGCTGGATCTGCGGCAAAATGCCGATGTCCATGCCCGAGTGGTCGCCGAATTGCTGCAGGTGGCGGGCGTCGCGCCGGACTACCAAGCCTTGACCGAGTCCGAGCGCGTGGCGTTGTTGCGCCGCGAACTGTCGAATGAACGGTTGCTGGCGAGTCCTTACGTACGTTATTCGCCGGAGACGCTGTCGGAACTCAGCATTGTGCGCGCCGCCGCGGAGGCGCATCAGCGCTACGGAGCCGAATGCATCCGCTTCTACATCATCTCCAAATGCGAGAGCGTGTCGGATCTGCTGGAGGTCAACATCCTCCTCAAGGAAGCCGGCCTGTACCGTGGCCGCGGCGACGCATCGGCTGCGATCATGGCTGTGCCGCTGTTTGAAACCATCACCGACTTGGAAGGCTCGGCCAAGGTCATGGAGGCGTGGCTGGAAATGCCCGAAACGGCGGCAATTACCCGGGCCTTCGGCTTCCAAGAGGTCATGGTCGGGTATTCCGACTCGAACAAGGACGGCGGCTATTTGACGTCCGTCTGGAGCCTGCACCAAGCCACACGCAGGCTGGCGGCACTGTTCGCAAAGCATGCGACGCCCTTGGAGGTATTCCACGGTCGCGGCGGTGCGGTGGGACGCGGCGGCGGCTCATCTTTCGCAGCGATCCGCGCTCAGCCGCATGGCACCGTGCGCGGGCGCATCCGCATCACAGAGCAGGGCGAGATCATCGCCGCCAAGTACGGCACGCGTGAAAGCGCGGCGACGAATCTTGAAGCCATTGCAGCCGCGACTTTGCTGGCATCGCTGGAGAGCGCATCGCTCTCGGGCGACAGCGGCCGCCGTTTCGCGGCGGCGATGGAAAATCTCTCGGCCGAAGCATTTCGCGCCTATCGAGGTCTGGTGTACGAAACCGCCGGGTTCGCGGAATTTTTCCGGCAATTGACGCCGCTGCTCGAGATTTCGGATCTCAAAATCGGTTCGCGGCCCGCTTCGCGAACCAACTCGCAACGAATCGAGGACCTGCGGGCGATCCCTTGGGTATTCAGCTGGGCCCAAGCCCGCGTGATGCTGCCGGGCTGGTATGGTGTGGGCCACGCAATGCAGACAGCCGACATGGGACTGCTGCGCGAAATGCTGGCGGCGTGGCCGTTCTTTCGCGCCACGGTCGATAACCTCGAGATGGTGCTGTCGAAATCGGATATGGGAATCGCCGCGCGCTATCTCACCCTGGTCAAGGACCAAGGCACAGGCGAATCTCTATTCGGCCGCATTCGGGATATGTGGCAGACGACTCACGACTGCATCCTCGAACTGACCGGTCAGTCGCGGCTGCTGGAAAAACATCCGACGTTGGATGCGTCCATCCGACTGCGGCTTCCCTATATCGAGCCGTTGAATCTGCTGCAGGTCGAATTGCTCAAGCGTCACCGGGCAGGGGAGACCGATCCGCGGGTGCGCGAGGGCATACAGCTCTCGATCAATGCCATCGCGACCGCATTGCGCAACAGCGGTTAGGCGGTGCCGGTGCAGCCCGATAGCGATCACGGCCCTTGGAATCCGGGCGTTGAGTCGCAGACGCCGAGCGAATTGCGGCACCTGGCGACCATCTTTCGCCCCGAGCATGTATTCACTAGTCTCGCCGCCGCGATGGAGCTGCGTGGGCTGACCGGATTCTCCTTGAGCGAATTGGTGGCGTTTCGTCCGCAGCGGCTGGCATTGCATGAGCTTTTGGTGCGCATCACCGCGGATTTTGCGGTTCCCGACGGCACGCGAATCGAGGATCTGGGCTTGAATTTTCGCGAAATTGCCCGGCTTCTCTGGTCGCGCCACCTCGAGCCCGCGATGGACTCGATCGTCGAAGTCTATCGGCGCGCGCGCGAAGACGCACGCGGTGTCATCGAATCGGCACTGTTGCGTGCGGGCCGAAACTGGGGACCGGAGGAAATCGCCGAATTCGAACGCCTGGCAGCCGCGTCCTTGGGCTCTGCTGCCGGAAGCGGACACCGATGTCTCGCGCGAGTGATGTCGGCATTGTTTGCGGCACAGGGGGCGGCGTGGGGCTCCAAAGATCTCATCGCATCCATGGCGACGAATCTCGCCAGCAATGATTTCGGCGGCGACCAAATCGGCCGCGCGATTGCACCCCTGCTGCATACAGCCGCACGCGAGCACGGTTACAAGCTCCTGCCGAGACAGGAACATCCCGTCGTCATCAATACCAAGGGACCCTCGGCATCCGGCAAGAGCACGTTGCGGCCCCTGCAAAAGAAGCTTGCCGGCGAGATCGGCGTCGAATGGAGCGACTTTGCCATCATCAGTCCCGACATCTGGCGCAAGCAGCTGCTGGATTATGCTTCGCTCGGCCCCGCATATAAGTACGCGGGTGCCTTCACCTCGGATGAGGTGCAAATCATCGACCAGAAGCTCGATCGCTACATGGCCGGCAAAAATTTGCGCGGCGAGATGTCGCACTTGTTGATCGATCGATTTCGCTTTGACAGCTTTGCGCCCGATTCGAACGAGGCGGGCAGCAATCTGCTCACCCGCTTTGGGCAAACCGTCTATCTCTTCTTTATGATCACTCCGCCGGAGATGTTGGTGGAGCGCGCATGGAAACGCGGACTCGAAGTCGGCCGTTACAAGGCCGTCGACGACACGTTGGCGCACGCCGTGGAGGCGTATTCGGGAATTCCCGACGTCTTTTTTACCTGGGTTCGCCGCGGCGACAAGCGCATTCAGTTTGAATTCCTGGACAACACAGTGCGCCTAGGAGAGCGGCCCCGGACCGTGGCTTTCGGTGATAACGAGACCTTCAATATCTTGGACGTCAAGGCCGCGCTCGACGTGGAGCGCTATGCGCGCATCAATGTCGATGCGGTTGCCGCGGAATCTCTGTATCCGGACCGCAGCTTGTTGCCAGCGGAGAAGAATCTGAATTTTCTGCGGCGCTGCGTGCGGAGCTTTCACTGGGTCAATTTTGCCGACCAGGCGAGCGGCCAGGTGTATCTACGTATCGAGCGGGGCAAGCCGATCCTGAAGGATGGCGCGGCGCTGCGGGCGGCCGCGCTGCAGCCGGATACGCTGGCGGTGATTCGGTCAGTCGCGCCGGACGCGCTGCAGGGCGCGGTGCCCGATTCGCAAGGCGCCGATTTTCTAAAGGCCCCGGATGACGCCGGGCCGCCGAGCTTGGGTCAGTGGGGTCGGTTAACCTAGAAAGCCGCAGTATTTATCGACGTGCGCGGCCAAATCGAGCGTGTGCTGACGGGTCAGGCGCTCCGCCAGTTCGGTGTCCCGCTTTTCCAGGGCTTCGATTATCTTGAGGTGATCGATGATGGAACGCGCCGCGCGGTCGGCCTGCGTGATGGTGGCCCGGCGGATGGCGCGCACGTGAAGCAAAAGATTCTTGGTGGCATCGATGATCATTTGCGATCCGCCCAGCGCGATCACCGCGGTGTGGAACGCGATATTCGCATCGGAGTATTCACCCAGGTGCTCGGAGGGTGGCGAATTCTGAAATTCATCGAACAGATGCCGCAGCTTGGCGATCTCCGGTTCGCTGGCATTCAAGGTCGCGAGCCGCGCGGCCATTGATTCCAGGGCTGCCCACATCTGAATCATTTCGATCATCTCTTTCTTCGATTTGCGGATGATGTAAATGCCGCGGCGCGGCACGGTCCGGATGAAACCTTCTTGTTCGAGCAGGGATAATGCCTCGCGTATCGGGGTACGGCTGACGCCGAGTGCGGTGGTCAATTGGCGTTCGTCCAACCGCAATTCCTGCTGCGGATCGTAAATATCCGTATCCGCAATCGCGTTTTTCAGCAGTGCGTAAGCTTGATCGCGCAGACTGGTCGCGTTCAGCGGGGCAAGTGCCAGCGGGGTGGCCGATGTCGTTCGTTGAACCAGCGTCACTATGGAATTCATTAGACCTCTTTATGCATACCGCCGATGTCGTATCGAAGATATATTACATTGCAGTCATTCCGGCGCAGCGGAAAATTTCCCCCACACAGTGGGTTGGCGGGCTTTGCGCTCTAAAGTAAGCGGATTGCACGCGCGGTCCGGTTGCTTGACACCCCGAAACTCGTTCATATATGGTATACCACGACAACGGCGTATGGCTGGTTTGATCTCGAATTTAATGATTCGAGCACCGTTATTGGGAATATGAAAAGTGGATTACTCTCAGCGCAGGTCATTTCCGCACCGGCAACAGCGCGAAAATGCCGTCTCGCAGCGCCAACACGGAGAACTACAAAATGAATGAGAATGAAACTGCTAAATCGCCTTTCGCCAATCCCTGGATCCAACTCATTATCGGCGTCGTCTGCATGGCTTGCGTGGCCAATCTGCAGTATGGCTGGACTTTGTTCGTCAACCCCATCGATGCCAAGTATCACTGGGGACGCGCGGCCATTCAGGTCGCTTTCACTTTGTTTGTGCTCATTGAAACGTGGCTGATTCCCGTTGAAGGCTACATGGTCGATCGCTTCGGCCCGAAGTGGGTGGTGATGATCGGCGGCATTTTGGTTGCGATCGCGTGGGTATTGAACTCCGTCGCAAGTTCCCTGCCCATGCTGTATTTCGGCGCTGCCATCGGCGGGATCGGCACCGGGTGCGTCTACGGTACCTGCGTGGGCAACGCGCTCAAATGGTTTCCCGGAAGACGCGGTCTGGCGGCGGGCATCACCGCTTCCGGCTTCGGCGCCGGCGCGGCGCTCACCGTCGTGCCGATCAAACATATGATCGATGCTTCCGGCTACGAGCATGCATTCCTGACCTTCGGTCTGCTGCAAGGCGGCATTGTCTTTGTGATGGCCTGGCTGTTGCTGGCCCCGCCGCCGAACCTCGTGGCTGCCGTTGTCAAGCCCAGTCAGACGGCGCACGGCTATACGCCCATCGATGTTCTGAGGAGCCCGGTGTTCTACGTCATGTACTTCATGTTCGTGCTCATCGCGTCGGGCGGATTGACCATGGCGGCTTCCATGGCGCCGATCGCGGACGATATGAAAATCGGCAAGATCCCGGTCGATCTGTTCGGCATGGTCATGCCGGCGCTCGGCTTTGCGCTGGTCTTGAATCGGATTTTCGACGGCGTCGGGCGGCCGTTTTTCGGCTGGCTCTCGGATCAAATCGGCCGTGAATACACGATGGCGCTGGCATTCACCATCGGCGCGATCGCACTGTTCACGTTGAGCCGGTCGGGAGGCAATCCCGTGGTGTTCGTGCTCGTGACTGCACTGTATTTCGGCGTGTACGGCGAAATTTTCAGCTTGTTCCCGGCAACTCAAGGCGACACCTTCGGCTCCAAGTTTGCGGCTGCCAACAACGGCATGCTGTATACCGCCAAGGGCGCCGGGTCGTTGCTCGTACCCGTCGCTGCCCTGATTGCAAAGAGTCATGGCTGGAACGTCGTGTTCGCGGTCTTCGTCACGTGCAACCTGATCGCCGCGCTCATGGCGTTGTTCGTGCTCAAGCCCATGCGCGCGCGGCATTTCGCCAGGAGTCGCGCGGCATTCCCGCAGCCGACCGCGGGTGCCGCTGTACGAAACGCCTGAGGCTTGGCGTTCAATTTATGCATTTGGAGATAATATGGCCACGGTAAATCCCATCTCGACCCCGCCCAAAGCCACGACGGCCGAGGATACCCTGCAACGGAAGAGCCGCGACGCGAGCGTCATATCCGGCGGCCATCTGGTCGCGAAGGCGCTGAAGAATGAAGGTGTGGACACCATCTTCACGCTGTGCGGCGGTCACATCATCGACATCTACGACGGCTGCGTCGACGAAGGCATTCGCATCATCGACGTGCGTCACGAGCAGGTTGCGGCCCATGCCGCGGATGGTTACGCGCGGCAAACCGGCAAACTGGGCTGCGTAGTCACCACGGCCGGACCGGGGTGCACCAATGCAGTTACGGGTGTGGCCACCGCATTCCGCTCCGAAAGCCCGATTCTGCATATCGGCGGGCAGGGTGCGATGACGCAGCACAAGATGGGATCGCTGCAAGATCTGCCGCATGTCGAACTGATGTCGCCGATCACCAAATTCGCGGCTTCGGTCTCGAGCACGGAGCGCGTGGCGGACATGATTTCCATGGCGGCGCGCGAAGCGTTCAACGGCGCGACGGGTCCTGTGTACCTGGAGATTCCACGCGACGTGCTCGATCGCGAAGTGGATATCTCCAAGGCCGTCATGCCGCAGCCGGGCAAGTATCGGGCATCGACCAAGTCGATCGGCGATCCGCGCGACATCGAGAAATTGGCCGACTTGCTGGTCAATGCGGAACGGCCCGCCATTCTCTACGGCCAGCAGGTGTGGACGGCGCGCGGTCACAAGGAGGCCGTTGCGCTGCTGCGCGGTCTGGATATTCCCGGCTACTTCAACGGCGCGAGCCGCGGCCTCTTGCCGCCGGGCGATCCGCATCACTTCGATCGAACCCGTACCCAGGCATTTGCAAGCGCCGACGTGCTGGTGATCGTCGGAACACCGTTCGATTTCCGTATGGGCTACGGCAAGCGCATCAGCAAGGATCTCAAGCTAGTGCAGATCGATATGGACTATCGCACGGTTGGCAAGAACCGGGACATCGATCTTGGATTGGTGGGCGATCCGGGTGCGATTCTGGGTGCGGTGCTGGCGGCGGCCGGAGGCCGCATCAAAGGCGACAAACGCCAGGCGCGCCAACAGTGGCTGAAACAGCTTAGCGATGCGGAAGTGGTCGCGGGCGAGAAGCTCATGCCCTTGTTCAAATCCGACAGCGTGCCCATCCATCCTTATCGCGTGGCTTTCGAGCTGAACGAGTTTCTTGCGGACAACACGATCTATATCGGCGACGGCGGCGACGTCGTCACCATCTCCGCGCAGGCAGTGCGCCCGCGCGGCCCGGGACAGTGGATGGATCCCGGTGCGCTTGGATCGCTCGGTGTGGGCACAGGCTTTGCGATCGCCGCGGGCCTCGCGAATCCGCAAAAAGAAGTTCTGTGCTACTACGGCGATGGCTCGTTCGGCATGACGGCCTTCGATATGGAGACGGCCAACCGATTCGGCGTGCCTTACATCGCGGTCATCGGCAACAACTCGGCCATGAACCAGATTCGCTACGGCCAGCTCGCGAAGTATGGCGAGCAACGCGGCAATGTCGGCAATTTGCTGGGCGATGTGCCGTTCGGCAAGTTCGCTGAAATGCTCGGCGGCTACGGTGAGGAAGTTCGGGATCCGGCGCAAATCGCGCCAGCCTTGAAGCGTGCCCGGGAGTCGGTGCACAAATTGCGCAAGTCGGCCGTGATCAACATTTGGGTCGATCCGCGCGAATACGCTCCAGGCACCAAAAATCAAACAATGTACAAGTAATGGGTCTCTGGAGTTTCTATGGGTAAGGCGTTAGACGGCGTCCGCATTCTCGATTTCACCCACGTGCAGTCGGGGCCGACGTGTACACAATTGTTGGCTTGGTTCGGTGCCGATGTCATCAAGGTGGAAAAAGCGGGTTCCGGAGACATTACGCGCGAACAATTGCGCGATATACCGGACGTGGACAGCCTGTATTTCACCATGCTCAATCACAACAAGCGGTCATTGACGCTTGATACCAAGAGCGAGCAAGGCAAGCAGGTGCTGGAGAAGCTGGTCAAGCACTGCGACGTGCTGGTGGAGAATTTCGCCCCCGGCGCGCTCGATCGCATGGGCTTCACCTGGGAGCGCATTCAGGAACTCAATCCGCGCATGATCGTCGCCTCGGTCAAGGGCTTCGGTCCCGGGCCCTACGAAGAATGCAAGGTTTATGAGAATGTCGCGCAGTGTGCCGGCGGGTCGGCGTCGACCACCGGATTCGATGACGGCCCACCGCTGGTGACCGGCGCTCAGATAGGCGATAGCGGCACCGGACTGCATCTCGCGCTGGGCATCGTCGCGGCGTTATATCAGCGCAATTCCAGTGGGCGCGGTCAGAAGGTTCTGGCCGCGATGCAGGACGGCGTGCTCAATCTGTGCCGCGTGAAGCTGCGCGATCAACAGCGCCTCGAGCGCACGCAGGTCATGAAGGAATACCCGCAGTACCCGAACGGCAAATTCGGCAGCGCCGTACCGCGCGCCGCCAACGCCTCGGGAGGCGGGCAGCCGGGAACCATCGTCAAGTGCAAGGGCTGGGAAACCGATCCCAATGCCTATCTGTATTTTATCGCCCAAGCTCCGGTCTGGAAGGCAATCTGCCAGGTAATCGGCAAGGAATCTTGGATCACGGACGCGGATTTCGCCACGCCCAACGCACGATTGCCGCGCCTCAAAGAGGTGTTTGCGGCGGTGGAAGCCTGGACATCGACCAAGACCAAGTTCGAGGCAATGGCACTGCTCAATGAACATGACATTCCCTGCGGCCCGATTCTGTCGATGGAAGAGTTGGCGCACGAGCCTTCGCTGCGCAAGACCGGCACCATCGTCGAAGTGGACCATCCCAAGCGCGGCAAATACTTGAGCGTGGGCAATCCCATTAAATTGAGCGACAGCCCGACGGAGGTAAAGCGCTCGCCGCTGCTGGGGGAGCACACCGACGAAGTGCTCGCCGAGTTGGGATACGCCGCGACGGATGTGGCCGCGCTGAGAGTGAAAAAAGTCATCTAATCCGTTGGGACCGGCGTAACGCCGCGTGTCCGCGCATAGCCTCCGAGGAAACTTAAGACATGTCACACGATAAAAGCGCCGTTCGCAAAATTCTCGATCAAGCCAAGGCCACCGGCCGCGAGGCCCTGACGGCGCCCGAGGCGCGCGGAGTATGCGAAGCGTACGGCATCACGATTCCCAAAGAAGGTGTCGCGACCTCCGCGGATGAGGCTGCGAAGCTGGCGGCGGGAATCGGTTTTCCGGTGGTGATGAAAATCGTGTCGCCGCAAATTCTGCACAAAACAGAGGCCGGCGGCGTCATCGTCGGTGTCAAATCGGCTGACCATGCCAAGGAAGCGTATTCAACCATCCTCGCCAATGCGCGGAAGTACGACGCCAAGGCGGAAATTCTCGGCGTCCAGGTGCAGCAGATGTTGGCTGGCGGCCAGGAAGTCATCATCGGTGCGGTGACAGATCCGGCATTCGGCAAGCTCGTGGCCTTCGGCCTCGGCGGTATCCTGGTGGAGGTCCTCAAGGACATCACCTTCAGGCTCGCGCCCGCAACCGGGGAGGATGCGCTGTCGATGTTGGACGGCATTCAGGCAGCCGAGATCCTGCGCGGCGTTCGTGGCGCGAAGCCGGTGGATCGTGCCGCGCTGTCGAGCATGATCGAGCGCGTATCCTCGCTGGTTGCGGATTTTCCGGAGATTTCGGAAATGGATCTCAATCCGGTGTTTGCAACCGAGCGCGGTGCGACCGCCGCTGATGTCCGCATCGTTCTCAATTTCAATCCGGCTCCGGCACGCGATCGGCCGAGCCAGGCCGCAATTGTCGAAAAGATGAATCGCATCATGAAGCCGAAAGCGCTCGCCGTGATCGGCGCGTCGGCCGAGAACGGAAAGATCGGCAACTCCGTCATGAAGAATCTGATCAACGGCGGCTACAAGGGCGACATCTATCCGATCCATCCCAGCGCCACCGAGATCATGGGCAAAAAGGTTTACAAGAGCGTCAAGGACGTGCCGGGCGACATCGACGTCGCCGTGTTCGCGATTCCCGCGAAATTTGTGGCGCAGGCGCTGATCGAGGTCGGCGAAAAAAAGATCGCCGGCGCCATCTTGATCCCTTCTGGCTTCGCGGAAACCGGCAATGTCGCGGGTCAGAACGAGCTGGTGGAAATCGGCCGCAAGTACGGCGTGCGTCTCATGGGGCCGAATATCTACGGCTTCTATTACACGCCCAGCAATCTGTGCGCGACGTTTTGCACCGCCTACGACGTCAAGGGCCACGCGGCGCTCTCGTCCCAATCGGGCGGCATCGGCATGGCGATTATCGGGTTCTCCCGCTCCGCCAAGATGGGTGTCTCCGCCATTGTCGGTCTGGGCAACAAGTCCGATATCGATGAGGATGATTTGCTGACGTTCTTCGAGCAGGATGACAACACCACGATCATCGCCCAGCACTGCGAAGACTTAAAGGACGGCCGCGCCTTCGCCGAGGTGGCCAAGCGGGTGTCGAAGAAGAAACCCATTGTCGTGCTGAAGGCGGGGCGCACCAGCATGGGCGCCCGCGCGGCCAGCTCGCACACCGGCGCGCTTGCCGGCAACGACAAGATTTATGAAGACGTATTCAAG
>DASYIN010000174.1:0-15028 GCA_035997505.1 Steroidobacteraceae bacterium | reverse complement strand
CCGAGTTTTCCGGGGGTTGGCGGGTGCGCTTGAGCCTGGCGCGCGCGCTGGGAGCGCGGGCCGATCTCTTATTGCTGGATGAACCCACCAATCACCTGGATCTCGATGCCATCGTCTGGCTGGAGGAATGGCTCACGGCCTACCCGGGCACATTGCTGATGATCTCGCACGATCGTGAATTTCTCGACGCCATCATCGATCGGGTATTGCACATCGAGAATCGCAGCATTCGCGCTTACGCCGGCAACTACTCTCAGTTCGAGCAGAAGCGGGCCGAGGAACTTGCGCTGCTGTCGGTGCTGCACGCACGGCAGGTGAAGCGGATCGCGGAGATCACCGGCTTTGTGAACCGCTTTCGTGCCTCCGCCACTAAGTCGCGGCAGGCGCAGAGCCGCCTGAAAATGCTGCAGCGGATGGAGCGCATCGTGCCGGCGCACGTCGACAGCCCGTTCGAATTTGAATTTTCAAGGCCGCTGAAAACGCCGCGGCCGTTGATCACCGTGGAGGACGCCGCGTGCGGCTACGGCGACGTGCAAATCGTCGGCGGCATCAATGTATCGATCGGGCCGCTGGACCGCATCGCCCTGCTGGGGCCCAACGGCGCGGGCAAATCCACCTTGACCAAGCTGCTGGCCGGGGAATCGGCGCCGCTCGCGGGGAAGCGCACGGCTGCGCCCGATCTGGCGATCGGCTACTTCGCCCAGCAGCAACTGGAGCAGCTCAAGCCCGACTGCGACGCCTTTTGGCACCTGCGAAATCTCGGCGGTCCGGATTACGCCGCCAGCGATGAGCAGGGAATCCGCAACCATTTGGGCAGCTTCGGCTTTCAGGGCGACCGCGCGTTCGAGCCCGTCGCCCGATTCTCCGGCGGTGAGAAGGCGCGCCTCACCCTCGCGCTGCTGGTCGCACGGCGGCCCAATTTGCTGCTGTTGGACGAACCGACCAACCACCTGGACATCGAAATGCGCCAGGCCTTGACCGTCGCGCTGCAGAGTTTCGAGGGCGGGCTCATCGTCGTGTCGCACGATCGGCATTTGATCAAGTCGGTGGCCGATTCGTTGTGGCTGGTGGCGGACGGAAAATTGCGCGAGTTCGCCGGCGACCTTGACGACTACCAGCAATGGCTGCGCTCCCGCGGCGCTCCGCAGCAGGCGGCGCCGGCGGGAAAATCGGCGCCCGTGGCCAAGTCAACGGCCGCCAAAGGCGCCGCTCCGGGCAAAAAGACCTCGCGCCCCGATCCGGTGACCCGCTTGCGCCAGCAGCTCGAACAGGTCGAGTCGCGCATTGCCGCGGTCACCGCCGAGCGCGCCTTGCTCGAGGCTGAGGTTGCCGCCAACCCTGAAGAGCCGCGGCTGGCGATGCGTCGCGCGAACCTCGAGCGGGACTTGGGCTATCTGGAAAACCAATGGATGGAGATCGGCACGGCCATCGAGGCGGCCGGCGGCTGAAGAGTCATTTGCCGGCGAGCGTCTGCGCCGCGCCCAGCGCAATCTCGGACAGCGCCTTGTCGGCGGCGCGATTGTAGGCATCGACGATGGCGGTCATGCGATTGTCAGCGGCCGCTTCACGGACGTCGGGTTCGAAGCGCGCCAAGACCTGACGGTCGCCTGCACTGCCGATACGCGCCTGAAGGCGCACGTGCACGATCGGCGCGCCGCCCCCGGCCGGGTATTCCGCCTGGAAGTCCGTCACTTCGATCTCGAGCCAATAGGCGGCGGCGAATACCGACACATCGGCGCTGACGTTTCGCAAGTCCGGGTTCAAGTGAAATTCCTGCACCGCCAATTCCTGCAGTACCTGATCGAGCGGCCCGCTCCACCGCACGTCGGCAAAATAGTCCATGCGCCGGTCCGGATAGAGCGCGGCGATTCGGTCGGTGTCCAGACCCGTGCGCACTCGCGGCCTGAGCACCCCAAGATCGGTCGGGTGCACTTTGTCCGCCGGATCCGCCGGCATGGATTTCGGCGCCGCCGACAGCCGGTACATGGTGGGCGGCGCGGCCTTGTTCTTGAACAGCGATCCTGCGCACGCGGCCAGGGAAAGGCTAAGCAAAATCGACAGCGCCGCTCGGCTCACTTGGGCACCTCGATACCGCGGTAGGTGGACTCGTAGATCAGCTGCGACGGATTTTGCTTCAGGCTGCGCGATAGATCGCGGAAATCCCGCGCTGCTTGCCGGCTCTCGCGCAGCAGCTGCTCGAACTCCGGCAGACTCTGTTTGGAGAAGCGCGAGAATCCCGGTTCGTTCTCGGCCACGAAGGCGTTCAGCCGGGTCGTCGTCTTCGCAAGGTTGTCCGAGATCTGGCGGATATTGGCGAACGTCGCCTTGAGATCGGGCGACGCGTCGGTGATGACAACACGCAACTCGGCCACGGTAACCTGCACTTCCTGGGTCGTGCGGCGCACATCCGCCACCAGCTGCTGCACTTCGCGCACGGTGTCCGGCAGATGCTCGCTGGCGAGCCGCGCATTATTGAGCGTGGCCTTGAGCGCACGGACGTTTTCATCGCTGAAAACATTGTTGAAGTGATCCGCCACTTCAACCAGGTGCGTGGTCAATTCCGGCAGATTGCTGAGCAGCACGTCGAAATCCGATCGGCGCGAACGGATCATCGGATAACGCTGTCCCTGCGCCAGGGCGCCGGTCGACTCCGCCTTCGGATCCTGCTCCAGATCGATGAACAGCAGCCCGGTCACGCCCTGCAGGCTCAAAGAGGCTCGGGTGCGGTCATCGATCGGCGCCGATGAATCGATATCGGCGATCACCTGCACGGTTTTGCGCTGCTGGGGGTCGATCGCAATGCGCACGACCTTGCCCACATCGACGCCCAGGTAGCGCACGGGACTGCCGGCGGTGAGACCGCTGACCGATCCAGGAAAATAGATCTCATAGCGCTGATAGGTGCGCTTGTCCTGCTGATCGGTGTACCAGAACACGAACGACACGCCCATGGCGATGACCAGCAGCACGAAGGCGCCGACCGCGACATAGTTCGAATCTCTATCCATGGGATTTCCCACCGGTCGCTTCCATCTCGGCGGCCCGGGCCCTCGGCCCGTGAAAATATTCCTGGATCCACGGATTGGGGTTCTTCAGCATGTCCGGCAGCGTGTCGCTGATCATGCGCCCATCGATGATCACCCCGACCCGGCTGCAGGTTTGAAACAAGGTGTCCAGGTCGTGGGTAATCATGACAACCGTGAGCCGCAGTTGCGAATGAAGATACAACAGTAGCTCATCGAAGGCCGTGGCGGAAATCGGATCGAGGCCCGCCGTGGGTTCGTCGAGGAACAAGAGCTTGGGCTCCAGCGCCAGGGCGCGCGCCAGCGCCGCGCGCTTGATCATTCCGCCGGACAGCTGCGCGGGAAACTTGGCCCCCGCATCCGGCGTCAGCCCCACCATGAGCAGGTTCATCTCAGCGAGCTCGTCCAGCGTGTTTTCAGACAGGGAATAGTGCTCGCGCAGCGGCAGCTGCACATTCTGGGCCACCGTCAGGGAGCTGATCAGCGCGCCATTCTGGAAGGTCACGCCGTAGCTCTGCACCAGGCTGCTGCGATCCGAAGCCGCAAGGCTTTCCACATCCCGTCCGTACAGTTCCACGGTGCCGCCATTCGGCCGGCGCAGTCCCAGGATCGAACGCAGCAGGACCGACTTGCCGGCTCCGGATCCGCCCACGACGCCGAATATCTCCTGCTGCCGCACTTCCATGTCCAGCCCGTCGTGAACGACTTGCGTGCCGAACCGGTTTTGCAGACCGCGCACGCGAATCACCGGATTGAAGTTGGGGTCCAGCATCAGAAGTGAATCTGCACGAACAGCACGGCGAACAGCGCGTCGGCCAGAATCACCATGAAGATGGATTGCACCACGGCCACCGTCGTCAGGCGCCCGAGCTCGCGCGCCGAATCGCGCACCTGCATGCCTCGATACGTGCCGACCATGGCAATGAGAATGGCAAACACGGGCGCCTTGACCAGGCCGGCCCAAAATGTCGTGGATGACAGCGATTCGCGCAGGCGCGCGGTGAATTGCGGCAGGGGAATGTGCAGGTTGATCAGGGAGAGCAGACCGCCGCCGGCGAGGCCCATGGCATCCGCAATGATCGTCAGCAGGGGCAGCGCGATGAGCAGCGCGAGCACGCGCGGCACCACCAGCAATTCGACGGGATTCATTCCCATGGCACGCAGCGCGTCGGTTTCCTCGTTGAGCTGCATGACGCCGATTTCCGCGGCAAAGGCGCTGCCCGATCGGCCCGCGACGATGACCGCCGTCAGCAGCACGCCCATCTCGCGCAACGTGGCGATCGTCACCAAATCCACCACAAATATGTCGGCGCCGAAGCGCGACAGCTGCTGTGCCCCGAGATAGGCCACGATGACGCTGATCAGGAATGCAATCAATGCGACGATAGGAATCGCCGTGATGCCGGTTTCGTAGATATGCCGCACCAGCGAGGAGAGGCGCCAGGCGCGCGGCCGCGAGAAAGCCTGGCCGATGACCGTGGCGATGCGCCCCAGAAAGACGATCACGCCGCGCGCATGCACGCCCTGCAACACCGACCAACGTCCGAGCTTGCCGACCAGGCGTTCCAGCGTGGGTTCCGGGGATTGAACGCTGTAAGCCGCGTGCCGATCCACGTGCAGTTTCTGCAGCAGGTCCAGGAAATGCGGTGGATTGCCGATATGGCTCACATCGAGCGGCGGTGCGGCTTGCGCCAGGCGGCGCAACAGCGCCCACACCGGGCTGATCCCCGGCGTCTTCGCCTGCGTCCAGTCGCAGACCAAATTGCCATGCAGTGTCGCGGGTAAACTTCTAAGCTGCGCTTCGACGCTCGGCATCGCCGCCAACGACCAATCACCGCTGAGGATCAGCCGCCAACCGTCGCCTTGCGGCTCGAGCGCCAACGGGTGGGTCAAGGTCGCACTCATAACGATATGCTAGCAGGCAATGGGACATAACGATCCGCTGTTACAGATCCTGATTCTGCTGACCGCATCGGTATGCGTGGTCGCGGCCGTGCGCAAACTGGCCCTGCCCGCAATTCTGGGGTATCTCGCGGTGGGCATGCTGCTCGGGCCGCATGCGTTCGCTCTCGCGGCCGACAACGCGACCACGCAGCTGCTCGCCGACTTCGGCGTGGTGTTCCTGGTGTTCACCTTGGGGTTGGAGTTCTCGCTGCCGCGCCTGGTGGCCATGCGCTGGGAAGTGCTGGGAGTCGGCGGCGCGCAGGTGCTGATCACGGCCGGCATCGTGGCGTCCGGCGCCATCCTGTTCTTGAATGTGGCGCCGGCCGTTGCAGTGGTGATCGGCGGCGCCGTCGCCATGTCCTCCACGGCCATCATCATCGCGCAGTTGACCGAACAGTCCGAGAACAACCGCACTCACGGGCGGATTGCCGTGGCGATCTGCCTGTTTCAGGACTTGAGCTTTCCGCTGCTGCTCGCATTGGTGTCGGCCTTGAGCGGCAGCGCCGTCGACGCCACCCACATTTTGGGCGCCATCGGCATCGCGGCTATCAGCCTGCTCCTTGTGTTGGCCGCCGGCCGATGGCTGTTGCGGCCGCTGTTCCTCATGATCGCCTCGGTGCGATCCGCGGAGCTGTTCTCGCTGGCCGTGCTGCTCGCCGTGCTGGCATCCGCGTGGGCAACTCATGCGGTGGGCCTGTCGCTGGCGCTCGGCGCGTTTCTCGCCGGGATGATGCTGGCGGAAACCGAATTCCGGCATCAGGTCGAAGCCACGATCCGCTCCTACCGCGAAATTCTCCTCGGCTTGTTTTTCATCACCGTCGGAATGATGCTCGACGTCGGATTGCTGCTCCGGGATCTGCCGCTGGTCACTGCGATACTTCTCGGCATGCTGCTGCTGAAGGCGGCGGTGGTTGCGGTCGCGGCAAAGCCCGCCACGCACAGCTGGTTCAAATCCTTGCGCACCGGCGTGGTCGTTTCGCAGGGGGGCGAATTCGGCTTCGCCCTGCTGATTCTCTTGCTGCGCAGGGAATTGCTCGACCCTGCCATCGTCCAGCCGCTGCTCGCGGCCACGGTCTTGAGCATGGTGCTGTCGCCGCTGATCATTCGTCACAACCGGCGCATCACCCGGGTCCTCCTGCGGGAAACCGGAAACCCGCTCACCGAGGCCATGCGACAGGAGCGCGTCACGCTGGCCGCCGCGGAGCGCGAGCACGTGGTGATCTGCGGGTTTGGCCGCGTCGGACAGAACATCGCGCGCGTGTTGGAACAATCCGGCTTCGAATATATCGCCCTCGATGTCGATCCCTACCGAATTCGACTGGGACGCCAGGCAGGAGATCCCGTGGTGTACGGCGACGCCGGCGAGATCAAGGTGCTGGAGAACGTCGGCCTTAAGAACGCCAGCGTCGTGGTCATCACCTTTGCCAATCCCGATGTGGCGTTGCGCATCCTGCGCTCGGTGCGCGAGCTGCGCGCCGATGTGCCCATACTGGTGCGCACCCAGGACGATACCAAGCTCACGGAGCTGCAGGCCGCCGGGGCGACCGAAGTCGTGCCCGAGACTTTCGAAGCCAGCCTTATGCTGCTCTCGCACTTGCTGCTGTTGGTGAAGCTGCCGGTCGGACAGGTGCTGCGCACCGTGAACGACATCCGCAGCCACCGCTACAGCATGCTGCGGCAGTACTTCCGCGATCAGGAGGCGGAACATTTGGATGATAGCCATGCGTTCCGCGAGGAGCTGCACAGCGTCATCCTGCCGCCCAATGCCTGGGCGGTTGGCCGC
The DNA here is from genome assembly GCA_035997505.1 of Steroidobacteraceae bacterium. Lineage (GTDB taxonomy): Bacteria > Pseudomonadota > Gammaproteobacteria > Steroidobacterales > Steroidobacteraceae > Bog-1198. The sequence continues at coordinate 8,278 of DASYIN010000174.1, read as the reverse complement.
AGCATCACGGATCTCAAAGAGCGGGGGTCCCAGGCCACCGTAAACGCGGTGCGAAGGGACGGCATCGTCGGACGCGACCCCGGCGCGGACACGGTGTTCAAGGAGGGTGATGTGGTGGTCGTTTATGGCACGCCGGAGGCCGTGGAACACGCGGAAACGCTGCTTTTGATGGGTTAACCCGCGGTTTTTGTCCTACACCGACCGCTTCAAATACCCCTTTACAAGACTTGAGCCCCATCGCATAGTATTCCCAGCTGTTTAAGGGCAAACCCACCGAAAGGTGGGGACGCAAAACTACCGGTCTAAGGGGCTTTCTCACGAAAGCCTGACGATAGCGGGGTCGCCAGTGAATCTCGAGAGCGCATTCGCGCAGCCAGAACCGCACGGTTTTGTGCCCCCGACAGCAAGCGTTTTTTTACGGCTTAGCTCTTCCGGGGGGAAGCACATGGTAAATAAAGTCATTGATCCGCGAGGCGCGGATTCCTCAGGCCTCTATCGCCGGCCACGCCTGGTGCTGCGCCTGAAACGATTCGAAGACCTGCCCAGCGTTCTCGAGAAAACCAAGAGTTATCCCACACCCGTCCGCATGGTCGGTGCCGATTACTCGCAGACCCGCTGCGTGGGCGGCGACGGCGGAACGACGGTCGACACCAGCAGTCTCGATCGGATCCTCGAATTCGGCGAGCACAGCGTGCGTGCCCAGGCGGGCGTGCGCGTCAGCGAGCTGGTCAAAGCGCTGGCCGAGCGCGGGCAGGAGCTGCCGCTGACCCCTGAAATGGGACGGATCTCATTGGGCGCGATGGCCGTGACCACCCTGCCGCAAGCGTCCTATGCCGACGGCATGGCGCAGCTATCGTCCTGCGTCTCCGAAGTGAAAATGATCACGCCGCAGGGCAAGCAAATGAGCGTTTCGGACCGCGAGCGCGACCTCATGCGCGTACTGCGCTCCAGTTTCGGCCTGTTAGGTATCGTGCACGAAGTCGTGTTGCGGGTCCGGCCGCTGACGCCGGTCAAGATCGACTACGAAGTCATGACCTTGAAGGAATTTACCTCCCGCTACGCCGGGCTGGCCGAGTCGCCCGGCGCATTGCGGCTGCATGTCTCGCCCTTCCACGATCGGATCACGCTCGAGCGCCGCACGCTCGATGAATCCGCGGCCATCAACCGCTCGGGAATCTGGCAGATCAAACAGTCCGTGATGCGCAATGTGCTGCCCGCTTTCGGCTCGACGGTCGGCAGCGTGTTGGCGGCGCCCGGACTGCGCAACGCGGTGCTGTCGGGCATGCATCGCGCACTGAGCGGCGGCACCCGCGGCGTCATGATGTATTCGCATGAGTGGATGCGCGACATGCCGAAGGAAGCCTGGAAAGCGCGTCATACCTACAGCCTTTGGGCCTTTCCGCAAGCCGACTATCCGAAGCTGCTCAGCGCGTATTTCGCGTTCTGCAAGGCGTACTACAAGCAGCATCGATTTCGCGGCAACGTCGTCAGCGGCGCGAGCCGCCTGCATCAGGATAGAGGGTCGCTGTTCAGTGCCAGCTACACCGGACCCATGTTCACCCTGGAACCCTCATCCAGCGGCGAGCAGGGCTGGGATGACTTCCTCATCGACTTCAATGACTTTGCGATCGCGCACGGCGGCGTGCCGACCTTCAACCAGTCGCGCGCCCTGCAGCCGGAGCATGTGGCGAAAGCCTTCGGCGAGCGAGCCAAGCTGTTCCGCGCGCTGCGCCAGCGCACCGATCCCTTGAACCGGCTGCGCAACAGCTACTTCGCGTACCTTTTGGGCTAGGAGTTCAAAGACCCGAGACGATCTTCGCCTTGATCGATTCGAATTCCGAATCGCTGATGAGTTTGGCGTCGAGCATCTCGCGCGCCTGGCGCAGCCGGCGCGTGGGCTCGGATTCCGAACCGGCGGCCGCGTCGGCGCTGCCGTATCCGGACTGCCCGCCGCTGATTTGCACGCCCCCCGATTTTGCGCGCAGCTCTTCGAGTTCGCGCACGCGGCGCTTCTCACGCCATACCTGGTCGTGCTGCTGGCAGATGCGGTACATGGCCTGCGCTTGATCCTTTCGCAAGCCTTCGAAACTCCACACGCGATCCACCTCGGCGCCGATATTGAGATCCGAGCTGGTCTGCGCGACCACGATCAGGTCCGCGGCGATGATTCCGGCGCTGATGCGCGTTTCCTTGAGATCCTGCCAGCGGATGTCCGCGGAATCGTAGCCGCCGATAAGACGCCGCTTGAGTGAAATGAAGCGTCCGCTGGTGGCGGCAATCAGCGCGCGTCGATGGGTGAGCGCGTAGATTCGCCGCTGAGCGGCCCAGGCTTCCAGCGTCTCGCCGCTGGTCAGCAAGCCCTGCAGGGTGGCGAGGGCCGAACCCAATCCTGAATCATCGGCACCGGCAGTGGGGTCGTTCATGCATCACGCCTTGTCTTGCAAATGCGCCTCGAGGAACCACAGGTACTTGTCGACGTCGCGGGAAATACCGGTGAACAGATCCGCCGTGTCCGCATCCCCCAGCTCGTCGGTATCGGTGATCGCGTCGCGCAAGACTTTTCCATACACCGACATCTGTGTCGACAGATAGAACAGGTGATCCTTCCCTGCGGTGATGCTCAGCGGGTAATTTTTCAGTTTGCTGCGCTTGGCTGCCACGGCAACCGTGCCTTCGGCCGTTCCGCCCAGGGCGGTGACGCGTTCCGCGATCTCGTCGATCTGTTCCAGCACGACATCCGACATCTTGTCGAACAGCTCGTGCAAGGCAATGAAGTTGGGACCCTTCACGTTCCAGTGCGCCTGCTTGATCTGGCTCTGCAGATCGATGGCGTACGCCAGGCGATCATTCAAGATGGCGGCAACATTGCGGCGGACTTTTTCCGACAGATCGATCTTCGTCTTGTACATGGGCGCCCCTTCGAGATTGCAAAAACCTTGAGTCTATTTTGCACTGCTTTGGCGGCGAATCCCAAGAAAGAAAGTTATGTCGGGAGCCGTATTGACGCCGGCATCCTCGGCGAATCCGAATTCGACGCGCCACCTGGAACCCAAGCGGCGCACCGCCCCGACCGTCAGCGCCAGGCTTGGCCCCAGAAATCGGATGTCGCTGTCGGCGACGCGTCCGCTCTGGCCGTCGAGTTGCGCGCGCAGCGACCATTCCGACCCGAAGGCGCGGGTGGCCGCAAAGCGCGCGAAGACGGAGAGCCGATGCGCGGCGCCGCCAAATATTTCATCGCCGAACGGCTGTGCCGCACCGAGTTCCGCTGCCAGCTGCCATTTCGGCCACCGCAATGCGCCGTGCGCCCAAACAGCGGCGTCCCAGGCGCCGTCGCCGGTGAGCTTCGACACGGAACCGGTGGGCGCCTCGACTCCCGACCAGAAGGAGAGGGTTCGATGCGCATCGTCGATCGGATACCAGCCGAACTCGCCGGCGACGTCCCCGATGCCGGTTTGCGGCTGAGTGACATTGATATCGCGCCGCCCGCCTGAATAGGAATACACCAGTTCATTCTGCGGGTAGAAGGGCCGGTTCCCCGGATTGAATCCGAACCAGCGATGCCAGTGATCGATGGCGGAATCCAGAAAGCCGCCGCTGTCATGAATGAGGGGGACGGTGATACGGTAGCGCCAGTTCTGGTACAAGCCGTCTTCAAAGGAGAGGGTGAGGGTGTCGCTCTCGCCGTCCACGAACAGATTCTCGTGCGGCCGGCTCTCGACGTTGAGGGTGTTGCTGATCGACAGGGTTGCCGCCAGATTCGCACCGTCGGTCAGGCGGCTGTCGCTCGGCAGCGGCAGATAAAACGCGCGGATCAGGGGATTTTCATCGCGTACCGGAAAAAATTCATCGGCGGTCGCAATGGCCGGCGCGGCAGCGAACAGAACCGCGGCGGCGAGCGGCGGAAAGAGCGGAGCGACGCGACGCCGTCTTCGGCGTCCCGCGCCCCGCATCAGGTCAGATCTCCGAGCGGCGCATCCGCAGCTGGATCGCGGCGATGATCAACAGTATGCCCACCGCAACGCCTATCCATGTTTGCATGTTGCCGAAGAATCCGCCCGCGTCGATGAAATTCCAAACGTTGGCCGGCGCGTGTCCATCGAAATTAACGTTGCCGCCATTCTTCCATCCTTTGTACGCCACCGCGGGCAGGCCCACCAAGCGCCCGCTCAGTACGTGGCCTATCACCCGCGTACCGAAGAATACGCGCTCGATGAGATAGAGCACCAGTGGCGGAAGGATCGACCACAGGATCACCGCGCGCTTGGCCCAGGCGGAGACCAGCAGCAGCCAGCCGGCAACCGGCAGATACCACACTGCCGTGGTTACGATGACATACATCCACAATATCTGGATCTGCCCCCACACCCCAGGCTGCCACAGGGCGCTGCCGATGGACGCCCTGGCGCGGATCGACAGGATGAACGCCGTGATCAGCGCTGTCACATCCGCGGCGACAAAGTACACCAGCGGGATCAGAACCATGCCCACCAGCAACTTGCTCAGCACCGTCTTGACATCGGAAATCGGCAGCGACTTCCAGAACAGGATGCTGCGATCTTTGCGATCGGTATACAGACAATCCAAAAGATACCAGCCTGCATACAGCGACATCACCAAATAGAACATCCCGCCAATCGCCACGAGAAAGATGCCGCTCGCCTCTTGGCTATGGTCTCCCGTGCTCAAGGTGGGAATGTCGACCCGGCCGAACAGCGCAGCGACGGTCAACAGACCGCCGAACACCGCGGGAATCAGCCAAATCGCCCGGTTCTCCCAGAATTCACGGCGAATGAGCCATAAGTCGGTATTCATGCTGCACCTCCCGAAAGCTTGGCCACGAACAGATCTGCGACGCTCGGGGTGTGCAGCTCGCCGAATGCCGAGAGCTTGGCGCTGTCGATATTCTCGAAGTACAACACCACCTTGCCGAGGATGTGGCGCTCGTAAAATGGTTTCTCCGCGCGCGCCGCTTCGAGGCGGTCCGCGTTCACCGCGACCGCGACAAAGCGCGTGGCGACATCCTCGAGCGAGCTGTCGAGCACGATGCGTCCCTTGTCGATGAAGACGATGTCCGTGAGCAGATTTTCGACTTCTTCGACCTGGTGCGTGGTGATCAGGATGGTGCGCGTCTCGTCCATGTAGTCATTGACCAGCGCATCGTAAAAGGCGCGGCGGGCCAGGATGTCCAGGCCCAGGGTCGGTTCGTCCAGCACCAAGAGCTTGGCGTCGATCGCCATGGTGAGCGCCAGGTGCACCTGGGTCTTCATTCCCTTGGACAGTTCCCGCATGCGGCGCTTGCCGGTGATCTGGGTTTTCGCCAGGAAGCTGGTCGCGCGGTCGCGGCGGAATCGCGGGTGAACGGCGGCCACGAAATCGATGGCCTGATCGACGCGCAGCCACGACGGCAGCACGGCCACATCGGCGATGAAGCAGCACTCGTTCATGAGTTCAGTTCGGTCGCGAAACGGTTCGCGGCCGAGCACGGTCAGATGACCTTCGTAATTCGTAAGCCCCAAAATGGCGCGCAGAGCGCTGGTCTTGCCGGCGCCATTGGGTCCGATGAGTCCGACGATGCGGCCTGCCTCGACCTTGAGGTTGGCGCGATCCAGGGCAACATGGGCGCCGTACTTTTTCGTCAGATCTCGAGCTTCGATGAGCGGAGCCATAGTGAGTCTCATTCTTCCGTGGGCACGCTGCCGCGGGGCGGCGGTGCCGGGTGGGTGAGCGCGGGTGTTTGCGCGAATAATTCCTGTGACGAGAACCCAAGCCGGTTGATGACGGCGAGAATCTGCGGCCAGTCTTCCTTCAAGAAGCGCTCGCGTTCGCCCGCCAGGAGCAGCCGCTGGGCGCCCTCGCTGACATACATGCCGCGGCCACGGCGTTTCTCCACCAGGTTTTCGTCGACCAGCTGCTGATAGCCTTTCAGCACGGTGAGCGGATTGAGCCGGTAGTCGGCAGCCACCGCCCTCACGGAGGGCAAAGGATCACCCTCCTTTAGCGCGCCCTCGAGAATCAGGGCTACCATTCGATCGCGCAGTTGGCGATAGATAGGTTGGTTGTCGTTCCAGTTCGGGTCCATTGCTCGCTCGATGTGCCTAGCCCCAGTGTGAGGGACATGTAGCACGGTAATCTACCAGAGCGCCGAGCTTGTTAAGCTCAGGCCACGTCGTTCGCTGAGGTCGCCACAGTGCTGGCGAGTGCCGTCACCGCCGTGGGCTGCTGCAGCTGCGCGTTGAACAAGTAAGCGATGCCGCCCATGATTACGCTGTTGAACATCAAAGCGAGGGCCAGGGCTGCCAGTTTGGTTGAGATTGAAGTGGTCATGATCTTCTCCTATCAAGTGTTCGGTCTTTCGGTCCGGTCACCGCAGTGTTTCGGTGACTTGGTGATATAGTAATATACAACACCACTACATGCAAGCACCCGGAGCAAATATTTTCTCAGCGTAACTCGTTGTTTTTGGAGAACTTTCTAAAAAGGCCGCAGGATTCGTCAAAAATAGTTTCATAAGCCGACCGGGCTTTGCCGGGGGTGGGCCGCCACGTATGCTGCAGCTAAAGATGGATAATCAGGACCACGACGCGGGGTTGATGCTGCGCTACCGAGACGGCGATACGGCTGCGTTTGCCGCGCTGTATGCCCACTACAAGGGACCTTTGTATCGGTATTTATTGCGCCATGTTCGCAATGCTGGCGCCGCCGCGGACCTGTTCCAAGAGGTGTGGTCGCACCTGATCGCGACGCGCGCGCGCTATGAACCGCGCGCGAAATTCGCGACGTTTCTATTTCACATTGCACACAACTGCGCCATCGATTTCTTTCGGCGCGATTTGAATCTGCGGCGCGCTATCCCTTCGCACGATCCGGATGCGCAGCTGCTCGAACCGGAGGTTCCGGAGCATCAGCGGCCTGATCGGGTTGCGGAATTCGCAGAACAACAATCCGCATTGCTTGCAGCCGTCGCGGCGCTCCCGCAGGAACAGCGCGAGGCATTTTTGTTGCGCGAGGAAACGGGCCTGACCGTCGAGGAGATTGCGCGCATCACGGACGTGCCGGTGGAGACGGCAAAGAGCCGGTTGCGATATGCAGTTCGAAAATTGAAGGACTCGTTGCGCCCGATCCAGGAACCCGAGGCTCTGCCGTTGCGAACTTATGCCTGACGAACGCATACCGGATGAACTCGACGATTATTTGCGCGGCGGCAGCGCGTTGTCGGGCCAATATAAGCGCGAGTCCTCGCCGCCGCCGCCGCATGCGCTCGACCGGATGGTGCTCGAAGCCGCGCGTCCCGCGCCGTTCGGATCCAAAAGGCCGTTCAAGCACCAAAGCCTGGCGCCCCTTGCCTTTGCAGCCAGCGTTCTTCTGTCGCTCGCGCTGGTGCTCGCAATCATATTCGGCCCGCAGGCCAAAAAGCCCGATGACAAACCTCGGGTGATGCAGGTGCGTATGTTCAAGAGCGAGCCGCCGCGTGCATCGCCCGTGTCTGCGCGCGAACGCAATCCCGCCGCGTGGCTCGCGGATATCAGCGCTCTGCGCCGGGCCGGACACCGCGCCGAGGCGGATGTGGAGATGCGCCGCTTTCGCAGCGCCTATCCGGACTACATTATTCCCATCAACGAGTGAATCGAACTCCCGTGAAACACCGCCGCGTTTCGTTTTGGCGCGCCCCGCCGGCGTTGCCGCTCCTGCTGTTGTTCATATTTGCAGGCAATTCCGCGCTCGCCGCCTCCGTGCTCATGATCTCGGTGGATGGACTGAAGCCCGAATACGTTCTGGATGCGGACGCGCATGGCCTGAAGATTCCATTTTTGCGCAGCATGCTGCGCGACGGCGCGCATGCCCGCGGCGTCAGCGGCGTGTGGCCGACCGTAACCTATCCCAGCCATACGACGTTGCTGACCGGTCTCTCGCCGGCCGAACACGGCATCTACAACAACCTGGAGTTTGATCCCAAAAACACGTTCGCCAATGCCTGGTATTGGTATGCGCAGCAAATTCGCGTGCCGACGCTGTGGCAGGCTGCGCATGAGGCCGGGTTATCCACCGCGAGCATCGGCTGGCCCGTGAGTGTGGGCGCCACGGCGGTGGATTTTCTCATCCCGGAGTATTGGCGCGTGGCGCGCTTGACCGATGTCGATCCCTCGGACGCCCTGCTGGTGGCGGCGATCTCGCGTCCCGAAGGCCTGCTGCAAAAAATGCAGGCGCGCCTTGGCCCCTACATGCGGGGCAATGATCCGAGTCCGCCCGGCGATGACATAAAGACCCGCTATGCGTTGGA
>DASYIN010000173.1:0-9797 GCA_035997505.1 Steroidobacteraceae bacterium | reverse complement strand
GTGCCGAGCGGCGCCACGGTGGATGCGCGCGCCAGGTCCCAGGCACAGCGAAGTTCAGCGCTCTGGCAGCGCGACGTGCGCAGTGAGCGTGACACGGCGGATCCGCACCGGGCAAGCGGAATTCTTTTGGCGTGGGCCTACCCGGATCGAATTGCGCAAGCACGCGGCGAGAGCGGGCGGTATTTGCTCGCGAACGGCCGCGGCGCCCGCTTTGCCGAAGCGCAGTCGCTAGCCAAATCCGAATACATTGTTGCGGCTGAACTCGACGGGGCAGACCGCGAGGCACGGATTTTTCTTGCCGCACCGATCGGCCTCGATGATCTGACCCAACATTTTCGCGAGCTGATGAAGGAAACAGCCGACATACGCTGGGATGAACGCGCCGGAGCGCTCAGCACCAAACAGGAATTGCGCCTCGGTGCGCTGCTGCTCGCCTCGGCTGACATACGCGACCCCGATCCGGACGCGATGCAACAGGCTGTGCTCACTGGACTTAAGCAAGTGGCCGTTGCCGGGTTGCCTTGGACCAAGGAGCTGCGCCAATGGCGCGCACGGGTGATGCTGATGAGGCAATACTCGGTGGCAGGTCCTGCGCCGTGGCCGGATTTGAGCGATGAGGCGCTGGACCGCAGCGTCGAGGAATGGGCGGCACCCTGGATCGTCGGCTTCACGCGGCGCGAGCACTTTTCGCGTATGGATCTGAGCAACGCGCTGCATTCCTTTCTCAATCACGCGCAGACGGTTATTTTGCAGCGCGAGGCCCCGACCCATTTCACGGTACCCAGCGGCTCGCACATCCCCATTGATTACCTGGACGGCGAGAATCCCAGCTTGTCGGTACGCCTGCAGGAACTGTTCGGATTGCGCGAGACGCCGACGGTCGCCAGCGGCAAATTGCCGCTGTTGCTCAAGTTGCTGTCGCCTGCGGGCAGGCCGGTGCAGATCACCAAGGATCTGGTGAGTTTTTGGAATCGCGGCTACCACGAGGTGAAGAAGGATCTCAAAGGCCGCTACCCGAAGCATTATTGGCCGGACGATCCGTATACCGCTCAAGCCACGCGCCGTGCCAAGCCGCGCTAATATCAATCCCTAGATAGCCAAAAGAACTCGAAGGAAATCCGCTCATGCGTTCCATTGCTTTAGTCGCGGCTCTATTGAGCTGCCCCTGGTTCAGCGCTGCCGCTCCCGCCGCAACCGCCGCCGTAGCGATGGATCCCGCTGCCTCCGCTCGCTTCGCGGGCCTGGCGCTGAAGTGTTTGCATGATGAGTATCCCAATCACATCAGTCTGACCATGGACCGCGATACCGATGCGCATCCTCCGCGCGAATTGACGCCGGCTTTTTACGGATGCTTCGATTGGCATTCGGATGTCCACGGCCACTGGTTGCTGGTGCGCCTGCTGCGCCTGATGCCCAATGCGCCGTTTGCTGCACAGGCGAGAGCGGAGCTAGCGCGCAGCTTTACCGCGCAAAACATCGCAGGCGAACTGCAGTATTTGAAGCATCCTGGCCGCGCCTCGTTCGAGCGACCGTACGGACTGGCATGGCTGCTCATGCTTTCCGCGGAACTGCGCGAGTGGGACGATCCACAAGCGAAGCAATGGTCCGCTACCTTGCAACCCTTGGAGGCCGAAGCGGCGTCGCGCATCAAAAGCTGGCTGCCGAAGTTGCACTATCCGATCCGCATCGGCGAGCACGACCAGACCGCCTTCTCATTCGGGTTGGTTTGGGATTGGGCGGGCGCGGCCGGCGATACCGACATGCGCGCGCTTCTGCGCGATACCGCGCAACGCTTCTACATCAAGGATCGGAATTGCCCATTGAGCTACGAGCCCTCTGGCGAGGATTTTCTCTCGCCCTGCCTTGCCGAAGCGGACTTCATGCGCCGAGTGCTCGAACCCAAGGCTTTCGCCGCCTGGCTGTCGGACTTCTTGCCCGGCATTCCGGAGAGCACCGCCGGCGGGTGGCTGCAGCCCGGCGTGGTCACCGACCGCTCCGATCCAAAGCTTGCGCACATTGACGGATTGAACTTAAGCCGCGGCTGGATGCTCGAGGGAATCGCTCATGGGCTGCCCAAAGGCGACCGGAGAATCCCAGGACTTCGCGCGATTGCCGCACAGCATCGGGATGCGGCGCTGCCGGCGGTTACCGGTGAGCATTACGAAGGCGGCCACTGGCTGGGTACGTTCGCGGTGTATCTGACAAGCGGCGCGGGGCTGCGCTGATATAATCGATGCATACGCGGCATTGGACGGGAGCGAACACATGTCAGATCATGGTGAGATGGATCGCGCCAGCTTCAAGGCGATGACCGAGAGCACGCAGGCCGACTGGAAGAAAATCGCGACGGCCGCAAATGCGTTCAACGGCGAACTGGCCAATCGCGTTCTCGCCCACCTGCAAATGCTCAAAGGCGATTGCGGCGGGTTTTCAGTGGATCGCCTCGAGCACTCGCTGCAATCCGCGACTCTCGCTTACCGCGATCGGATGGACGAGGAATACGTCGTCTGCGCCCTGCTGCACGACATGGGCGATATTCTCGCCTCGACCAATCACGCGGAGCTTGCCGCCACCGTGCTCAAGCCCTTCGTCTCCGACGAAAACTGGTGGCTGCTCCAGCATCACGGCATTTTTCAGGGGTACTACTTTTTTCATCATTTGGGGCTGGATCGCGACATGCGCGAGCAGTATCGCGGCCATCCGAATTTCGAGCGCACGGCCCTGTTCTGCGAGCGGCATGATCAGAATGCGTTCGACCCGAACTACGACACGATGCCGCTGCAGGCGTTCGTGCCCATGGTGCAGCGTGTGATGGCCCGCCCCAAGCGCTCGATCTATTTGCGCGAAGGTCAGGCGCAAACCAAGGAATTGCTCGAGGTCTAGGACTTCACCGCCGCCATTTCAGCGGCATTCTGCTCGACGGCAATCACCGCCGGCGTGCGCCAACCGCTGCGAACTCCCCAGAAATAGAATGCGAGCGAGGTGATGGCCACGCATAGCTGATCCCAGCCGTATCCGATGTAGCCGTGGCCTTCGAATTCTTTGCTGCCCGCCCAGGACAGAATCGTGATCGCGATGAGATAGGCGAGCAGCCACCACGATGCGCGCATCTGCCGTCCGAAATCGCGCCAATTGCCCTTGGCCTGATAGTACAAGTACACCGGCAGCGGCAGAATGAGCAACAGCATGATCTCGCCCGTGTGCGGCCAGCGCGCCCAGAACAACATCAGCGTGGCGAGCACGAACGCCATGGGTGCGAGCACGGGCAAGCCTGGAACTCTTAGCGGACGGTGCAAATTTGGTGCGGTACGCCGTAACACAATGACGCTGATCGGCACCACCAGATAAGTAATGATGGTGGCCACCGAAATCACCGCCGCAAGCTTGCCCCAGCCGCGGAAGAAGAACAGGAAGATGAAGGACACGAGCAGGTTGAACCACATTGCCGGCCGCGGAATGCCGTATTTCGGGTGCACACGGCCAAAGACTTCTGGAACCGTGCCGCTGCGCTCCATGGCGTAAATCATGCGCGCAGTGGTGGCCGTATACGTGGTGCCCGTGCCGCTGGGGCTGACGAAGGCGTCGGCGTACAGCAGGATGGCGAGCCAATTGAGGTTGAGGGCCAGCGCCAATTGTGCGAAGGGCGAGCTGTACTCCAATGCCGCCCAGCCCTCTCCCAAGTGCTCCGGCGCCACGGAGCCCAGGAATGCGACCTGCAGCAGGAGGTAGACGACCGTGCTGAGCGCGATCGAGCCGAAAATTGCAAAGGGTACGCTGCGTCCCGGATGGCGGGCCTCGCCGGCGAGGTTCACGGGACTCTGGAAGCCGTTATAGCTGAATACGATGCCGCTGGTCGCGACCGCGGTGAGTATCGCAGCCAGATTGCCGACGTGCGCTCCGCCATGGATGCCGATGTGAAAATTCTCCGGATGAAAGCCGCTGCACATCAAGGCGACCGCGGTTGCCGCCGGCACGATGAGCTTGAAGAATGTAATGGCGCTGTTGGTATCGGCGAAGACCTTCACGCTCCAGAAATTGACGAGAAAATAGATCACCACCAGTACGGCGGAGATCGACAAGCCCGCCACGCTCAACTCTCCCTGCCCATTGGCTGCATGCACGTACAGTGCATGCGTCCAAGCCCAGGGCCATGAGCTCATGTACTGCACGGATGCCTCGGCCTCAACCGGGATCACCGAGACGATGGCGATCCACGCCGCCCACCCCGCGACAAACCCCACCAGGGTGCCATGCGAATAGTGCCCGTAACGAACCGCGCCCCCGGATTCCGGAAACATGGCCCCCAGTTCCGCATAGGTGAATGCGACGAACATGATGACCACCGCACCGATGACCCAGGCATAAATTGCGCCGGGGCCGGCGAGCTGAGCGGCGCGCCACGCGCCAAACAACCAGCCCGAACCGATGATGGAACCTAAACCGGTGAACATCAGCGCGATGGCGCCGACGTCGCGACGGATCGCGCTTTCGTTGGACATTTATGATCTCCTTGCCGGACTGTAGCGGCTTTGCACCGTTCCGCGCTACGCCCGGAGCGCGCAAGAATACATTTGGACCCATGAAATCCACGCTGCGGCGCCGGCCGAATTGCGATAACGAGGCTCCAATGCGCACAAAAAAGGCCTTGAAAATGCCGTTTTGGTGCGTTTTTGTTGTCCGTGTCGGCAACCCTGCTTGTTTACCAAGGAGTCCCGCGATTATATTTGGCGCCACTGAAGCGACGGCGCGCAGCCATGAGAGAACCATGATCAGCCGGAAACGAACAGCTCCAATCGGCGTATGCGCACTCGCGATTGCCTTCCTTGCCTGCAATTCAGCGGCGATAGCCGCGGCGGCGCCGACATCAAAGTTTGTGCTGTCGGGCTCCGATCCGGAGCTTGCAGTCAGTGTTCCCTTGATCTACACCGCGAAAGCGTTTGGTTGTTCGGGCGGAAATTTGTCGCCGGAACTGCGTTGGTCGGGTGCTCCGGCGGGCACTCAGAGCTTCGTCGTGACGCTGTTCGATCGCGACGAGCGCAGCACGCCGTCAGGATGGTGGCACTGGGTGGTCTACAATTTGCCGAAGTCCACGAGCAGCCTGCCCAAGGGCGCCGGTGCCGAACATAGCAACGCGCTGCCGCCGGAAACTCTGCAAGGCCGAACGGATCTCGGCGAGGATGCCTATCACGGACCCTGTCCGGCACAGGGCGATCCGCCGCACCGTTATGTATTTACGATCTACGCTTTGAACGTCGCGAAACTGCCGGTACCGCCGGATTCCAGCGGCGCAATGGTCACCTCGATCGTGCAAGAGCACCTGCTCGGCAAGGCCGTGTTCGTGGCGCACTACGGCCGGCCCAAGACTTAGGCAGCAGCCTCGTCCTCGCAGCCGTGCTCGCAGCGATCGCGTTCGATTTGCAGCGTGGCGTGCTGGATTTGAAAGCGGCGTTTTAGACCCGGCGTCAGCGAGGTCAGGAGCGCGTCTTCCGCGCCGCGGTCCGGCACCACCAGGTGTGCGGTCAAGGCCACGCTCGTGGTGCTCAAGGCCCAGATGTGCAAGTCGTGCACATCGGTGACCCCGCGCTGATCGGCGAGGTAGGACATCACCGCGGAAGAATTGACGCTGGAGGGAACTCCGTCCAGGGACAGCGTCAGCGAATCGCGCAGCAGCCGCCATGTGCTGACCAAAATCACCGCGACGATACCTAAGCTGACGAGCGGATCGAGCAGGCTCCATCCTGTTAACATAATGAGCAGACCCGAAACCAGAACACCGCCCGATACGACAGCATCGCTGAGCATGTGCAGGTAGGCGCTGCGCCGATTGAGATCGCCGTGACTACCGGCATGCAGCATCCAAGCACTGATGCCATTGATCACAATGCCAACGGCGGCGACCGCCATGACGGTCCGGCCCATGACCGCCGGTGGTGACCCAAGGCGGCTTGCCGCTTCCCAGGCGATGGCGCCGCAGGCCAACAGCAGCAGCACCCCATTCATCAATGCCGCCAGCACCGATGAGCGCCCCAGGCCGTAGGTAAATTTGGCGCCGGGCGGCCGGCGTCCCAGCAGCAACGCACCCCAGGCGCAGACCAAGCCCAGCACATCGCTCAAGTTATGGCCGGCGTCCGCAATCAAAGCCACCGAATTCGATATGAATCCGAAGCCGCCCTCCACCACCACGAACACCAGGTTGAGCGCCACGGCAATTCCCATGCGCAGATTGATGCCTTCGGTCGGCATCGCGTGCGAATGCCCGTGAGCACCATGGTCGTGAGGAGCGTCATGCCCGTGATGCGCGTGGTCATGCGCTTGGGATCGGCCGTGGCCGTGTTGGGGTGCTTTAGGATCCATTAGGTTCAGTTTCCGCTAAGTGCTCGAACGTCTGCATGCGCCAAAGCGCAGGAAATAAGACTCTCGCCCATAAAACAGTAATTACCATGGTGGCGACGCCGCCAATCACAATGGCCGGCACCAGTCCAAACCACGCGGCTGTGGTGCCCGACTCGAATTCTCCGAGCTCATTCGAGGTGCCGATAAACACCGAGGTCACGGCGCTCACTCGGCCGCGAATCTCGTCCGGCGTTTGCAGCTGCACCAGCAGCGAACGTACGAACACGCTAATCATGTCTCCCATTCCTAGGATGACCAGGGCAACCAGGGCGACCCAAAACAAGTGCGTCAGGCCCAGCACCACCGTTGCCATTCCGAATGCGCCGACGCCGACAAACATGGTAACACCGACGTGCCGCGAAATCGGCCGGAACGCCAGCCACAGCGCCATTGCACCGGCGCCGATTCCGGGGGCCGCGCGCAGGTAGCCGAAGACATCCGGACCCGCATGCAGCACCTCCCGCGTATAGGCCGGCAGCAGCGCTGTTGCACCGCCGAACAATACCGCAAATAAGTCCAGCGAGATGGCGCCCAGTACCGTTTTACGATGCCAGACGAAATGCAGGCCCGACAACAGGGTGGACCAGCTTAAGGCAGCGCGGCTGGCGGCCACACGGCGCTTGCGGATCAGGGATACCAGCGTAATGGCCGCCAACACCAGTATTGCTGCCGCGCCATAAACCACACCGGCACCGGTGTTTTGTCCCAATAGGCCTTCGGCAATCGCATAGACGACGCCGCCGAGACTGGGTCCCAAGATGGAGGCGACCTGATTGGCCGACGAGTTGAGTGCCAGCGCATTGCGCAGGTTCGCCGTGGTCACGATCGTGGGGACGAATGATTGGGCGGCAGGCATTTGAAAGGCCCGGGTTATACCGAGAAAAGCCAGCACCGCGAAAATCGGCAGTGTGGTCCGCAGGTTCAACCATGCAAAACTGAGCAGCAGCACTGTGCAGATTGCATACGCGCAGTGGCCCAACATGATGATCAGGCGCCGATCGAACTGATCGGCGACATGTCCGGCGAACAGCACCAAACACAAAAACGGCAGAAACTGCGAGAGGCCGATCAGGCCGAGATCCAGCACTCGCCCGGTGATGTGATACACCTGCCAGCCAACCGCCATGATCACCATTTGCGTGGCAATCGAAGCGCAAAACCGGGACGCAAGGTACAGTTTGAAGTCGCGGTTCTTCAGAACCGCGAGGCCGCTCGTCACAGTCCCAGATCGCTCAAGGAGCGGTGATCGTCCGGGCGACGCCCGAGAGGCCAACGGTAGAGGCGGTCCGACTCGGCAATCGGCAGGTCGTTGATGCCGGCCAGGCGCAGCCTCATCAGGCCGTGCTCATCGAATTCCCAATTCTCGTTGCCGTAGCTGCGAAACCAGTGGCCGCTGTCGTCATGCCACTCATAGGCGAAGCGCACGGCAATTCGGTTCTCGCGAAAGGCCCACAGCTCCTTGATCAATCGATAGTCCAGTTCCCGGGCCCACTTGCGTACGAGAAATGCCTCGATGGCATCGCGGCCGCGGAGGAATTCCGAGCGATTGCGCCACTGGCTGTCGACGGTGTAGGCAAGTGCCACTCGTTTGGGCTCGCGCGTGTTCCAGCCATCCTCGGCCATTCGAACCTTTTGCGCTGCGGTTTCAATAGTAAACGGCGGCAGAGGGGGTCTGTCCATGTCAGTTCTCCATGCGCAGCGGATTCGCCTCGAGGTCTTGGGTGAAGAGGATATTCAGCAAAAGGCTGCGATGGTGCTGCAGCGACTTCAGGTATTCGGAAAATTTCTCAGGGCCGAAGAACAGAATCGGCGCGCCGAAAACGTAGGCCGACTTGAAATGTCTCTCCACGATTTCAGCAAATTCCGCGGCGCTGCTGCCCTGCTCGTGCAGCTGTTCGGGCGAGAATTCGATGTACAGATTCCTGGTCTTCGCCAAAGTGGTGCGCGCGCCGCGCATGGCGGCAACCTCGCTGCCCTCGGTGTCCATCACGATGAGATCGATCGAATTCCAATCCTGCGGCGTGGTGCGGTCGAGGGTTTCCAAATTCACGGTGATTTCACCATCCGCGGGCGCAATCCGGCTGTTGCCGGTATTGATGCTATTTTCGGTGAATTGAATGGTGCCGGGCCGATCCGCCAACGCCGCATTGATGGTGATCACGCCGTCGATGCCGTTCAACTCCAAATTGATGTTCAGCAGCTTGAAGTTGCGCGGGCTCGGCTCATAGGCGATGAGCGAGCGCGTTGCGGTCATGCGCGCCAGCGGAATCAGCACTGCGCCGATGTGCGCCCCGGCAAAGACGACCCGCGATCGGGCGTCGAGCACTCGCTTCAGCCAGGTGATTTGCGGCCAATCGTATTCGCCGTTCTGCAGCAATGAGCGCGAGACATTGAAGTCCCCTGCGTGCACGCACAACCGGCCGTTTTTCGTCTCCGCAACGATTGCAATGCCGTGCTCACCGAGCGACCTTTCCCGCCACTTACCGCGCAACCGTCTGGAAAGCTTTTTTATATAGTGATTTTTCACTCAAAAACGTCGGGACACGTACAGCGTTGCGCTCTCGATCTTGTAGAAGGTTTCCGGCCGCTCACCCTGCACGTCGCTCGCCAATACGTGATCACGCGCCAGATTTTGGGCGTACCGGAAATCGAGGTTAAGGTCCCAAGCAGGCAACACGTCGCGCCACTGTCCTCCCACGCCAGCATACAGCGAGGTGGCGGGCGTCTCCACGTTGTAGCGAGCGACACCGCCGAAAAGACTCAAAGCGAACGGCCCGTCAAAGCGGTGGCGATAATCGAGCGCGCGCAGGCCAATGAGCAGGTGGCCATCGACCTGATCGAGTTCTGCGCGCACGCCGAGATCATTGGTGGAGCTGACCGCGCGGCGGGCGCCGAAGCCGAAGTGCGGCCCGTAGGCCACTTGCGACGTCGTAATGGGGATCCCCTTCTCGAGGTCGGTGCGCACCTTGTTTGCGTTCACGCCTGCATCGACGAATACCTCGGCACCGTGGTGATCGACGGTGTGCGACTCAGCATCGTCATCACCGTATGCGCCGTCGTCGCGAGTCCGCGCCTCGCCGCCGTAGCGGACAAAACCGGAGAAGCGGGAAAATGCACTGCCATCGACATCGCGGCCGCCCAAAGCCTCGCCGCCGACGACGAGACCGTTCCACGGCCGGGAATAGCGCAGCGAAAAATCATAGTAGTGAACGTAAGGAAATGCGCCGGGCGTGGGCACGAATGTTCGGTTGTCGCCGCCGTAGTAGGTTTGATTTTGCAGGGTACGCGCGCGCGCCTCGAGGTAGCCGCCGAACGGCGGCTCCCAACCCACCCGTAGCATTTGGCTCCTTGCACCGACGCCATCACCGAAGTTTCTCTGATCGGCACCCCAGTTGCCGAGCACC